>NZ_JBHLXJ010000019.1:0-609 GCF_042432465.1 Affinundibacterium danionis | reverse complement strand
AAACGGTAATGTCATTGTTGGCACCAATTGTTTTAACGAGACCCGTGCCTGTTACCACAAGTACGTTGGAGGCACCATCGAAAGTAGCCGAAGTGATAGTGGGCGTGACGACATTCGAGACAGTGATGGCGTTGCCAGTCAGATCGGCAGAGGTGGTGCGGCTGGCATCCCATGAGGCAGCAGCAGCGAGGTTGAAGCTGGTGGTATCAACAGCGGATGTGCCATTCTTGTTCAAAATGCCGTTGATGTTGAGCTGGTCAACAGCATTGAGTGTCACCGTAAAGGAGGTGGCACTGGCTGCGGTGACGTTCGGTGAAGTCAGGGTGTAGGAACCGCCCTGGCCAGCAATCGACAACTTCGAAACATCAATCGTGTCGCCCGTGACCATGTTGGCACCGGTGACCACTAAGGTACCTGTACTGGCATCATAGGTGGAGTTAATAATGGTTGGTGCGGCATTCGAGACCGTGATGCCGTTACCGGTCAAATCAGCGATATTGCCACCTGTGATGACACTATTCCAGTCATCGGCAGCAGCCAGGTTGTAAGTGGTGCTGCTGATGGAGGAGGTGCCGTTCTTATTCAACAGGTTATTGACGCCAGCAATAT
>NZ_JBHLXJ010000018.1:0-447062 GCF_042432465.1 Affinundibacterium danionis | reverse complement strand
AACAGTGCGAACAGGCAAAAGCTATTTGCATAAGCCATCCCCAAACACACGCAAATAAATCGGGCTCGTCCAACAAACGGTTCAGATCGTGGCCGCTTCGCGTCACGATCTAACCTTACTCGTTAGAACCTAGTGGGGTGGTACGCATTTTGGATTTTGGTTTGGCGACACAGGCTGATCGTGATGCCACCACCTCTTTAGTGCAATCTGATCCACAGGGAACGATCGCCTATATGGCGCCGGAACTTCTGACCGGATCGAGTTTGCGTCCTATCTCTGATGTGTATGCAATTGGAGTAATTTTTTATGAAATGCTGACTGGGACGCGACCATTTTCCAAGCTTTCTGGTCTGCCTTTAGCCGCCGCCTTAATGCAGTCGAATTCAGATCAATGGCCTTGGCCCGATCATTTGCCATTTTCCTTGCGACAACTGGTTCGATTAATGACTGCTCGTCAGGTCGATCAACGGATAGCTAGTATGCAAGAGGTGGTGGTGCAATGCAATTACCTAGCAGCCCTAGATCCGCCTTCTTTGAGTTCTATGTCTTTGGATTTGAAATCATTGAAGTTGGCCGCATTGCCAGATC
Source organism: Affinundibacterium danionis (assembly GCF_042432465.1). NCBI lineage: Bacteria > Pseudomonadati > Pseudomonadota > Betaproteobacteria > Burkholderiales > Oxalobacteraceae > Affinundibacterium > Affinundibacterium danionis. The sequence continues at coordinate 446,474 of NZ_JBHLXJ010000018.1, read as the reverse complement.
CCAGACCTCGTGAAATTGATTGGCAACAATGGCGTAAGCCAATCAAAAGATTAGCTTTGCTTGCTGCAGTTCTACTTGCTTTGTTTGGCGTTTGGTATTCGCAACCGTATTGGAAGCAAATTAGCGCCAATCTTCAGCCTTATTCTGAAGCACAAGAGATGCAAAATGGTTTGCAAGCTTTGGCTTATGCCGATCAACAAGATCGATTAGATGAGGCGGAACAACACTTTCAGAAGATTTTATCGCGCTCTCCTGAGCACGCGGCAGCGACGGCGAGCTTGTCACTTATTTATAGCTTCCGATATGCGAATGCCGGTCAGGATACCGTTTGGTTACAAAAAGCGGAGGCAAATGCTCAACGAGCATTAAAATTGAACGACTTTTTGGCCTTAGGTCATATTGCTAACGCTAAAGTGTTTTCATTGCGCGATCAGTACTCTCAAGCGTTGGCGGAACTGGAGCGTGGCTTAGCCCTAGACCCTAATAGTTATCTGGCTTGGAATTTAAGAATAGAGGTGCTCATTCGTGCCAAGCGTTTAGATGAGGCATTGCAATTGGCTAGTCAGGCCGCACAACGTTTTCCACAAGAGCGTCTATTCCCTGAGCAGTTAGGTCAAGTGTACGCGTTACAAGGCAATTACAAGGCGGCGCTAGATGCCTATGATTTGAGTATTAAATTAAAACCAGATGCCAGTTCTGCCTACATAGCCAGCGCACAAATTATGGTGAAGCAAAACAGGGTTGATGATGCGGTCAATATTTTGCAGGCTGGCCTCAAGTTGCGTTCAGGAGCAGAATTGGCCACCGCTTTAGGTAATGTGCTGTTTGGGCGAGGTGACTATGTTGGCGCTGTAGCCGCTTTTGAGAGTGCGGTGAGTGGAGATAAAGGCAATCCCAATGATGATGTAGGCTGGGCCAAATTAGCAGACACCTTGTCTTGGTTGCCTGGTCGCAGTGAGGCTGCCAATAAGGCGTATGACAAGGCGCGTGCTTTGCTACAAATTCGTTTGAATCAATCACCAAGCAATGTTGACTTGTTGTCGCGCATGGCTTTATATGCGGCAAAGTTAGGTGATAATACCGAGAGTTTGAGTAAGTTACAAAGAGTCATTGCGCTAGCGCCAGACAACCCAGAAGTGCAATTTCGCGCAGCAGTCAGCTATGAAATATTAGGAAAGCGTAATGAGGCATTATCGGCTTTAGCAAAAGCCAGACATTTAGGTTATTCCAGTAAATTGATTGAAGCTGAGCCCGAACTGTTAGTCTTGCGTCGCGATCCTAAATATTTGCAGCCTTAGTATTAACTTTAATTTGTCGCGTTTTGTGCCAGATAACTTTGAATATGTGGCGCAATTGAAAAAAGCCAGTTATGTGTTATCCATAACTGGCTTTTGTTTTTTGTATGGCGTTCATGGCTTAAAACTTCAGCGACACTTTTATTCGGAGGCTAGCTTTGCGTTAAGCACGATCGTTTGTATTTCGAGCTATTGGTTCAGATTGGCCAGATCGTCTAGGTGGGCCAGATTAAGCAATCCAGCCCAGACCTTTTAAATGACGTCGTAGCGCTTCGCTTGGTGTCTTCAAGCGCGATGCGCAGAGTTCAACGTGTTTATTGGCAAGTTCAAATTGGTTTTGGATTTCTTGCGCAGGTATCTGTTCTATACGACGAATTTGGCTATTATTTTCAATTAATTTATACATAGATGGTCGAGAAATACCCAGATCATCGGCGGCGTATTGTATCGTCCAGTTATGCCTCTCCATCGCGTCCACGACATCCTGCTCGGTCAAATCACGTAATTTCTTGCGCTCGGTAGGCGCATAGTCGCTTGTTGCTTGGTTTAGCTTGCTGGGTGTGACGATGCTTACAGCCGCAGTTGGTGAAGCATGAGGTGCCGTGGGAGCTATAGTTTGTGGTTGGCGCAATTCTACACTTGTGGCCATCGCCATTTTGGGACGCTCAACGATGTTGGCTAGTTGAGGGAATTCTCCCATTTGGATGGAAAGCAGCGCACGTTTAAAAACATTTCCCATTTGACGAATATTGCCAGGCCAATCGAAATTGAGCATGTCGTTGATCAAGGAGTGTGGGATCTGTGTCGCATCAACGCTACTGATAGAGTTATTTTGCAGTAGATGTCGAATCAGTAAACCGATATCTTCGCGACGCGCTCTTAGCGGCGGGATGCGTATGATGAAACTTTCCAAACGACGCAATAAGGCATGATTGAATGAGTCATCGTACAAATCTTGATCGGTTGCGGTAATCAAGCGTGCACTAGAGCGGGCGTCGCGAGTTGCGCCCAAGGGGCGGTACTCTCCATTCTCCAATACTCGTAGCAGCATAGGTTGTACGGTGCTTGGTGTATTGCCTATTTCATCTAAAAATAGTGTTGAATTTTGTGCTTCGCTAAAAAAACCATCGCGTGTGGTTTGTGCACCGGTGTAAGCGCCGCGTGTTGCACCAAATAAATCCGCCGCCGCTAAGGATTCATTTAAGGCCGCCATATTGACCGACACCATTTTATGCGTATTGCGCTTACTTAAATTATGAATACCTTGAGCGGCAACTTCTTTACCTGTTCCTGTCTCACCTAGCAATAAAACGGTATTGTCACTAGTTGCCGCGAGACGGATTAAATCGCGCGTTTGAATGGCACTGCTGCCTACACCCAGAAAGCCATCCACCGGATTGTATTTCGGCAGACATCGCATCCAATGTATGCAAACGAACACGGCCCGTCCTAAACAGAGGATAGCGCCAGCTTCGATTTGCTCGGCACTGAGGTAGGTAATATCTTGAATTTCTTTGCCATTGACTTCGACCACCATGCGGCTATTGGGTGGGCAAATTGTAATGCCATCACTGCCATCGCGCACGATGCGCACAGGGTCTCTTGATATCCCGCCATGGCCTATTGGTAAGGCATCACCATTAATTTGCTGAAAGCTAGGAATAAAACGACTCAGTTCAATAACCCCGGCTTCGGTACCGCCTATATATTGATCGCCAATTCGAGCCAGATCAGGATGCCATGCGATCGTCAGCGCCAATAGGTGGCGATTATTTTGCGTGCTCAACGCAATCGGTGAAGTGATCGTGTAATCAACAGTGCTCATTGCATGTGCTAAATCAATGTTAGTCAGTGGTAGGTAAAAATTTACATGTAAAAAATTTTTTACATGAAAAATATTTTCTCGCCTATTTGGATGAAACTTGTGAATCTGATGTGATGCGATTGCGTATTATGGCTTAAGCATAGGATTTATATAACTGGTTTCTGCAAAAAAAATACTGTGCAGCCTACATTATTCAGAAACCAAGCGCTTAAGCTGATGTCAGGACGATGGCGCACCACTTCGTGGTCGTGTTATGTGTCACATCGACTCCCAATTAGCATTAACAGGTATCAACGCCGAGGTGTTTTGTAAAATACCCACCGTTTTGATATCGCTAAAATCCCATGGTGATAAATTGGTATTCATTTTCATGACACCACATTTTATCCAGATCATAAGCATATTGCATACCATTAGATTAAAAAACGATAACTTTTTACACGAAAACGAGCTGGCACGCGAATTGCTGCTATGAAATTCACAGTTGGTTTTATCGAATGTTGATGCTTTGGTCGGCTTTCGCAGTTAAAGGTTCATCATGGATACTTCTTATTATTCTCACCTAGATAATCTCTCATCGGCTAAACAACTCGATGTGTTAATTCTTGGCGGCGGACCTGCAGGTGCTTCAGCAGGGTTGAATTTATTGAAACGCGGTGACTTGAGTGTAATGATGGTTGAGCGTGGTGATTACACGGAAGCGAAATTTGGTGAGTCATTATCTTCTAGTGTCCGTTCCACTTTGGAGTATCTGGGAGTATGGGACGCATTTTCAGCGACACAAGATTTGGCGCCGTTTTACACTAATGTGAATTGGGGAAGTGGCGTGCAAAGGCAGATCGGCTATATGTTTACGCCGAATGGTGGCGGATGGCGTCTCGATCGTTTGGCCTTAGAGCGTTTATTGGCGGATAATTTTGTCGCTCGTGGTGGTGAGTTATGGTGTGATAGCCAAGTCGTGACTTGTGTACGTCAAGCAGAACGTGGTTGGCAGGTGGAAGTAAAGCGTGGCAATCAAGAAACGCAGACTGTCTTTTGTAAATACATTATTGATGCCTCGGGGCGTCGAGGCGTGATGCGCACCAATTTAAACCTAGCTTTGACTGTGTATGATCGTTTAATTGGAGTAGGTTGTATCGGCGAGCTGTCTACAAGCCGTCCCGCTATTATGACAAATCCAATAGAAAATCAAATTGTGGCTTGTGAGTACGGCTGGTGGTACATCTCACCTATGTCGAATAATCAAGTCTCGGTAGTTTTGATGAGTGATCCCGATATTGTGAACAAGTTACAGGCCTGCCATCCAGATGTTTGGCGCGCGTTGTTAGCTAACGTAAGCAATATTAGTGAATCGATACAAACCGCGAAATTTAGCGAGAAACCACGTTCTTTTCCTTGTTACTCTTCCTACTTAAATGCAGCAGGAGGCAAAGATTGGGTCGCAGTTGGTGATGCGGTTGCCGCTTATGATCCTATTTCTTCCTCAGGTATTCCACGCGCATTAGCGAGCGGCATACATGGTGCATTTATCGCAGTTGATAGCTTGTTCTCTAATGGGGAATTGCTAACTACCTATGCTCAGGCGATAGAGCAAGAATTTAAGCAATATTTGCAAACTCAATGGCAATACTATCAACGAGAAACGCGGTGGACGGAGTCTGTTTTTTGGGCTAGACGTAGAGCGGTCATAGGTATTTCTAAAGAATCCAGCGTGCGCGCAACACATGTTTATGAGCCAAGAATTACTCGTCCTCCTATACATTTAAAAGCGAACGAAGCCTATGATTTGTGGCTGCTCTGCCAAGTTGGAAAGTCTTTACGACAAATTATTACCGAGTTTTCCCGTCATTACATGTACTTGCCAGAGTGTAAAATTATTTTGGGGCTACAAGAATTAATTGAATCCGGCTTCTTAGAAATATTGATCGAAGAGGAAGAAGACTGCGTATTTTTTAATACTGATCGCTTATATTTTAACTAATTTATGCAACACGACTAATTTACCTACAGCACGCTCAGCTGAGACGGCATTTCGCTTGTTTAAGCAGATTTGCTGTGGGACCTCTAAACCTTGTTGATGCGTTGATTCTGGCTCTCCCCCTGAATTTGACTGCATATTGGGTACGAATTGGCTACTAATTGGCCACTTATTGGCTACCTAAGACCAAGTTAGGGTTTTTGTGGTGTCATGTTGCAGCTTTTTATTCAGTGATATCTCACTCGCAGGTTTGCACTCCAAGCCTGCTGCAACACGGTAAAATAGCGGGATGAATACAGAACTCGCTACCAACTCTCAAATTCCCTCCGAGGCAAATAGTAAGCCATCTTCTCCTGCAACTGCCTTCCCCCAGTTTGTACATTTGCGTATGCATTCCGAGTACTCTATCGTGGACGGCTTGGTGCGTATAGATGACGTGGTTAAGGCTGCTGCCAAGGATAAACAGCCGTCATTAGCGTTGACTGATTTGGGTAACTTATTTGGCTTAGTTAAATTTTATAAAACGGCACGTGGTAAAGGTATTAAACCTATTGCAGGATGTGACGTCTGGATTACGAATGACAACGATAGAGATAAGCCATCACGTCTTTTGTTGCTGGTGAAATCGCGCCATGGTTACTTGCGTTTGTGTGAATTATTGGCGCGCGCGTGGCTAGAAAATCAGCATCGTGGTCGTGCCGAGATTAAATTTGAATGGTTACAAGAGTTATTTGAAAACGACAGCGAACAAGGTCTGATCGCTCTCTCTGGAGCGCATTTTGGTGATGTTGGAATTGCGATCGATAATGCGAATTTAGATCTGGCTGAGCGCAATGCGCGGCGGTGGGCAAGTATCTTCCCCAATCATTTCTATATTGAGATTCAACGTGCAGGTCAGCCGAATATGGAGGCACACGTCAAGCAAGCCGTGAAACTTGCACAGCGTTTGAGCTTGCCGGTAGTGGCGACACATCCGATTCAGTTTTTGAATAAAGAAGATTTCACCGCACATGAAGCACGCACCTGTATTGCCGAAGGTGAAATGCTGGCAAATGGGCGACGTGCACGCAAATTCAATGACCAGCAATGTTTTAAGTCGCGTGAAGAGATGTTGGCTTTGTTTGCCGATATTCCGGGCGCATTGGCCAACTCAGTGGAAATTGCCAAACGTTGTAATTTGAAATTAGAGCTTGGTAAACCGAAGCTGCCAGATTTTCCAACGCCAGAAGGCATGACCATTAATGATTTTTTGGTCTGTGAAGCGAAGCGAGGTTTGGAGTATCGCTTAGAAAATTTATTTCCGAATCCAGAAAAGCGCGAGCAAAATCGCGAGCGCTATGAAGCACGTTTGAAGTTTGAAACCGACACCATTATCAAAATGGGTTTCCCCGGCTATTTCTTGATCGTTGCAGACTTTATTCAATGGGCAAAAAATAACGGCGTACCTGTCGGCCCTGGTCGTGGTTCTGGTGCGGGTTCCTTGGTTGCGTATGCGCTATTGATTACCGATCTCGATCCTCTGCAATACAATTTGCTGTTCGAACGTTTCTTGAATCCAGAACGCGTCTCCATGCCCGACTTTGATATTGACTTCTGTCAGGAAGGTCGTGATCGTGTAATTCAATATGTGAAAGATCGTTACGGCAAAGAAGCGGTATCGCAGATTGCCACCTTTGGAACGATGGCGGCTAAGGGCGCGATTCGTGACGTTGGTCGTGTGCTCGATTTTGGTTATATGTTTTGCGATGGTGTCTCAAAACTAATTCCCTTTAAACCGGGCAAACAAGTCACTATCGCAGAAGCCATCGTGGAAGAACCTCTACTGGCTGAACGTCAAGAAAACGAAGAAGAGGTGAAAACCCTGCTTGACTTAGCGCAGCAAGTCGAAGGTATCACGCGTAACATCGGTATGCATGCGGGTGGTGTGTTGATCGCGCCGGGCAAACTCACGGATTTTTGTCCACTCTACACCCAGGGCGGCGATTCTGGCGTGGTCTCGCAATACGATAAAGATGATGTCGAAGCCGTTGGTCTGGTGAAGTTCGACTTTTTGGGTTTGACCACTTTAACGATTTTGGATCGTGCGGTGCGCTATATCAAAATGCTCGATCCAGCGATGGCGGATTTTGATTTATCTAAATTGCCGCTTGACGATAGAGCTTCTTACGAACTTCTCACTAAAGCAAAAACCGTCGCTGTCTTCCAGCTGGAAAGTCGCGGCATGCAAGGCATGTTGAAAGACGCACGTCCCGATCGCTTTGAAGACATTATCGCGCTGGTGGCCTTGTATCGTCCAGGTCCTATGGATTTGATTCCTGACTTCTGTAAGCGTAAGCACGGTGAGAAGTTTGATTATCCCGATCCGCGTACTGAAGGCATTTTGTCCGAAACCTACGGCATTATGGTGTATCAGGAACAGGTTATGCAGATGGCGCAGGTGGTTGGTGGTTACTCACTCGGTGGCGCGGATTTATTGCGTCGTGCGATGGGTAAGAAAAAGGCCGAAGAGATGGCGGAACATCGCCAAATTTTCCGCGATGGTGCGGCCAAAGATGGTCTACCACAAGAAAAAGCCGATGAAATTTTTGACTTGATGGAAAAATTCGCAGGCTATGGTTTTAATAAATCCCATGCTGCGGCTTACGCGCTTTTGTCTTATCACACTGCGTATTTGAAAGCCCATCATCCCGCCGCGTTTATGGCAGCCAATATGTCGCTGGCGATGGATGATACGGATAAGGTTAAGATTTTGGTTGAAGATGCAATTGATGTCTGCAAGCTGAAGATGTTAGCGCCAGATATTAATCTATCCGATTATCGCTTTATGCCAGTGGGCGAGGCGGGTAAGAAAGCCACCCAAATTCGTTATGGTTTGGGTGCCGTCAAAGGCTCTGGACAAAATGCGATTGAGAGTATCGTCGCAGCTCGCAAGAATGGCGGACCGTTCACTGACTTGTTTGATTTCTGTAAGCGCGTTGATAAACGCCAAGTCAATCGCCGCACTATTGAATCATTGATACGCGCTGGTGCGATGGATTGTTTGAAACAAGATCGCGCAGTGCTATTGGCAACGGTGGATTTTGCTTTGACCGTTGCGGAGCAAGCAGAAGCTTCTGCGAATCAAGTTAGTTTATTTGGTGACGACGATGACATGATTCCGCCGCCAGAGTATGTGCAGGCGGAGCATTGGTCTGATCGCCAGCGTTTGCTCGAAGAAAAACAAGCGCTCGGTTTCTATTTATCAGGTCATTTGTTCGATGCGTATGCACCAGAAGTGCGGCAGTTTATTAAAACAACTTTAGCGAAAGTCGAACCTTCACGCGATTTACGTCTGATTGGCGGTGTGATTGCCGGTTTGCGCACTCAGATGACCCAACGTGGTCGTTTGTTGATCGTGACTTTGGATGACGGTACCGCGGTAGTTGAAGTGACCGTGTACGGCGAGATGGCCGAAGAATTCAAAGGCATTTTTAAAGAAGACGAATTTCTTGCGGTGATGGGAAAAGTGTCGGAAGACCGCTTCAATGGTGGCCTGCGTATCACCGCCGAGCGCGTGATGGATATCGGTCGCGCCCGCGTACAATTTTCTCAGGGTTTGCGAGTTAAGCTTGATGCCAGTGCTGATACGAAAAAACTAGCAGAGATTTTGCAGGCACATTTGAATAGCGAGGGTTGTCCAGTCTTGATTGATTATGCCAATCGCACAGCGGCTGCCGAGTTATATTTATCCGATGCTTGGCGCGTGAATCCTGATGATCAATTGCGTAAAAAACTCGGTGATTGGTTGAGCCCAGCCAACGTGAAGATCGAATATAACTAATATGCCCATGCTAAAAAATATCGAGAACCCAGTGTGGCGTCAGCAATTACCGGCGCAGATTTTGAGCTACTTACCACTGACGCTGTTCTTTCAAGTGGGTTTGATGTACGCGGGACTCGTTTTGTTTTTATTTGCTTGGTGTTTATCTGGGGATTGGCAGAATAAGTGGACACGCATAAGATCATCCGCCTTACTTTTGCCAGTCTTTGCCTTAAGTTTGGTATCGGTACTGATCAGTCTGATTCATCCTCATCCTGTTGGTGAATTCGCATCTGCTTTTTCGCACTATCAGACATATTGGTTCGTGTTTCCCATGTTGAGTGTGGGAAGTGGTGTGTGGCAGCAAAAGGCGATCCGGAATTTTTTCTTAGGTGCACTGATCGCGGCGAGTTTGTTTTATCTGAATAGCTTGGGTGCGTTGCCTGATATTAAACTGTTTAAGAGTTATGTTTTGTATGAAGGTAATAAATCCATATTACTGGGTTTGTTATTAGCGATAGCGGCTGCGTGGATGTTGCATGAATGGCGCTTGCGTAAAAATTTTACGCTGTGGCGTGCATTGAGTTTTGGGTATGTGTTAATTGCCTTGGTGTTATGCACCAAATCACGCACGGCGAGCTTGCTGTTCGTATTATTGTGTGGCTTGCTGGTATTTCGTAATTTTAGTTTTCGTTGGTGGCAAATTGGCGCAGTCGCGGGTCTGTTGTTTTTGACGGCTTTTTCTATTTCACGTGTTGCGCAATTACCCGCGCCAGTCACTTGCTTGGCGAAAGAGATGCACGATGTTTATAAGATGAGCGGCGTACAAATTTTGCTGAATCGCGGTATCTGTACCGTGCATCAAGTGCGTGATTTCGGCCAGACCAAGCAGGTGAGCGAAGATGGCATGCGCTTGGAGTTGTATATGAATACTTGGCAAATGATACTGCAAAGTCCATGGACAGGACATGGCGTTGGTAATTGGCTGCCCATGTACCAACAAAAAGCGCAGGGGCAGATAAGTGAAAAAATGACGACACCTCACAATGATTATTTATTGTATTGGTTTGAACTCGGACTCGCTGGTTTGGTGGCGCTGTTAACGATCTGGGGCACACAACTCCGTATCGCTCGTCAGATGTCGGCTAAAGTGCAAAGCGAACATGCAATGTTATTGGCGATGCTCACTTTAGGCATGATGTTTGCCGCCTGTTTTAATGCTATTTTGCGTGACGGCGTGTTTGCGTTTGCGATGTTGATTTTGCTCGCGATACCTCTAGCGAGTATCGACCATCATGCAGTGCGTCGTTCTTCTAATTGAGTTAGAAACGAATAAGAATTAAGTAAAACCACATGGCTAAACTAAACACCTCGATTTTGAAACGGCTTTGGGCTTCTGTGACCCAATATCGTGCTTATTTGGTTCTCACGGTGCTGACCATGTGCGGTACGGCATTGACTGAAGTGGCTTTGCCTTGGGGGCTAGGTAAGTTGCTCGATCATGGCTTCAAAGGAGAGCAAATGGATTTTCCTTTGTGGTACGTTCCAGCGATTTTGCTCGGCATCTTTGTGATCCGCGGTGCTTGTACCTTTACTACCAGTTATTTGATGAGCCGAATTTCGGTCAATCTCTTGAACGAACTACGCGCCAAAGTCTTCGATAAATTATTGCATGTACCTGTCGGCTTTTTTCACGCCGAATCGAGCGGGCGCATTATTAATACGATTATGTTTGAAGCGCAGCAAATCGTCGAAATGGTCAAGGTGTCGATTACCACGCTGTTTCGTGATTCGTTGACGGTCGCTGTGTTAATGGGTTATCTGATTTGGTTAAATTGGAAGTTGACCTTGGTTACCTTGATTCTCATTCCTGGCATGACATTTCTGGTGCGAGGCGTGAGCAAACGCCTGCGTAAGTTGAATCATCAATCTCTAGAAGTCAGTGGAGAACTGACGCAAGTGATAGAAGAGACGACACGCGCCCATCAAGTGATCCGTATTTTTGGCGGACAACAATACGAGCAACAACGCTTTGAAGCTAAGAATAAAAAACTAGGTTCATATACGATGAAGAGTACGGTGGCGGTTTCCTTTACCACACCGTTGACTCAAATACTGGCCTCAGTCGCCGTCGCGATCGTGATCATGCTAGCGCTGGCACAAGCCCGCAAAGACGCCAGCACGGTGGGTGATTTTGTGACTTTCATTACTGCCATGATGATGTTATTGACCCCACTCAAACGTCTGGCTGATTTGAATGGTCCCCTGCAACGCGGCATGGCAGCGGCCGAGTCGGTATACGGCATGGTGGATGCAATTCCTGAAGTGGAGGGCGGTCAGCTGATTCAGGGGCGTGCCACAGGTCAATTGGAATTTAAACACCTGAATTTCACTTACCCAGGACAAGAGCAGCCCGCGTTGACCGATATTAATTTACAAGTGCAGGCTGGCGAAACGATAGCGCTAGTTGGTATGTCGGGTGGCGGTAAGACGTCCTTGGTCAATCTGGTCCCTAGATTTTATGAGCCCGATAGTGGTCAGATTTTGCTAGATCATGTTGCGCTGAGCGATATTTCGCTTCAAAGTTTACGGCAACAGATCGCTATGGTCAGTCAGAATGTGATTTTATTTGACGATACGATCGCTGCCAATATCGCCTATGGTGATCCAACGCCTGATGCTGAGCGTATTGCGTATGCGATTCAGGCGGCGCATTTGCAAGAAGTGGTGGCTGATATGCCGGAAGGCAGTAACACCATGATCGGTGACAATGGTATGCGTTTGTCTGGTGGGCAGCGTCAACGCCTAGCGATCGCCCGCGCTATATATAAAAATGCGCCAGTGTTAATTTTAGATGAGGCGACTTCTGCATTAGATAGCGAATCAGAACGCGCGGTGCAAGCCGCATTAGATGAGTTGATGCAGGGGCGCACCACGCTGGTTATTGCACATCGTTTGTCAACTATTGAACGTGCAAGCCGAATTGTGGTCTTAGTGGAAGGGAAGATTGTTGAAATAGGTACACACGCTGAATTATTGGCGAAAGACGCTGCCTATGCGAATCTTTATCGTTTGCAGTTTGCCGTATAAATTAGGGAGTTTGCATGTTCAAGTCGTCTGGTTCTTGGCTCTTACCATTTTGCACTGCCGCCGTTTTTTCTGTCTCTGCGAACGCGTCCCCGTTCGACAATAATTTGGGCAGCTCAAAAAATCTCGTGCAATCTAGTGTTGTGCAATTCAGTGTTCCGAATATCGCGCATGCGATGCAGCGCTTTACTCGTGCCCCGCATCCAATGGCAAGTAGTGAACAGAAGAAGCTGGCAGCAGAGATTAAAGCGGATTTGGTGAAGCAAGGATGGGACGCGCAGATTCAAAAATTTAAAACAAAAATTCCTAATGTCGCGCACGATAAGTTAGGTGGTAAAGATAAAAATGCCGCACCAGTCAAAGAGGTCGAAGGTGAGAATATCCTTGCGGTCTCTAAAGGCAGTGAGCGTTGCATGCTGGTGATAGGCGGACATTACGATACCAAGATTTATAAAGATTTCAAATTTGTTGGTGCCAATGATGGTGGCTCTTCCACTGCAGCGATGCAGGAGTTAGCACGTGTGATTAGTCAGATTCGTAAGCAAGAATCATCCATGAAAGCGGCGATGCCTGAGAGCGGTCGTTTTCTAGATTGTAGTATCGCTTTAGCTTTTTTTGACGGCGAGGAAGCCACTTTGCCGGAATGGAGTGACGGTGATCGTTTGTTGGGCATACAAGATAATATCCACGGTTCACGCGCATTTGCAGCCACATTAGAACGTAAATTTGATGGCATTAGCTATCAGAATTTACCTGTGAAAGCTGTGTTGGTACTGGATATGATAGGACACAAGAATCAAAATTTATTCATCACCAATGGTTCTCACCCGCTGTTAGCGCAAAAATTATTGTCGCAAAAAACGACTACTAAAATCGCGCTGGCGAATGTGTCGATAGAAGACGATCACCTACCGTTCGCGCAGCTTGGCCTGCCTTTTTTGCACATCATAGATTGGACCAATTTGTCAGAGTGGCATACGCCTAAAGATAGCTTGGACATTATTTCGAATCAGCATATTGCTGATTTCGGCGATATGCTGGTGCGCTTCTTAAAACAAAAACGCTAATAAATCACAGCTTTGGCCTATCCTTATCATAGGGGCTACGATCTCCCTAGATTGAGGATGCGATTGATTTCTCCGTTTTTCTTGCCGCGAGTCAGCGCGATGTTAATCCGTTTTATCAATTCGCCATATTTATGTAAGCTCACTGCAAAATGTAACTCATCAATACGCAGAGGTTTGCTGAGTACCGTAAAATCGGATTCAGAAGCATCCAATACATGTGAGCGATCTACGTTTTGCATATGGTGTAGCAGGGCTTCGACTTCATTTGAATTGCTTTGCCTTGCGCCAAATAACATCGCGTCCATGCGCTTCATTGCGAGCTTTTTTAATCGTGCCACATGTGATGCGGTATCTTCTTCTACGGTAAATACATCGTTCTTCTTTTGGTCAAATTCGTCACCGTAACTGACTCCGCGCATCACACCGATAGTCTTGCCTTTTAAGTCATCGATATTCGAAAATGGAAAAGTATTCGTTTTGCGCGTTACTATCCACACATAGTTCGCATAAATCGGATCGGAAAAGCGCATGGTTTCTAAGCGCTCGCTATTTTTTGAAAGACCAAAGCCGATACCATCCCCGGTTTTGATCTGGTTGATTAGGCGCGCCATGGGATAGTATTCAATCTTAAAACTGACATTCGCTTCGCGTTCTAAAAATAGTAAGAGCTGACGAATATCTTCTTTGATCGGTATCACATCGCCTTTGTCGTTACGTAGTTCGCGTATCAGTAAATTGACTTTTTCAGGCATCGCTGCGCGGCAATCAGCGCTAAGATGAAAAGTGAAGAAGACCAGAAATAGAGAAATCAATAGCCCACAGTACAGTTGTCTGCCTATTCCTTGGTACATCGGTGAGAGAAGGATTTTGTACACAGGCGGCAGTCTTCCTTAGATGGTTTTTTTACGCAGAGTGCATGTCCTAAAAGGATTTGGTCTAATTGCTTGGTGATACCTATTTCTGTAAGAAAAGTATAGCGCTGTTTGAGTAGATGTCCAACGTATTTGCAGTGGCTCGTTAAACACAGATTTTATTGGTGGGTCCCCAATCTTACTTATACGATCTCGATGACGGTAGCTGTTCTCAGCTTGTGCCTTAATGAAAATCAGGATTACTTCAGGGGGAGGGGCAAAATTACTTAGATGCAAAAAAAAAAACGTCATCGCAAGCAAAGCTAGGATGACGAAAAAGGGAGGTTGAAACAATGCCTAGCTGCCTGATAAGGACTTACACTAGTATTGAGACGAGTCTAGTTTGCTTATCTTTCCAGTATTGGGCAATAACTTTGGGACAGACGGCGGTATTTAAGGGCTGAACCGTCGATTTCTTGGATTAAAATTGGGACTTGCTGGTGATGAGCTATAAGTCACAACACTAGTAAGCAGCCAATCGGTCGTTGACTACCTATAGTTATCCAAAACTCTTTGATAGCTGCCGTTGGCGCGAGCTTTTTTTAGACCTTCATTAAATTGGTCTCGCAAGCTAGCTTGATGAAACGCGACTGCATAGCTAGTTTTTGATTTAATTAAATCGTGATAGGTGAGTGGAACGCTGGTATCAAACTCTTTGCTCAATAGATTCTTGTAATGTTCAAAAATGTTTTTGTCGATAATAATTAATTGCACCCGATCAGCCCAAAACATTTTGTTCTGGCTTAATTGATTAAACGCCTGATTATAATTTTTCGGAAAAATACCATTCGCATCTGGACGGTAGTCCATCTCAAAGTCTGGCCCCAAATTGCGCCAGCCGTCTTGCCAGATGATGAAGCTGTAATGTTTTAACTCACTGAGTGACTTGAGTCTAATATCATGCTTTGCTTTGCTAATAACGATGTTTTGAAAATCAAGATAACGATCAGAGAAAAAAAGTTTTTCATCATTGTTTTCTTGTACCGTTGTGGCGCCATCGATTTCTTTCTCTTTGAGCGACTTTAGCATGCGTATCTTAGGTATGTTGACGACTTTGATGGTATGACCAGCATTGCCCATAATAAGCCTGACTAAATCGAGCTCTATGCCTGCATCTTGGCCGTTTTGTCGAAAAAAGTAGGGTGGACGATCACCGGCGAATGCAATCGTTATCTCTCCTGCATGCACATTGTCTGAACTTAGCGCGGCAATGCCAAGCAAAACTAAAACACTGTGTAGTAGATAATGAAAAATCGCTCTCATGTTTTGACCATGTCTGGTGAAGGGAAAACGTAGTGACTGGTTTCGCATTTATGAGTGGACAAGTAATTTGTATAGTGAAATCACTTGTTTTGTCCAAATTCGTCAATGTTTCCGTCACAGCTGCAGCTATAGTTACTACCACCCTAAGTTTTCTTCATCAATTACTTATTTTTTGCAATCCAGTGATCTACTTGCGCTTCTAGTATAGGCATGGGTAAAGTGCCGTCACCAATTATGACTTCATGAAATTTTGCGAGACTGAATTTATTGCCTAAGGCTTGTTCTGCTTTAGCGCGTAATTCCAAAATTTTTCGTGCGCCAATTTTGTAAGCTAAGGCCTGGCCAGGTAACACCATATAGCGTTCGATTTGGTTTTTAGCCCTTGCTTCACTATAGCCTAAATTTTTTTGCATGTAGCTAATTGCCTGCTCGCGTGTCCAGCCTTTGGCATGCATACCCGTATCGACGACCAAGCGCACTGCGCGCAATAATTCGTCATTCAAATGCCCAAAATAGTATTCAGGATTGTCATACAGGCCTAACTCTTTACCCAAAGTTTCAGAGTACAAAGCCCAGCCTTCGGTGAATGCTGCGCTATTGAGATTTTCCGTATTAAATTTTCGGTACAAAGGTAAGTCAATTTCTTTCAAAAGCGCTGCATGTAAATGATGTCCAGGTTGGCCTTCGTGTAAAAACAAAGTTGCCATACCCACTCGGCTGTATTTTTTAGGATCGTTCACTACCGGCCAGAATATACCTGGCACCGAGCCATCCGCGGCGGGCGGTGTGTAGTGATCTGAGGCTGTGGCGCGGCTCAACTCTGGTTCCAACTGTAACTCTAATTTTCCTTTGGGTAGTAAGTTGAATAATTCAGGTAATTTGGCGCGTACTTTGGCATCGATTTGACGATAGGCTTCGAGCACCTCGGCATCACTGTTAAAGGATTTGAATTTGTCTTGCGCTTCGACCCACTGCGGTAAGTCAATCGCCGGTCCTGTATAGCCCAAACGTGGTCCGAGTTCAGTCCATTGTTGTTGGATACGTGCGACTTCTTGTAAGCCCAGTGCGTGAATTTGTTCGGGTTTTAGATCCGTGGTGGTGTGGTCTTTGATACGCATCTGGTACCAAGCTGCACCGTTTGGTAAAGCATTGTAGCCAGTGCTCTCACGTCCCGCTTTTAGGTAATCTGTCTCTAAAAAATGCAGTAATTGGGTCAAGGCAGGATTGAGTTTGGTTTGTATAGTTTGTTGATACGCCTTGGTCAGTCTTTGCTTATCCTCAACCGAAAATTGCGCTGGAAAATGTTTGATAGGCGTGTAGTAAATACTTTGTTCTGCTGTCTTTGCAGCGAGCTGTTGGAATTGCGGCAGCATGGCGCGCGTGATTGATTTGGGATGCACAATGCCGCGTCGTATGCCTTCTTGCATATTGGTTTTGGCTTGCGCTATCCAAGCTGGTAGAAGCTCTAAACGTTTTAAATAGGCATAGTATTGCGCAACCGTCGTCAGTGGCTGTGCGCCATCACCACTGGCAAAATTGGCTAAAGTACTGGGGACGTTATCCATCTGATTGATAGGTAACAGATGTTCAGGGAAGTGTTCAAAATGCAGCGCACTCTCCAATTCAAACGCCAGCAAATCATAATTGAGCTGATCTTTTTCTGCCAAATGATTGCGTTTGATCTGTTTTAGTTGCTTCTGCATTTTATGCATCAAGGCAAATTGTCTAGCGCGATTTTGTGGTGCGATATTGATACCGAGTTGATCGTTGAAGCGGCCATCGCCATTGATGGTAGCGAACTGTAGTGGATCGAATTTAACGCGCGCGGTGTAAAACGCATCAGCCAACTCAGCGAGTTGTTTTTTACTTTTGATGACCTCTTGTACTGGTATGACATCGGCAGCAGTTGCCATATGAGTTTGGGTTAGTAACATACCGCTGGTGACTAAGGCTAGGGTAAGGCTGCTGACGGGTAATATTTTCTTGAATGGCATGGACATTTCCTATGAAATTTTACGTTGCGCTATTTTCCTTGCTTGCCTATTTAATATTTTCTAATTGCAAAGAAATCTGAATCAAGAATACCGTAGTTTATAACGGTCAGGTGTCAAAACCTTCAAATGGAGGAGATTCCTACAACAGCGAGGTTGATATTGATTAATTTATGGAAGTGAATCGTCGTAAGTAGGCGTAAATGGGTGTAAATGAGTGTGTTGCCCTGTAATGATTTGTAAAAAGTTATATTAGACAGCCTTGAGTGATTTAACTTTTAGTGATGTTAACCATTCTTGGATTCATCATGCATACATCAACACGGTCCCAACTCAGCGCCTTTTTGTCCTTCCATTCTGCGAACGTATCACGCACCGCAATCGCTCAAAAACGCCGTAAAGTATTGACCACCATGTTGGGCGCTGGCTTAAGCGCAATTATGTGCAGTGCTTGCGGTGGCAGCTCTAGTGCCAGCCCCAATTCCAGTGCCAGTAATAGTAATGTAAGCGGTGTCGCCACTGGTGGTGTATCAAGTTGTTCTGTCCAACAATTGGAAGCGGATATGAATAATCAGTTGGCGCAATTGTCAACAGATACCGATTTCTCATTCGCCGTAGAACGCGACGATGGTCGTCGTTATGTGTATCAGCGCGGCAGTTCGCGTATGCAGACTTTGTATGAATCGGCATCGACTTCGAAGTTAGTCAGTGCAGTGATTATTTTGCGACTGGTTGAACAAGGCTATTTGAAACTAGAAGATAAACCGCAAGATCGCATCAGCACTTGGCCGATAGCGGCGGGTTCGTCCTTAGCAGCAATGAATCTGGCGAATCTACTCAGCTTCACCTCGGGTCTTACCGAAGAACCACTATGTATCAATGCGGGATTTATGAATTTTGAATCCTGTGTGAATACGATTGCGAACGCCAATGCCAACAATCAAATGTTGCCGGGAACGGGATTTTATTACGCCAGCACACATCTGCAAGTCGCCGGTCTAATGGCGATCAAAGCGCGCGGAGTGGCTTCATGGCAAGAGGTGTTCAGCGAATTTAAGCAGCAGACTGGCTTATTTAAAAATGCGACTTATGATTTACCGTCGCTGAGTAATCCTCGTTTAGCAGGTGGTATGCATTGGACTGGCGACGAGTATTTAGATTTTCTCTCTGCGCTTAAAAAAGGCAAACTTCTCAATCCCAACTCCATGGCGCAATTGTTGACGGATCGTACTGCTGCAGCAAAATTAGTTTACTCACCTGCTGCCGCTTTGGGGGAAGTTTGGCATTATGGATTTGGCTCTTGGCATGAGTGCCAAAGCAGCAGTTTCAATTGCAGCCCCGCAGCCCGCATCTCCAGCCCTGGCGCTTACGGCGCCTATCCATTTTGGGATAGAAATAAATCCTATGTTGGTATCTTAGCGCGGCAAGGCAGCTTAGGCACTTTCACTCAAGGCGTTGCGCTAGAGCGTGCGATACGACCCAAGGTGGAGGCTTGGGTGGCTTGTGGCACATAAGATCGCATTGATGTGCTAAATCCATCTGCCAAATAATATTTATAAATTAATAAATTTAAAGAATATTATATATATTTTCTGTTTGTTGTATTTAAATCTATTTTTCAGCTTGTGCTCGTGCTTTAATTCATAAAATGAAATATTTTTTTGAATTAATTGGGCGGGCAAAAAAATGAGTTTCAAAGAAAACACAGAACCTTCAAGCGAGGTTTGTAGGGGAGATACTAGCCCACTATTTCGCCCAGAAGTCACCGCAGCACTTGGCAGTCAATGGATGGGCGCCATTCGCTTGGCGCAACCAATTTCAGCTTGGTTAATCGCGGGCGTAGCGATGTTAGTCGCCATCGCCCTGATCGCTTTCCTGAGTTTTGGCAGCATGACTAAGAAAGCGCGAGTCACCGGTATCACGGTGCCGACTGCTGGCAACATCAGTATCGCTGCGCCTAACGCAGGTATTTTGACACAAAGCCATGTGAAAGAGGGCGAGGTAGTTAAAACTGGGCAAGTCTTATTCACACTTTCTACCCTAAGACAAAACAGCCAAGGTGAGATTACTGCACTAATCGCTCATCAATTGCGCGCTCGTCAAGACACTTTGATTAGCGAGCAGCGCCTGCGCGAAACTGCAACAAACGACAAAAAAATCGCTCTACAGCAGAGACAGGCCAATCTACAAATCGAATCCGATCAAATCGATCAAGAAATCGATCTCGCCAAACGTCGTTTAAGTTTGTCGCAACAAAGCATAGAGAAATTCCAAACCCTACAAAATAGCGGTTATGTGTCCGCCGCCCAGACCCAACAAAAGCAAGAAGAGAATATCGATCTTGCGACGCGACTAAGCAATCTCCAGCGCAATAAAACCCAGTTGCAAGCAAATCAGGTCAACCTCCAATCCGAAATTAATACGCTAGCCAATACGTTGGCGACCGAACTAGCGCAGCTTGCGCGCGCCAAAGCTGGCTTACAACAAGAGATCGCCGAAAACAATAATCGTCACTCCAGCCAAATCATCGCGCCACAAGCGGGCATGATCACTGCCATTACCAATCAAACCGGACAGAACATCAATGGCGGACAAGTGCTCGCCACCCTCATTCCAGCGGTGGATGTCAGTAATGTGACTAATGCGCAAGATCAACACGCGCTGGAAGTGCATCTGTATGCCCCAAGCAAAACCGCAGGCTTTGTCAGTGCGGGCCAGCAAGTTCTGATTCGCTATAACGCCTACCCGTATCAGAAATTCGGACTGCAATCCGGCACAGTAATCGATGTCAGCAAAACCCCATTCGCCCCCAACGAATTACCACAACACCTAGCCAGCACCATCCTAAGTAATGCCCAACAAAATATCCTAGGTTTTAACAGTAACGAAGCTTTGTATCGCATCAAAGTTCAGCTCAAACAGCAAAGTATCAACGCCTATGGAAAGGCACAAGCGATCAAGCCAGGTATGACCTTAGAAGCCGACGTGGTGCAGGACAGACGCAAGATTTGGGAGTGGATCATAGAGCCAGTGTTGGCGGTAACGAGATCGGCTGCGCCGTAAAGTGAAGATAAAAATCTAGCGTATGAAATGCCAGCCATTGGCGCTAGTAAAGATTTGCAAGTGAGTGAGCATCAGCCCACTCACCGCAAAAAACCGTACACAGGTATTCGACACCTTGTACGGAGGCAGTAAAACTCATCGGTATAGGATCGATGGGTTCAACTTAACCATGTATAGGAGTAACACAAAATGCGTTTAATTTCAAATGAAGAGTTAGTGTTGGTAGGTGGTGGATCGACCAAAACAACTAAAACTCGAGCTGTATATACGCCGATGGGGGATTTTGCAGGTTATGAGGAGTATGACGATGGTGTACAAGAGGTCGAAATAATAGGTAATAGAATGACCGATGCTGAGAAAAGTGCATATGATCTACGTCAGTATTGCGATGCGCTGGCGCGGGAGGGGTTCAACAATATGAATGTCACTTCGGCTGTTCCTAGCGGGGCCTATGGTGGGGAAGCGGGAGGCAAAGTCGCGCTTGGTTCGGTTGAAATTAATTTGAAAGGAACAGGTTCACGAACTATTCCTGGAGCTTCAGCTACGGGACCTTGCAGACCGTAATTAGCATTTTGTTGGAGAACCGAAGGCGACGTCTAGGTTCTCCAGTCGCTTATTGGCATGGCAATTTGAGAAGGTTTGTCTTGCTAGGTTGGTAGATGGGTGCACATAGAAGTCCCAATCCTCTTTTAGTTAAGCGCATGGATACTTGCCGATAAGATGATTTTTATTTGTCACTATAAAGAATTATTTGGCAGGTGTATTCTAAAAATTAATTTGGATAAAGAGATATTTTTTCTCTCAAAATATAATGAAATTATTTAAAATTTTTACTTTATCGGCGATTGCCTTGGTTCTTATGTCAAGGGTGTCTTTCGCGATGGATAGATGCACTTCTGTACCGACACATTCATTGCCTATTAGTTACCAAGATGGCCATTTATTACCTTTGGTCAAGGGGACGATAAATGATAAAGAAGTTACGATGCTTCTTGATACAGGGGCAGCTTGGACTTCGTTTGTACCATCGGGTGTAAAAAAATTATCGTTATTCAGCATGGCGGTTGACCATAAAATAAGAGGCACCGCTGGTGAGTCATCGGCATCTATCACAAAAGTTAAAACATTCGAATTTGCTGGAATAAAAAACGAGAATCCCTATTTTTTTGTCGTACACAATCTAGGATTTGATCCATATTTCGATCTTATTTTAGGCGCGGATTATCTTCTAAAGAAAACTATTGAGATTAATGTTAAAGAGGGAAAAGTGTACTTTTACGATAAATTCGATTGTGATATTAATGTTTTCCGTCGAAAAAAAACAGAGTCATTTGCGGTCAAATTTTTTGGTCTGACTGAAGATAATACCAAACCAAAATTTACCGTTACGATCGGACCGCACACATTTACGGCAATTATTGATACCGGGGCATCTAAGTCAACGATGCTCATTAACACCGCGCGAAAAATTGGCATACCTATTGATTTTAAATCAGCAAAAAATATTGATTGGGTTTCTGGCGTTGGGGGAGACGTTAGAGCGATGTCTATTGGTATAACAGAAGTGAAAATTGACAATCATATTGTCGATCAAAAAGGTTTTTTTGTAAAAGACAATCCTATCTCTCCAGACTCCGATGTGACTGATATTATTCTCGGACTGGATTTCCTTAAGAAATATTCAGTGATTTTTGACGTAAAGGCACAGAGCATTATTTTTGTTAAATAGATTGCTTTGGGATCACACGTCATTGTGTTCTATCGAGTGTTTTATTCTCCGTCAAAATTACTACGAACCATAAATTGCATAAGTGCTCGCCTGCAACTTTGAAAAAATAAATGCATAAATAAGGTCAATGAGATCGGTTCTTTAACGCGTAATGATTTTGACGCACCTACTGTTAGATGCTTGTGCTTCGGAAATAAATAATGGAAATGTCACCAATTCTCCAAACTGAGTCCTCAGAATGCGGCCTAGCTTGTCTCGCCATGATTGCCAGCCATTTCGGTCACCACACCGATCTCGCTGATTTACGTCGTCAATTTTCCATTAGCCTAAAAGGTGCAACGTTGGCGCAATTGATGCGTCATGCCTCGTCTATGCACTTGAATTCTCGTCCACTGCGTTTGGAATTGGATGAACTCAGTGAACTAGCTTTGCCTTGCATTTTGCATTGGAATTTGAATCACTTTGTTGTCCTGAAAACAGTCAAAAAGGATTTGCGTGGTCGCGTGACTTTGATCTTGCTTGACCCAGCGGTGGGGGAGCGTAAGGTATCTTTAGAAGAAGCTTCACAGCACTTTACAGGTGTGGCATTGGAGCTGAGTCCTAATCCTGAATTCAAAGCGAAAGATGAACGCAAACAAGTCAACCTGCGTGATTTGACTGGGCCGATTATTGGTTTGCGGCGGGCGATAGTTCAGGTCTTGGCGTTGGCGTTTGCTTTGGAGATATTTGCGATCGTTGCGCCTTTGTTTAATCAGTTTGTGATTGATGATGTGATTGTCAGTGGAGATAGAGAATTGTTGGTGGTCTTGGTGTTTGGTTTCGCTTTACTGATGGTCACGCAAACCGCAATCGGGCTGGCGCGTAGTTGGTTTCTCATGCGCTGGAGTATGGATGTGAGCATGCAATGGTCGGCGCGCGTGTTGGCGCATTTGGTGCGTTTACCCGTTAGTTATTTTGAGAAGCGTCACTTGGGTGATGTGGTGTCGCGCTTTGGCAGTATCGGTGCGATTCAAGGCACGTTGACCAGTATGTTTTTGGAGACGGCGCTAGACGGATTAATGGTGCTGATGGCGCTAGGCATGATGGTGATGTATAGCGTTAAATTGACTCTGCTGGTGGTGGCTGCGGTGTTTATTTATGCATTATTGCGTTGGGCGTTTTATCAGCCGTTTCGTGAGGCTTCGCAAGAGCGTTTGGTGTTGTCGGCCAAAGAGAGTAGCCATTTCTTAGAGACTATGCGCGCGATTACGCCTTTGAAATTATTTGGCCGCGAAACCGAGCGTTTGGCACGTTGGCAAAATCTGAAAATGGACGTGCAGAATCGCGATATCAAGACGCAAAAAATGTCGATCTTGTTTAGCGTGAGTAATACTTTTATCTTTGGTATTCAAGGACTATTGCTGTTTTACATCGGTGCTGGTTTAGTGATGGAAAACGCATTGACGGTCGGTATGTTGATGGCGTTTTCCAGTTATGCGGGGACTTTTACAGGACGTATTTCTAACTTAATTGGTCTATTCGTCAGCTACAAAATGCTGAGTGTGCACAGTGAACGTTTGGCCGATATCGTCTTGGAAGAAGCTGAAAAAGACGCTGCGATAGAGACCGATGTATCAAGAATACAGGCCAGTATCACGCTGAAGAACGTGAAGTTTCGTTATGCCGATGGCGAGCCTTGGGTATTAAACGGTGTGAATTTGACGATACCTGCAGGACAAAGTATTGTCTTGGTCGGCCCTTCAGGCTGCGGCAAAACGACCTTGTGCAAAATTATTTTGGGCTTGCTTAAACCGACCGAAGGCGAAGTCTTAATCGATCAGATTCCTATCACACAATTGGGACTAAGTGCTTACCGCCGATTAGTAGGAACCGTGATGCAAGAAGATGTTTTACTGGCAGGATCGATCAGTGACAATATCGCTTTTTTTGATAGTCATAGCAATCAAGCCAAAGTCGAACTATGCGCACAAGCTGCGGCTATTCATCAGGATATTGTGGCGATGCCTATGGGCTATCAAACCTTGGTCGGCGATATGGGGAGTAGTTTGTCGGGTGGACAAAAGCAACGCGTCTTATTGGCACGAGCCTTGTACAAACAACCTAAAATCTTAGCCTTGGATGAAGCAACCAGTCATCTAGATATCGAGAATGAGCATAAGGTCAATCAGGCATTGGCGCAATTGTCGCTCACTCGCATTATGGTGGCGCATCGACCCGAGACGATCAACGCAGCCGAGCGTGTCGTGATGTTGAAAGATGGCTTGGCGGTGGAGGTGCGTGCCGCATTGAATTCTCTTGCAAGAAACGATGAGGCTGAATTAGTCGCCTAACTAACTAGTACATACATACAACGGGCTACTAATTCAGCGTCTATTAGACAGCAAAGCGTTCGCTCTCCCTTTCTAAAAAACGCCCAGTTCTGACAGCGTTGACCTTGCCGTCAGCCAAGGCAATCGCACCATTCACCAAGACCCAGCGTATCCCTGTCGCTGCTTGCTTGGGCGAGGCAAAAGTTGCTTGATCGGAGATCGTTTTGGGATCAAATACAACCAAATCTGCCCAGCAGTTGAGTGCAATTCTTCCACGCTGTTTTAAACCAAAATGATCGGCAGAGAGTGTGGTCATGCGCCGTACTGCTTCAGCTAAGGTGAAGAGTTTTTTCTCGCGACCGTAGTGACCTAAGACGCGTGGGAATGCGCCCCATAGGCGGGGATGGGGATGGCTATCGTGCGGCAATCCATCCGAACCTATCATGGTATGGGGATAGCTCAGAACTCTTTCCACGTCGTCTTCACGCATCTGAAAATACACAGCACCAGCGGGATGTAATCGACGTGCAGCTTCTTTTTGATCGACTTGCCATTCATCTGCGATGTCCGCGAGATCGCGGCCTTGCATTTCTGGATGCGGCTGTGAAAAACTGATCATGATACGAATCACACCATCGACATAATCTGGATCGAGAACCGTGGAGCCGGCGGTGTAAGGATAGGCGTCGAGTCCAACTGCTTGGGTTTTGCGACGTTCAGTGACGTAGGCCAAGGTTTCTGTGGTACGCCCCCAATTCGCTGGGCCTGCGCATTTGTGATGAGAAAGAATGACCGGCAATTGTGCCTCTAGACCTGCATCGCAGGCTTCCGCCAAGGCGTCGAGCACGCCATTGTATTCGTCGCGAATATGCGAGGTGTACACACCTCCCGCAGCGGCGCTGATTTTTGCTAATGCAATGACTTCGGCATTGTCAGCGGCTTTGCTGGTTTGATAGAACAAGCCTGAGCTAAATCCCAATGCTCCTGCATGCATGCCTTCCGCTAACAGATCTTGCATGACTTTGATCTCGTCATTGTTTGCGCCGCGTTGTAAGTCCGCGACCGCATTGACGCGTAGAGTTGAATGTCCGATGAGTACACCCACGTTCACCGCTGGCTGCGCTTGTTTGACCGCTCTCGCATAGTCTTGCACGCTAGCGTAGCGGTAGTCTTTTTGAGTACCGATTAAACTCAGTGGCGCTGGTGGTGTTTTATCTGCCAACCATGGTGACAAACTGATGCCGCAATTGCCCGTGATGACAGTCGTTACGCCTTGCGTCAATTTCGGCAACATCGCTGGTGCATCGATGACTTCTCTATCGTCATGGGTATGGACGTCGATGAAACCGGGTGCAACAGCGAGGCCTGTGGCATCCAGAATTTCATCGCCATGCAAACTGAGTGCGGGTGCGATCGCGACGATTTTTTGGTCGGCGATCGCAATGTCGGCACGATACGGCGCGGTGCCGCTGCCATCGATGACGTCGGCATTGCGGATGATGATGTCGTAGCTTGGTGTTTGCATGGTTTTTTTGTAGAGCGGGTGCAACCCGCGCAATGATTAATAAAGTTCGGCGGTGCGGGTTTCAACCGCCCTACAGTTTAGAAAAAAGTATTCACCGCCGATTGCACTTGGTAGTCATCATCCACCACTAAGATCACAGGCCATTTATCAAAAGTTGTACAAGGATGTGAAATGCCACAAGCGACCAAATCACCCACTTGCAGACTGGCGCAGATCGCGCTGTCTCTTGGCAAGCGCAAATATGCGTGTTGGTCATTCATTTTTTCTATCTTGCAGCCAGCGGGTAAATCGCATGGCTGTGACTTGTCACCTGGTCTATGCGTTTTTACTGGGAAAGGTAGATCGATATCGTAAGATGCGTCACGCTTACCCATCATCAAGATTGCCAGATCGGGTTCAGGCCGTGATTGCACTATGCTCCAGACTTCTAACGCGGGGCGTAAATTGTCAGCTTTGACCACACTTTCCCGTGTCTGCATTTCTTGCAATAGATGATGATAAAAGCCATGGTCATGGGTGACATAACAGCCGCTGCGTAGAATGGCTGTGACGGGGCGCGAGAGCTGCATGGTTTGCTCGAAGCCTCGCCCTACTAAATCAAAATAGGCTGAGCCACCAGCCGATAACAAAATCTGCTCGCCAGCAAACAAGCCCTCATTATCTGCTTGTTGGGTGAGGGTGATTAAGTCGTTAATAAAGGCTCTCACCGCGATTAAATCTTGATCGCGGTGCTTACCGACCAATAGGCCTTCGTAACCTTCTATGCCAGCCAGTTGCAAGTAAGGGCTCTGATGAATTGCCCGTGCCACCGCTAATGCTTCGTCTCGGTTGCGACAGCCAGTGCGACCGCCCACAAAACCTAGTTCGACTAACAGAGGGAGAGGGCGATCCAAGCCTGCCGCTTGTACTTGCTCCGCCATGCGCTGTACGCCATCCAGCGAATCAGTCAGTGCGAAAAATTCAAAAGCCGGATCTGCTTGCATTAATGCCAGCACCGCTTGCGTATCACTGCGACTGATCAATTGATTCGCGAGTAGTACACGGCGCACGCCGAAGCGATGCGCGACCAAGGCTTGGTTCACGGTCGCGAGCGTAATTCCCCACGCACCGTTTTTTAATTGCATATCAAATAGCTGCGGCGACATCGTGGTTTTGCCATGCGGCGCGAGTACGACCTGCATGCTGTCACAGAATTTTTTCATCCACTGCAGATTGTGCTGCAAGGCGGATTGTTTTAGTACGGCGACTGGGAAGCTAGTGTCAGCATTCAGCACATTCCAATGTTGTTGGGCGATGTCCTTTTGTTGCAAAGGCTGGGTTAATGCGAGGCCTTTGGTGCCGGGCAAGAGGGTTTGTTGATCTAATGTGCTGAGATTTAACATGATGCTGAGATAGAAAGTGAGAGATTATTTCCAACGACTGATTTTGTGGCCTTTGAGTGCGTAGAACAAGATCATGGCATAACATGGCAACATCACCCAGTAGGCATTTTGTGCACCGCTAGTATCAGAGAAATGTCCGTAAGCCATAGGTAAAATCGCACCACCCGCAATGCCCATGATCAGCAGCGCTGAACCCGCTGCTGTGTACTTGCCCAAACCTTCGAGCGCGAGCGGCCACACCGCAGGCCAGACCAAGGCGTTAGCGAAGCCTAACATCGCGAGGAACATCACTGAGTTGGGAACGACGGGTACGCCAGCCCAGCCGACTAAGGCCTGTGCGATGCTGCTGTCGGTGGACGAACTATTGATTACTCCGAGCGCAAAAAATAGACCGCATACTGCCGATAATACGAGTGCATTTTTTTGCGATAAAAATTGGGGAATCGCGAGTGCGCCGAGCAAATAGCCGAGAACCATAAAAGCCATCGTATAGGATGTCAGTTTTAAGAAATGTGCGACACCCAGATGTTGGCCATATAAACCAATGGTATCGCCTGCGATGACTTCTACGCCGACATAAGCGAATAAGGTGATTGCTCCCAACACCAATTGTGGGAATTGTAAAACACCAAAACGCGTCGTGCTGCTTTGTTCTTCATCTTGTAAGTCCAAATCTGGCAAGGAAGAAAAGTGAATAATCGCCATAAAAATCACTAAACCTATCGCCATCACGATATACGGAGTTACCAGTCGCGTGGCAAGATCTGTACGCAAAGCCTCGCGTGCTACTTGATCCATCGCAGCTAGCGCAGCGGTCGAGGTTGACGATTGATCGATTCCTGACAAAATCAATGCGGTGAATACCATAGGCACAACGATGCCAGCGCCTTTATTAAACAATCCCATAATGCTGATACGCATTGCCGCACTATCGCGCGACCCTATGCAAACGATGTAAGGATTAATCGCGGTTTGCATCAGCGTCATGCCAGTGGCGAGTGTGAATAAAGCGAGTAAAAACAGACCGTAATAACTGGTTTTTGCCGCAGGAATAAACATCAAAGCACCGACCGCCATCACCCCGAGGCTCGCAGTCATGCCGTTTTTATAACCTATGCGACTGAGCACCGCAGCCGAGGGTAATGCCATCACGGTATAGGCGATATAGAACGCGAAGGTGACCCACAGTGCTTGAAAGTCGTTGAGGTTACAGACGATTTTAAGGAAAGGAATCAGCGAACCGTTGAGCCAGGTGACGAAGCCGAGGATGAAGAAGAGTAGGGCGATGAAGAACATGGCGACTACGACTTGTTTTGTTGATTGTGGTGCGTTGTTGGTCATGGGGGTTCCGTTTTTTGTTAACTGCTCTCGGTGGGTTGAGAGTGTCTCTTTTGGTATGTTCGTTTTTGTTTCTATAAATCTTGATTTACTTTTATTTTTTGGATTACTGATCGTTCACAGGTCGGGTGTGGCCCGACAGCCACTTACCTTTTTTGCTTCGCCAAAAAAGGTAAGCCAAAAAAGGCGACCGTAGACTCGCCCCTGCGGGGTGCTTACGCTTCGCTCCAGCATAATTTGTGCATCACAAAAAATGGGAAAGTGTTGAAACTCGCTACGCTCAAACAGCAACACTTTCTTATCCATTTTCTGTGAAGCACAAATTACATCGTCTCAAACGGGGGTAGGTCAAAAGCAGAGTCAAAAGCAAGGTCAAAAACAGAATCAAAAGCAAAAACAACGACCTACAACCGCTATTAGAAAAATGGTCGGCGTTCGGTTCTGTATGTTTTGGTGTTGCTGTTGCATTTGACTTTCATCCACTTCTGACACTGCCAATTGTGCGAGACAGAAAATGGATAAAGAAAGCTTCGTTGTCTGAGCGAAGCGAGTTTCGAAGCTTTCCCATTTTTTGTCTTGCACAATTGGGAACCCGAAGGGCAGTGGCAGCGTGGTCGCCTTCTTTTGCTTACTTTTCTTGGCGAAGCAAGAAAAGTGAGTGGCTGTCGGGCCACACCCGACCTACCGACCGATCAGCAAAACTAAGACAAAAACCAAAAACCCAAAACCCTAAATCTCCTCCTGCGTCAATTCCCGAGCAAACACTTGATTCCCCGCCATCAATCCACCATCGACCGGCAACACCACCCCAGTAATTACCCTAGCCGCATCAGAAGCCAAAAACATCACCGCATCGGCAATATCTTCAGGCGTCGCAAAATCTCGCAACGGATACCATTTCTTCAAATCCTCAAACACTTGCGGATTCTTATCCACACGGGCTTGCCAAGCTTGCGTCTTGACTGTGCCAGGGCAAACCATATTCGCGCGTATGCCAAACTTGCCAAACTCCATCGCCAGTGCTTTGGTATAACTGATCAAGCCCGCTTTCGCTACGCTATACGCTGGATGGCCGAATGAAGTCATGCCATTCACGCTGCCGATGATCACGATATTCCCTTTGCCTGCGCGCTGCATTGCTGGGCGTACCGCTTCGACGGTATGAAAAGTCCCATTTAGATTGAGATCCATATCGAACTTCCAGCTTTCTTCTGTCGTGCTCTGCAAGGTCAGCGCCTGTGCTGCGCCAGCGTTGGCGACTAAGACTTGCACCTCGCCGTGCGTCGCGATGACGGTACTTAAAGCTTGTTTGAGTTCGTTAGCATTCGTGATATCGGCTAATACCGCGCTACATTTATCCGCACCTAGTTGCGCGACTAATTCGCCTAATTGCGCTGCTTCACGGTCTTGCGCAAAGACGTGATCACCGGCATCCACAAATGCCTTGCACAGTGCACGACCGATGCCGCCGCAGGCACCAGTGATGAGAATATTACGTGTCATTTAAGAGCGTTCCTTTAAAGTGCTGGCCAAATGATTGAGCTGATATTGCGGTAGCAAGCCATAGTTGTAAAACGCAAAGTCCTTGACCCCCAATGCTTGTATGCCCGTCATCGCTGCGCCCAACTCTGCGCCTTGGTTGAGGTCAGGTAGCCCTGGTCGCAAAATAGCGCGGATCTTTTCTGGCTTTCCGATTTGGCGCAGGCTTTCCCATGCATCAGCAATCGCGCGATTGGCGTTGGGTTCGTAGAAGGGGATTTCGATATAGTCAGCGACTTCGGAAAGCGCCTTGAGATCGCTGCCTTCGGTCCAGCATGCAGATGTAGGTCTTTGTACCGTTGGGATTACAGCGAGTTCACAAGTAGTAGGAATCGCAGCACGAATCGCAGCGACCAATTGTGTGACGCGGTCTTGACGCATGCTGATGAATGCGAGTAAATCAGCATCGCTCAATAAATCTGATTGCGTCCAACTGGCTGCTTGGTCGGCATTGGCGTCAGCAGGTAGTGCTAGATAGTTTTTAATATTCTCTTGAATGCGCGTTTGCAAGGCATCGACGCGTATGCCTTTTTCTTTCGCCGCAGTTTTGCAGGCATCGCAAAAGCACATGCCCAGCATATTGTCTAACCAAGCATTGCTCGCCACTTGCGCAAATTCATGGTGGTAGCCATGTCCATAAGGCAGCCAGCCCGGTGTTTCTAAGACGATGCTACTCAGTTGATGTTGATGCGTGAGATCAGCGCACAGATTAACGGCGTAGTCGAATACCGCTGCTTGCATAGGGCAGAGACTATAGACGTAGCCGTCACCAAACGCATTTTTCACCGTATATTGCGGAAATGCGGCGCCGAGACGAGTATTGTGCAAGAGCACGGTCCAGCCATGTACCTTGACTCTGCCATCTTGCAATAAAGCCGGAAGGACTGCGCGTATCGCGTCGTCGCTATGGGCTTGTGGTTTGATTTCGCCATAGCGCTCGAAATCAGGATCGAAGTAAGTTACGCCATCTTCTGGAAAAATAACGTAGGGTGGATTTTTTGCATGGGGTCGGATAAATTTACCAGCGTGATAAGCGGTCGCTAGGGTCACATCGGTGATACCCATAGCGAGCACTTCATCAACAAATTGGGTGACGCCGATGTCAGCGATGTCCCATGCGTAGGTGTAGAGTGAGCGGTAAGTCGGCATTGAGATGGCGTCCTCTTGACTAATTGGGGTTCAAACTCCCTTCTCCCGTTTGCGGGAGAAGGGCTGGGGATGAGGGGAATTCAGATTCGGATAAGATTTTTTAGTGCGCTTTACTGCTTCTGAACTACCCTCACCCTAACCCTCTCCCGCTTGCGGGAGAGGGGATGTTGTCGTGTTAATTCTGTTTCTAGATTGGCTTATAAGCCGTAACTTCTATCTCCACCTTACAATCCACCATCATCGCTGATTGCACGCAAGAGCGTGCAGGAGGATTGTCGCCAAAATATTCTGTGTAAATACGATTGAAAGTCCAGAAGTCGCGGGTATCATCTAACCATACGCTCACCTTCACGACGT
The DNA here is from genome assembly GCF_042432465.1 of Affinundibacterium danionis. Lineage (NCBI taxonomy): Bacteria > Pseudomonadati > Pseudomonadota > Betaproteobacteria > Burkholderiales > Oxalobacteraceae > Affinundibacterium > Affinundibacterium danionis. The sequence continues at coordinate 414,867 of NZ_JBHLXJ010000018.1, read as the reverse complement.
CGCTGAGTTCACATCCAGCTAAGGCTAGTACTTTTTTCACGTTTTCCATGGTGCGGCGGGTTTGTGACTCGATGCCACCGGTTTCGATTTCGCCGTTCTCTTTCATCGCCACTTGGCCTGAGCAAAATACAAAATCGCCTGCGCGTACTGCGGGTGAAAACGGCAAACGTTGCCCGCCTGCGCCTGATGGAATATTGCCGAAACGTGTGATTTCTTTGGACATGTTGTACTCGTAAAAATGATGGTCTTGGATCTGAAAAATAGCCGGTACAAAGCATACTTGCTTGGCACCGGATAGTCGTATCGGTAAATTTCCTTATTTACGCATTCGACTTAATTAAGCCGCGTGCAGTTGCGACTAATATGGCACCTTGTCCTGCTAGATGTGCCTGAGTTTCATCCGACACGACGGTGATTTTTCCTGAGAAGTAATCGTCGTTCTTAATCAAGATCGCCAAGGCTTCTTTCATAATTGGTTTGCCGCAGATCACGACCGGCGTACCTGGCATCATCTTGATTGCTGTGCTGTTTTTTAGCGTCAATAAATCCGCACCGAGGATCGCGCCGAGTAAAAAATTGGCGCGATCATTGCGTTCGTAAATCGTGAATTGATCTAGCGTGCGGACGTTGAAACAAGTGCGACCGAGGCCGATAGTCTGCGCCGATTGTGCACCTGCCAATAGCATTTCTTCATTGATGGAAGTCGCGAATTGGGAATCCAGCGATTGCGCCAAGATCGTATTGTGTGTGATCACATACATCAGTTCACCAGCCAAGGTGGTGACGCAACCCGTGATGCGATTTTTATCGTCGATACAGACAAATTTGGAATGTGAGCCAGGCATGACCATCATCGCTGGACCGGTAATGTCGAGTTGATCAATCACGCTCATGACTTCGACCTCTTCGCCGCGCATCATGTCCATGGCTTCGCAGTTGTGTAAGCCAATATTCTCGACCACATTGCGCACACCAGGTACAAACCAAATCGGCTTAGCGAACACTTCAGGGATCGTGACTGACACCATGCCGCGCGCTAATTGTTGTAGGCCTGCTGGTGCTAATACATGCGGTAATTCAAATAGGCCGACATTAGAACTGATCATGCCTGAGCCTATCACCAGATCGATTTGCTCAGCACTGACTTGCGCAGCGTCCAATGTTTTATTGATCGTATCGCGCACGCCATTTTGTAGTTTTTCACGATTACCCGTGATGGCGGTATCGCGCACACCAACTTCGCATGCTTGATGCGCGAGTACATCGCCGTCCTGCCACAGCGTGACACGGGTGTTGGTCGTGCCTGTATCGATAGTAATAATATGAGTCATGTCAAATAAGACCTAAGTGAAATTTTGGGTGACGCACGGATGAAGTCAATTTAATGTCATTCGAGTGCATGTTTGCGAACACGGCTTGCCCATTGTTTATTTGCTTGTTTGTTATCTGTGTAAAAAATAAAGCGTGAATGCGCAACAAGAACTCGATTGAACGCTGCGATGCCATTCAACTTCAACTGATTGGTCGCAGCTTAACGGGCTAGGGCGGGCTGAGCAAGCGAGGAATATTTGAGATGTCATTAAAAAATATTTGAGGAGTAAATTTTAATTTACTGATTAGTTTGATAATTGAATCAGGAATTCTTGGGGAAATCTAGGGAAGCCTTGGCAAATTCAGCATCTTTACGTTTAAGAACGATTTTCGAAATCGAAAAATAATGGTCAAAATGTTAGCACTATTAGGCGAAAACAGGGCTGCGTCTGAACAACAATTAAATTTCAAGCTTTCATTAAGTTTTATTAAATGAACTTCTGATATGGTATCGTTTTTCAATGAGGGTACTATGTCCAAACGTCTTCCACCATTAAACGCATTAAAGGTTTTTGAAGTCGCTGCGCGACGCTTGAACTTTACGCGCGCGGCGGAAGAGTTGCATGTGACGAATGCGGCGGTCAGCCATCAGATTAAATTGTTGGAAGATTTTTTAGGTTTGGATTTATTTCAGCGCAGTAATAATGTGTTGAAACTGACCGAAGCGGGTGAGCGTTATTTGCCACGCATACGCGAAGGCTTCAAGATTTTCCAGCAAGCGACAGATACGCTGCTCAATGACAATAATGTTCTATTACGTGTCGGTGTGCCGCCCTCGTTTGGTTCTAAATGGTTGGTGCCACGTCTGTATCGTTTTTTAAACCGTCATCCCCAAGTACGGGTTGAAATTGTCTCGGAAGTGGATCGTAGTTATCGTGATTGTGATATTTCGATTGATTTTCGACGTACCCAATTTGCCGATTTTCGGATCGAACCTTTCATCGTGACCGAAGTGTTTCCCGTCTGCAGTCCTGCGATCGCTAAGACACTGACCACGCCAGCGGACTTGAGTAAGCAAACCTTGCTACACGAAGTCAGTGCGATGAATGATCCTGATTATCCCAGTTGGCAGTCTTGGTTTTCAACGCTAGGAGTGAACGATAAAGATGTGCGCAAAGGGCCGCTGTTTACGCTGGCATTGATGGCATTGCAAGCCGCGATTGATGGGCAGGGCGTCGCACTCGGGCAGTCTTTACTCGTCGAATACGATATTGCTGCAGGCCGCTTGGTCAGACCATTTAATGTCGAAACACCGCTACGTCTCGATTACTACTTAATTTACGCTGCAGATATGAAAGAGAACGCCGCCTTCCTCGCGTTCCATCAATGGCTGATTAGTGAAGCGCAGGCGCGATAATGTAGTTCGTTGCATGCGACGTGAAAACCTCTCAACACAGAGACACGGAGCACAGAGTTAAGAAAAAAAACGAGAAAGGCAAATCAATCAAAGATTTTCCTTGCCCTCTCTGCGCCTTTGCGGTTAGCTCTAAGTCTTTGATTTTAGTTTTTTCTAAGACGCCAAGTCTTAAATATTTTTTATGCCCCTATTTCAAAAAGATGTGCTGTTATTGAACAGCGAACAAGCCTTACTCGAAACTTTTGGCGCAGGCATTTCCAAGGATCAGTTACGACAAGCCCTATGTTCAACGATTTTGAATGTGAGTTTTTCTGGAGAGTCTGCGACACATCGTTGTGTCGTGTTCGCTTTGCCAAAGAGTGCAGACCAAATGTCTGCAACGCGGGCGCAATTCGATGAACTTGCGTTTTTCGGTGATAGTCAACAATGTCTCAATCTGGCATTGGCTTGCGCCAAACAAGCAGAAAAAATTGTGGTGATAGGGACGCGTTCACGTGAGAACGTCGCGCGTATGACTCAGCACTATGTGCATCGTTTGTGTGGCCCTCAAGTTTCTAAGCTGAGAAAGCTGGACGTTTAGATTGATTTGACGAGTACAGAAAAAATCTCGCTGTTGATATTTCGTGTTTGTCTTTACAGTTTATCGCTCGCTGCTGTTAAGTTCGCGTCAAAAAATGTAGGGTGGGTGCAACCCGCGCCGTTCGTCCATCGAGCGACTGAGCAGCGCGGGTTGCACCCGCCCTACGAATTCGTTTAACTAAATGATAGTGAGTTTAAGACTCTTCACATTCTTTTACTGAGTTTAATCATGTCCCTAACAACCTCCTTATTTACACGAAGCGTAATGCAAGCTGCAATCGCTACGGTATTTGCTGCAAGCCTTGCCTTACCAGTCAACACATATGCAGCAGCAGTCGGCAATTTGCGCCAAATTGAAACACTTGCCAACGCCAGCAGCGTGAAGATAGCCACTGACAAAGGCCATTTGCTGGAAATCAGTTTGCTGCGTCCTGACATGTTTCGCATATGGGCAGGCAGCGATGGCAAGCTAGTAGGCGCTGGCGACAAGGCTGCGCCTATTGTTCTGAAAAGAGATTACAGCAAGGTCGATTATCAGCTCAGTGATAAAGGCGAGTATCAATTAATTCAAACCAGTAAAATGGCTTTGCGCATCTACAAAAAGCCTTTGCGTTTGGCTCTGTATAAAGTCGATAACAAAACTTTGTTATGGCAAGAAATGCAGTCGCTCGACATCGCGGAGAAAAGTAGTTTTCAAACCTTATCGACCACGCCAGATGAAGTGTTTTTTGGTGGCGGTCAGCAAAATGGTAGCTACGCATTTAAAGGAAAGACCTTAGAAGTTTCTTACTCTGGCGGTTGGGAAGAAAACGATAGACCAAGTCCCGCACCGTTTTATATGAGTAACAAAGGCTATGGCGTATTACGTAATACTTGGAGTAATGGCAGTTACGATTTTCGTGCGAATGATTTCATCACCACCAGTCACAATGAAAAGCGTTTTGATGCCTACTACTTTGTTGGCGACAATGTGAAAGACGTGTTGAATGCTTATACCGAATTAACTGGGCGCGCCAAGATCTTGCCACGCTGGGCTTACGAATATGGCGATGCAGATTGTTATAACGATGGCGACAATAGCAAGAAGCCCGGCACCGTGCCAAAAGGCTGGAGCGATGGTCCAACCGGTAAAACGCCAGACGTGATTCAGTCTGTTGCGGCGAAATATCGTGAACACGATATGCCAGGCGGTTGGATCTTGCCAAATGATGGTTATGGCTGTGGTTATACCGATCTCGAAGGCGTGGTCGCTGGATTGAAGAAATATGGTTTCCGTACAGGCCTCTGGACCGAAAACGGTGTCGATAAAATTAAATGGGAAGTCGGCACAGCGGGTACGCGTGCGCAAAAGCTCGATGTTGCTTGGACTGGCGCGGGTTATCAATTCGCACTCGATGCTAATCAAGCGGCAGCGCAAGGGATTTTAGATAATTCGAATTCACGACCCTTCTTGTGGACGGTGATGGGCTGGGCAGGGATGCAACGTTACGCAGTGACGTGGACGGGTGATCAAAGTGGTAGTTGGGATTACATACGTTGGCATATCCCGACGATAATTGGCTCTGGTCTGTCGGGGCAAGCCTATGCGACTGGCGATGTCGATGGTATTTTTGGTGGAAGCCCAGAAACCTTCACACGTGATCTGCAATGGAAAGCCTTTACCCCTGTACTCATGGGCATGTCAGGTTGGTCGCAAAACTCACGCAAACATCCTTGGGCATTTGACGAGCTGTATCGCAGTATCAATCGTGATTATCTAAAACTCAAAATGCGCTTGATGCCGTATATGTACACGCTGGCGCATGAAACTGAACAAACCGGCGCACCCTTGGTACGGGGTTTGATGTGGGATCATCCACAAGACCCGAACGCGAATAACGAAGCTTACAAATATCAATTCTTTTTAGGAAAAGATTTGTTGGTGGCGCCTGTGTATCGCAGTCAAGCTGCCAGCAAAGGCTGGCGCAAAGGAATTTATTTGCCGCAAGGGCAGTGGATAGATTATGCCGATGGGCGCGTGCTGGATGTTGGCGCGCAGGGTAAGGTGATTGATTATCAAGTGAGTTTGGATCGGTTGCCGGTATTCGTCCGGGCGGGCGCAATTTTGCCTATGTATCCGAGTGCCTTATACGATGGTCAGGTCGCGAAAGATGTCTTAACTTGGGATGTTTATCCGTACGGTGAATCGACTTATACCTTGTATGAAGACGATGGTGAGACACGTCAATATCAGCAAGGTGAGCAGAGTACGCAAAGCCTACGCGTGAGCGCACCGCAGGGTATAGCGGGTGACATCACCTTGCAACTTGATGGTGTTCAAGGTCAGTATCAGGGCATGGCAAAAACACGCGTACAAGAATTCCAAATCCATACGCGAGTGAAACCACAGCAAGTATTTTTACAAGCTCAAGCATTAGCTGAAGCGAAATCGCGTGCAGAATTTGACGCCGCAAATGTGGGAACATGGTTTTACGATGCCGCGCAAAAGTACGGGGTGGTCTTGGTAAAAACCGCCAAGCTTGATATCCGTCAATCTGTGCAAGTGCGTTTGGCAATCGCAGCGACCGCAAGCCTCGCGTCGACCGCTGATTATCCCGCTGCATCTGCCACTGGTGATGTGGTAGCGGCAGATACTTTGATCGTGTTAAATCGCCCAGCCGAAGAACCCGGTCATCCTTTGGAAAATGCCTTCGATGGCAAGCCGGGAACTTGGTTTAGAACTTTGCGTGATCAATCGCAAAAAACCGGTGCGCATGAATTTACTCTAGCTTTGGGTGAGCGCCGCATGATCAAAGGTTTTGAAATCGCTCCACGTAATGACAAACATTGGGAAGCAGGTCAGGTCAAAGACTTTGAAATATATCTGGCAGATAGCAATGGCGATTGGGGCAAGCCGATTTTTACCGGACGCTTGAAAAAACAAGAGGCGAAGCAACGCGTTGAATTCGCAGCGAAAGCGGGGCGTTTGTTCAGATTCCGTATTTTGAGTACGCATGATCAAGATGAAGGTGGCAATGCGCAAGATCCTATGGTTTTAACTAGTAACGATGCCGCGACTGCGCCACGTGCTTACAATGCCTTCACGCCTTTGGCAGTGCCGCCGATTACTATTTCTGAATTCGCATTGATTGAGCAGCAGGCACCTGATTTACCAGCATTGCAATTGTCTTTGTCGGATCAGACTGCGCTGCTAACCAAAGGTGTGCAAAAACAAAGCCCTGTGCTGAAAGACAAAGTCAACAGCAAAAAGCCAAGTAATGCAGAAGGTATGATGCAAATGAACGGCCTGAAATTCCGCAAAGGCTTGGGTGTGGTTGATGCCAGTGACATCACATATCGTCTGCAAGGCAACTGGCAAACTTTCCGTGCTGATGTTGGGATAGATGATGCTTGTCGTGACAATGGCGGTTTGCAATTCCAAGTCTATGGCGATGGTCGATTGTTGTTTGATAGTGGTTTGATTGTTGCGCCCGCAGTGGTTAAACCTGAATTGGATATTCGGGGGATTGAGGTATTACGTTTAACAACGACTGGAATAAAGAAGAAAGCCAGCGCAGCGGTTTGTGCAAACTGGGCGAATGCGACGGTGATAGGATTTAGTGGCGATAAAGTGGGTCAATAAAGTAGGTTAATAAACTACGCCAATAAACTGCAGCTGGTGGAGAGGAAAATATATTGCACCAGTGATTTTCCGCATGGATCATAAGTGGTTTGAATACTTTTCCTTTCTTATTTAAAAAGCTGGATCAAAAGAAACAAAGGGAGCATATGAATGGCTCCCTTTGCTTTTCTGGATTTCCTAACTACTTTTTAAATTGATGTAAGTCGATTATCTAGGTAAATATTTTCCCATCCAGTCCAACACAGTGTGATGCCATAACAGTGAATTTGCTGGCTTCAAGATATGATGATTTTCATCTGGAAAAGTCAGTAATTGACTATCAATGCCACGACGTTGCAAAGCGGTGAATGCACCGAATGATTGCGTACTTGGAATACGGAAATCCATTTCACCTTGGGTGACCAACATTGGTGTTTTCCAGTTTTTGACATGACTCACTGGATTAAATTTTTCGTGTTTAGCTGGAACGTCGTAGTAAGTACCGCCATTCTCCCATTCGTTGAACCAGAGTTCTTCAGTGGAGTAATACATGGCGCGTGTATCAAAAACACCAGCGTGATTCACAATACACTTGAAGCCATCATTCCAGTTACCAGCGATCCAGTTCATCATGTAGCCACCATACGACGCGCCAAGCGCACAGGCGTTTTTGCTATCGACCCATGAAAACTGTTTTGCCGCAGCGGCCATACCCAGTTTCAAATCGACCAAAGGTTTACCGCCCCAATCTTGGCTGATGGAATCGGTAAAGCCTTGACCGTAGCCGAGTGAGCCGTGGAAGTCGATAAATACGACGGCATAGCCAGCGCCCGCATACGTTTGTGGATTCCAGCGGTAGCTCCAGTTATTCGCGAAACTACTTTGTGGACCGCCATGTACGATAAATGCGACAGGGTATTTTTTACCAGCTTGTGCATTCCACGGTTTCATCACATAGCCATATACTTTTTCGCCTTTTGCGCCCGCATAGCTAAATTGTTCGTATTCCCCAAAACGCACATCTGCCAAGGCTTGTTTGTTGACGTCAGTCAGTTGTTTCCACTTGATTTTGCTAATATCCGTGGAGTAGAGTTGCGCGCCCGAGCCGAGATCAGCTTTAGCGATCACCGCCGTTTTGCCGCGTACATCGTAACCAGCGACCGATCCTTTATCGCTTAACGCACTCACTGCACCGCTGTTGGCATCGATTGCAAATAAACGTAATTGGCCAAGATCAAACGCACTGGTGTAGAGGGTTTTGCCATCTTCTGACCAAGTCAGATTGGTCGCAGAGCGATCCCATTTTTCTGCCAACGTACGTTTCTTGCCGGTTTTGACATCCATCAACATGATCTGGAAACGATCAGCTTCGAAACCTGGGCGTTTCATGGCTAGGTAAGCAAGCGTATTGCCGTCCGGTGAAAACACAGGTTTAGCATCCCAAGCTGGATTATCTGCAGTCAGATTTTGTGGCGCGGAGCCGCCAGCGGCAGGGACTTTAAATAGATCAAAATTGGTTGACCAAGATTCAGTTTTGCCAGCGACACGAGCGGAAAACACCACAGTGTTACCGTCCGCTGTGAAAGCATAATCTTCTTGATCGCCATCCGGTTTGGAATGTACATCGGCTTCTAATGCGCCAGATAAACTGACAGGCGTTTTGCTGGCGACATGATTCGCATCCAAGCTGGCTGAGTACAAAACGTTACGACGGCCATCTGCCCAAGTATCCCAATGACGGATAAACAATTTGTCATGGATTTTGCCAGTCGCTTTGACTTTGGATTTCGCTTCTAATTTATCCTTAGTGCATGTCAAATCCGCGCAATCGCGAAATACTTCGATGGACATAGCGATGCGATTTTCAGTTGGCGCGACCTTGAAACTTTCTACATCGAGTGGCAAGTCAGTGACTTTTTGTGCTTCGCCACCAGCGACAGGTAAGCGCCACACTTGACCACTACCAGACCGGCTAGAAATAAAATAAATTGCATCGCCTTTGGCTGACCATTGTGGGCCGGAGTTATTGCCTTCGTTGTTACTAGTAAGGTTGGTGAGTTTTTTCGGTGTAGGAGCGGCATCTGCTAAATTGATCATCCACAAATCCCAGCGACCACGATTTTTTTCTAAATCGGTCGTGCGTTGTGCATAGACGACCAGCTTGCCATCGGGTGACACGACTGGACTAGCAACGCGTTCCATTTTAACTAAATCTTCGACGGTAAAGCCGCGCTGCTCAGCAAATGCCGCGGAACTCATACCAATACTAGCTAAAGCCATGGCGGCCGCACTTAAAACAACATTTCTTATTTTCATATCTTCTCCTGTGGGAATACTTGCTTACTTGCTCGCTTGCAATGAATCGCGCAATGAATCGTGTAATGGCTGATGCAAGATGCAGCATTTTAGCCTTATGCCAGATTAGTGGATGTGAAGTTTGCTTAAATTATTGATTTTGTCTAAGGAAAAGTGCGAATTACTGAGAGGGCAGAATTTTGAATTGGTAGTAAAGCTCAAAATAGGCGTGATTCATTAAATTCATCCCGTGTTATCTCGATTTCGTCCCTGAATAAACTATTTTGATCTGATGCTAACTCGACCTATGATATTTTTGATATGCTGAATGCTTCGTTTTTATTGAGCGAACGATAAGAGATTTATTATTTTACATAAGGCAATAATTGGTCGTTTTCTGCGATTTTTAATTGTCACAACATTTCTACCAATGGGAACACTATGAAACTTAAACCCGTATGTCTCGCCTGTGCATTGGCGTTTGGTTCTGCTTCTTTATCTTTGTCTGCTTTTGCCCAAGACGCAAAAGCACCTGTAGCAAAAGCATCCGCAGCGAAACCGGCAAAAGCCGCAAAAGCTGCTCCGGCTACAATTTATACCTCGGTTGAAGGCATTACTGAATATCGTTTATCCAATGGCTTGCGCGTGTTGTTAGCGCCTGATGCTTCTAAGCCAACCACCACAGTCAACGTGACTTATTTGGTGGGTTCACGTCATGAAAGCTACGGCGAAACAGGGATGGCGCATTTGCTTGAGCATTTATTGTTCAAAGGAACTAAAACCAGCGGCAACTTGATGGATCAATTGAGTAAGCGCGGTATGCAATTTAACGGTACGACTTCATTTGATCGCACCAATTATTACGAAACTTTCCCTTCCAGTGACGACAATTTAGCGTGGGCATTGGAGATGGAAGCGGATCGTATGGTCAATTCCAAAATTGCTCGCAGCGATTTGGATACTGAGTTTTCCGTAGTTCGTAATGAGATGGAAAGCGGTGAAAATAATCCTATTCAAGTGCTGTGGAAACAATTAAGCGCTGCGACATTTGACTGGCATAACTACGGACATAGCACGATCGGTGCGCGCGCTGACGTGGAAGGTGTGAAGATTGAAAATCTGCAGGGTTTTTATCGCAAGTTCTACCAGCCTGACAATGCGGTGTTGATGGTCGCCGGTAAATTCGATGAGAAAAAAACCTTGGCAATGATAGAAAAGAATTTTGGCGCTATCGCAAAGCCGGCTCGTGTTTTAGAAAAGACTTGGACTCGCGAAGCACCGCGTGATGGCGTTCGTGAAATCACTGTACGTCGCGTCGCGGATCAACAATTAGCTGCGGTGCTGTATCCAACCGCAGCGGGTAGCGACAAAGATGCTGCAGCGCTGTCTGCCTTGGGCGAGATTTTAGGCAGTGCACCAAGTGGTCGTCTGCATAAGCAATTGGTCGAATCCAAGCAAGCGGTTGGTGTGATGAACATCGTGTTCCGTTTAGCAGAGCCAGGTTACAGTATGTATGTAGCTGCGCTGAGTAAAGATCAAAACATTGATGCTGCAAAAAAGACCCTGATTAGTGTGGTTGAAGGTTTAGAAGCAAATCCAGTGACTGAAGCGGAATTGAAATTGGCCAAAACCAATCTTTTGAATGCTTTGGAAAAGATCATGAACGATCCACAGCGTTTATGCGTGAGTATGTCAGAATCGATGGCTCTGGGTGACTGGCGCATGTTCTTCTTGCAGCGTGATCGTATTGAAGCTTTAACGGTCGCAGATATCCAACGCGTCGCAAAAAATTACTTTAAAGAAGATAACCGTAGTTTTGGTCAATTCATACCAGTGGCCACACCAAATCGCGCAGAAATTCCTGAAGTCGCTGATGTCGCGAAGTTAGTGGATGGTTATAAAGGTCGTGCCAAAGTAGAAGCTGGTGAAGCCTTTGATGTCAGCCCTGCAAATATCGACAAACGTACCGAGAAATTTAGTTTGGCAAGCGGTACGAAAGTGGCCTTGTTAAGTAAAAAGACACGTGGCGAAACCGTGGTTGGCCGTTTCACTATGCATTATGGTGACGAAAAATCTTTGAATGGCAAAATGGTTGCCGGCGACTTGGCTGCGGATTTATTGATGCGTGGTTCCAGCAAATTTTCTCGCGCGGAATTAGATACTAAATTATCTGAATTGAAAGCGAAATTAACGGTCGCTGGATCGGGTCAAAACATGACTTGGAGTTTTGAAACAGTACGCGCTAATTTGCCTGCTTTGTTAGATGTTATGCGCGAGGTTTTACGAGCACCGACTTTCCCGCAATCTGAATTTGAATTGTTAGTCAAAGAAAATATCTCCGCATTGGAAGCGTCTCGTAACGAGCCTCAGACTGCGGCGGCAGATGCTATCAAACGTAAGCAAAATGCGCCGTATCAAAAAGGTGACCCACGTTATTCTGCTCCTATCGACGAGGCAATTCCAGCTTACAACGCAGCGAAGTTAGACGATGTGAAAAGTTTTTACAATACGTTCTATGGTGCGAATAATGCAGAGCTCTCCTTAGTTGGTGACTTTGACGCGGCTCAAGTGAAAGCGAAATTGGCCACTGTCTTTGGTGATTGGAAGAGTTCAGTGCCTTTCACTCGCGCACCGAGCTTAAATACAAAAGCAGAAGCCGCCAGCGTTAAGATCGAGACGGCTGATAAAGCAAATGCTTTCTATTTAGCTGAAATGCCATTTGAGCTGAATGATCAATCGCCAGAATATCCTGCTTTATTAGTGGCCGATACCGTTCTCGGTGGTGGAATTAAATCACGCTTGTTTGGTCGTATTCGTCAAAAAGAAGGCATTAGTTACGATGTTGGTAGTGGCTTATCCGTACCTGCACTCGACAATAATGCGAGCGTCTCCTTGTATGCCATCTACGCACCACAAAACCTCGAGAAATTGCAAAATGCAGTGAAAGAGGAATTGGCCTTATTTGTGAAAGACGGTATCTCCGCGACAGAATTGGCTGATGCGAAATTGGCGATTGCACAAACTAACGCAGTACGTCGTGCGCAAGATGCAGGTCTGGCCGGTAGTTTGCGTGCCAAATTGTTCTTGAACCGTAGTATGGCATTTGATGCGGACGTAGAAGCGAAGATCGCTGCCTTAACGTTGGATCAAGTCAACGCAGCGATTCGTAAATTTATTAAGCCAGAAAATATCGCCCATTATTATGCGGGTGATTTTGCTGGTGCGGCTAAAAAAGCAGCAGCGGCAGCAGCGAAGTAATTGGTAAGATCAAGTTCTAGTGCAAACAAAAACGCGGTGTGAGAAATCACACCGCGTTTTTTATTGGAAACCGTAGAAACTACCGCTAACAGTTTTGAATGATTTTTGGCGCCACTTACATAATTACTAAACGGCCATTTTGATTCGACACTCGGACTCTGTCACCAACCCTGAACTGCCCTGGATTATCCATTAACACAGCCTGTGTTCTGCCGTTGGCAAGGCGCAAAGTAATCTCAGTACGTGTTACTTGTTCTGAGGAAGAACGATCAACTTCGTTCCCGATCAGACCGCCAATAATAGCGCCGCCGATGGTCGCTGCAGCACGATCACCGTCGTTGCTATGGCTACGACCATAATAGCGACTATTGCCGCGACGATCATAGCGTGAGCTGCTATAGCTATGATCGTCACCACGTGCTAATTGATTGCCGATAATGCCGCCTAAAATAGCGCCAACGACTGCGCCACCGCCACCGCTATCGTTACCACGGCGAACTTGGGTAATATTGCGGATGCCAACGATTTGGGCGATATCGGAATTGTTTTGGTAAGCAGAATTGTAATTGTCCTGATAGGCGTAGTTATCTTGATACTGGTTTGCCGAAGGCGCGTTTTGATCTCGATATACTTCTTGGTATTGACCAGAAGTTTGGTTGGCATATTGATTACTGTACGTATCGTTCGCGTTATAATTTCTTGCTGCTGAACTGTGGTAACGATGTACGACACAGCCAGTTAATTGGCTGAGTACCAGTGCTGCTGCAATGATGACAAATTTTCGCATGATTTTTCCTAAGAGAGTAGCAGAGTCGCGGAATAGTGGCGTGGTGCGATAAGCCAACAACGCGCTCGCGATCAGCGTAGTTGACGCTGATCTCTTGCTTACCTCTATGTGAACTTACACAGTATTGCGAGATGCTCCGTGCGGTCTCTTTAAATAATCCCAGCGGCTTTTAAGCTAGCAATTTTTTCATCGTCAAAATGAAGTAAGCTACGCAAACACTGTTCGGTGTGTTGTCCTAATAATGGCGGTGCTTGTTCATATTGCACGGGTGTTTTGGAGAGCTTCATTGGGCTACCAACTAAGCGTACGGCGCCGGCACTCGGATGTGGTATTTCTACCTGCATTTGACGTGACTGTACTTGTGGGTCGTGAAATACCTCGTCTAAATTATTGATAGGGCCACATGGCACGCCAGCTGTTTCTAGCACCATGATCCATTCTGCTTTTGTTTTCGTTTTTACCATGTCAGCCAGAATCGGAATTAGCACTTCGCGATGCTGTACTCTTAAAGGATTAGTTTGAAATCGCGCATCGTTGGCTAATTCTTCGCGACCACCTAGTTGTACGAATTTGCGATATTGTGCGTCATTGCCCGCGGCCACGATGATATGCCCATCTGCTGTGGCGAACGTCTGATAAGGAACGATGTTCTGATGAGCATTACCCCAGCGCTGCGGTGCTTTGCCAGTTTGTAGATAATTCGCTCCCATGTTGGCCAACATGGCGACCTGAACATCAAGTAGTGCCATGTCTATGTATTGACCTTCCCCGGTTTTGTCTCGATGCGTAAGGGCGGCTAATACGGCAATCGTAGCATACATACCCGTCATCAAATCAGTGATGGCGACGCCCGCTTTTTGTGGCCCACCGCCTGGTAAATCATCGCGCTCACCGGTTAAAGACATTAAGCCGCCCATGCCCTGAATAATAAAGTCGTAACCAGCGCGCTGGGCGTATGGGCCATCTTGTCCAAAGCCAGTGATGGAGCAATAAACGATGTCGGGTTTGATCTGCTGGAGCGCGGCGTAATCTAGGCCATATTTTTTGAGTTGGCCGACTTTATAATTTTCTAGTACGACATCTGATTGCAGTACCAAGGCGCGAATAATTTCCTGACCTTCGGCTGTGGAAATGTCGACAGTCATTGCTTGCTTACCTCGATTGGCTGCTAAATAATAAGCGGCTTCGCTGGTGTTGTTGTCCGTGCTATCTTTCAGGTAAGGTGGTCCCCAACTGCGGGTGTCGTCGCCAATGCCGGGACGCTCAATTTTAATGACTTCTGCCCCTAGATCAGCCAAATTTTGTGAGCACCAAGGACCAGCCAGAACGCGCGTCAAATCTAATACGCGAATATGTCCTAATGCGGTCTTGTGTTGTGGGGAGTTCTGCATATATGCTGTCTTCATTTCACTGAATTGTTGAGGGAGTATTCGATGTGGCCTTATCCTAAAATCGTAGCGCACCGCGGAGGCGGTAGTCTGGCACCAGAGAATACTTTGGCTGCGATGCAATGTGGCTTAGATTATGGTTTCCGTGCGGTCGAGTTTGATGTGATGTTATCAAAGGATGGCGTGCCTGTGCTTATGCATGATCCTGATTTTGGTAGAACGGTCACTGGAATTGGCTCGGTGGCGACGACTTTGGCGCAAGATTTATTGCAGATGGATGCGGGTTCTTGGTTTGACGCTCGCTTCGCGCAAGTGCGTGTGCCTAGCTACGAAGCGGTTTTCTTGTTTTGTCAGACGCATCAAATTTGGATGAATGTGGAAATTAAACCCGCGCCAGGTTTTGAAAAAGAGACAGGGCGAGTGGTCGCTAGTTTGACGCAGGAATTATTGAAAACGCTGGACCTTACGACAGCTCCTCCCTTATTTTCTTCATTTTCTTTCGACGCTTTGCTGGCGGCAAAACAGGTCGCGCCTGAAATTGCTCGCGGCTACTTATTAGATGATTTTGAACCAGACTGGCGACATGCTTTGCAAACACTGGACGCCGTCGCTTTGCATACGAACCAGAAAAAGCTTACGCCCTCTTGGGCGAAGGAGATTAAAGCCGCTGGTTACGGGCTATTTTGTTATACGGTGAATGCTCCCGAGCGGGGGCGCGAAATTATGTCTTGGGGTGTGGATGGATTTTGTACTGACCGCATCGATTTGATTACCGCTGACTTTGCAGAGCATGTTTAAGGCTGTTTAAGGCTGTTTGAGTGTGCTTAAGTGTGCTTTAGCGCATTTTAATGCGCTTACAAATGCTTACTTTCCTTACAAAAATTGGGTCATCATTTACTCATCAGTCGCGTTATAGTTTTCATCAGCACGATGCTGAGGTAAAAAGTCTTTGAATCGCATAGCGTTACATTAATTAAAAAGGAAAGAAAATGAATAAGAAAAACATTGCATTGTTACTGGTAGCTGCATTAGTGATGCCAGCATTTGCTCAAACTACTGCGACACCTCATGTCGCTAAGCGTCAAGCAGCTCAACAAAAGCGAATCGCTGAAGGCGTGCAATCCGGTGAGTTGACGGCGAAAGAAACGGCACATTTGGAAATGCGTGAAGCCAAGATTCAAGCTGATAAAAAAGCGGCTAAAGCAGATGGTGTGGTGACCGATGCAGAACGTGTCAAACTGCAGGCGGAACAAAATCGCGCTAGCAGAAAAATTTATAATAAAAAGCATAATGTAAGGAGCGCGCAATAGTTGCATTTGCTTCTTGCAAAATATTGGATAAGTTTCAATTCGATCGATCTTGGGATACTTGTAGTATCCGCTGTGAAATAAGTCAAAACCCGCTGGAGTGTGCGCACTAGGCGGGTTTTTTGTTTTTACGATAAAAATGCCTGCGTCTTCACGTATAATCAAAGGTTAAATTCACTTTTTGCATGGCCTTTGCCTTTACTTTGCCTTTAAATACACTATGAACTCGTCAGAAATTCGCGAAAAATTCCTCAAATTCTTTGAATCTAAAGGACACAGTATCGTCCGTTCTTCCAGCTTGATTCCTGGCAATGATCCAACTTTGTTGTTCACCAACTCAGGTATGGTGCAATTTAAAGACGTGTTCTTAGGACAAGATAAACGCAATTACACGCGCGCCACGACAGCGCAGCGCAGTGTACGGGCCGGTGGTAAGCATAACGATTTGGAAAACGTAGGCTACACAGCACGTCACCACACTTTCTTTGAAATGCTGGGCAACTTCTCCTTTGGTGACTATTTCAAACGTGATGCGATCAACTACGCATGGGAATTGTTGACCGTTGATTACGGTTTGCCAAAAGATAAATTGACGGTCACTGTTTATCAGGAAGACGACGAAGCCTACGATATTTGGAAAAACGAAATTGGTGTTCCAGCCGAGCGCATCATTCGTATCGGCGACAATAAAGGTGCACGCTATGCATCAGATAACTTCTGGCAAATGGCGGATACTGGTCCATGTGGGCCATGTAGCGAAATTTTCTATGATCACGGCCCAGAAATCTGGGGTGGTCCTCCAGGTTCTCCTGATGAGAACGGTGATCGTTTTATCGAAGTATGGAACCTCGTTTTCATGCAGTTCAATAAAGATGAACAAGGCGTCTTGCATCCATTGCCAAAACCATGCGTTGACACAGGCATGGGCTTGGAACGCATTGCAGCGGTCTTGCAGCATGTGCATTCCAACTACGAAATCGATACTTTCCAGGCTTTAATCAAAGCAGCGGCGCGCGAAACTGGCTGTGCTGATTTGAATAATAACTCGCTGAAAGTGATCGCGGATCATATCCGTTGCGCAGGCTTTTTGATTGTGGACGGCATCATTCCTGGTAATGAAGGCCGTGGTTACGTCTTGCGTCGCATTACACGTCGCGCTTTGCGTCATGGTCATAAATTGGGCCAAACTAAGCCATTCTTCTACAAATTAGTCGCTGATTTGGTCAAAGAAATGGGCGTGGCCTATCCTGAGTTGGCAGAATCAGGTGAACGCGTTGCACAAGTCTTGAAGCAAGAAGAAGAACGTTTCGGCGAAACGCTCGAGCACGGCATGAAAATCCTCGAAGCGGCACTCGCTAAAGACAGTAAAAACCTCGATGGCAATACCGCGTTCACGCTATATGACACTTACGGTTTCCCATTAGATTTGACGGCCGATATTTGCCGCGAACGCGGTGTAGTGCTCGACGAAGCCGGTTTTGACGCAGCAATGGCGAACCAAAAACAAATGGCGCGCGCTGCAGGTAAGTTCAAAATGACGACAGCGATTGAGTACAACGGTGCCAAATCGAAGTTTGTCGGCTACGAGCAATTGAGCTATGACAGTAAAGTGATTGCGCTGTATGTTGATGGCGCAGCGGTTCAGAAAATCGAAGCAGGTCAAGCTGCGATCGTGGTTTTGGATGTGACACCGTTTTATGCGGAATCCGGTGGGCAGTGCGGTGATGCAGGTGTGTTGCAAGCAGCGAATGGCGTGGCTTTTGACGTTGCTGATACACAGAAAATTCAAGCCGATGTATTCGGTCATCACGGCACTTTGAGCGCAGGTAGCTTGGCGGTTGGCGATGCGGTTAGCGCACAAGTTGATAAAGCTTTGCGTGCACACACGATACGTAATCACTCCGCAACGCATTTGATGCATAAAGCTTTGCGCGAAGTCTTAGGCGCGCATGTGGCGCAAAAAGGTTCTTTGGTTGACGCTGAAAAAACGCGTTTCGACTTTAGCCATAATGCACCGATGACCGCAGACGAAATTCGTCAAGTGGAAACGATCGTCAATCGCGAGATTTTGGCGAACGTGGCGACGCAAGCACAGTTAATGTCATTTGATGACGCGGTAAAACACGGCGCTATGGCTTTGTTTGGCGAAAAATACGGTGACGAAGTACGTGTTTTGGATATTGGTACTTCACGTGAATTGTGCGGTGGTGTGCACGTACATCGCACTGGTGATATTGGCTTATTCAAAATCGTTGGTGAAGGCGGTATTGCAGCCGGTATTCGTCGTGTAGAAGCAGTGACGGGCGAATTCGCGTTTAATTTGGTCCAAAATATGGACGCGAGCATCAGTCAAGTTGCGGCAACGATGAAAGTGCAGCCAGAAGATATCGCTGCGCGCTTAAACCAATGGCAAGAGCAAATGAAGTCATTGGAAAAAGAAGTCGCTGCATTGAAATCAAAATTGGCTGCGAATCAAGCCGACGCCATGTTGTCACAAGCGCAGGATATCAACGGCGTAAAAGTTTTAGTAGCAACTTTGGATGGTGCTGATGCGAATGCTTTGCGTGATTCTGTCACACGCCTGAAAGATCAATTAAAAACGGCGGTCGTTGTCTTGGCTTCTGTGATTGATGGCAAGGTGAGTTTGACGGCTGGTGTCAGTGCCGATTGCACCGCTAAAGTCAAAGCCGGTGATTTGGTGAACTTTGTCGCACAACAAGTCGGTGGTAAAGGTGGTGGTCGTCCTGACATGGCGCAAGCAGGTGGTACCAATCCAGAAGGATTGCCAGCGGCTTTGGCGGCGGTTCCTGCATGGTTGGCGGCGAAATTGTAAGCCAAAGCGTTCTTTGCTGCGCTTTGGCTGCGTTATGGAAAAATTGTGAAATACTTGAGAAATCTGTGAGCGTAAGTAGCGCTAGTCGTATAAATGACATAAGCGGCACAAGTAGCACAGCTAATTAAGTATTTTCTTGTATTCATTGCAATTGTTGTTACAGTGAATATAGCTAGCAACAAAAGTCAAAGTAAAAGTAAATCATGTTTTGCGTGTTGCGTTGCACAATTCTCCAAAATTTCCGGTAGAATTCCTGCATTAAGTTTTAGCAGTTCAAAGTTTTCTCAGAAGCTATTATTACTCTTGTAACAGGTCAAATCATGCAATTCAATAAAGAACTGGATGCCCGTGGATTAAATTGCCCGCTTCCTATCTTAAAAGCTAAAAAGGCTTTAGCCGAAATGATTACAGGCGAAGTATTGCGTGTGATTGCGACTGATCCTGGATCAGTACGCGATTTCAAAGCCTTCTCCAAACAAACTGGCAACGAGCTTTTATCGCATATAGAAGTCAGTAATGAGTTCGAGTATTTCTTGAAGCGTAAGTAATCTCAAGCCTTTGTTCAGGTCTCGGTCCAAGTTTCTGTGAAAGAGCGACATGCTTTAGAACTGACTTTATTAAGTGTTTGAATTAAGTGTTTGAAATAAGCTCAAAATGACAAAATCTTAAAAAACCACAAATATTTTTGTGGTTTTTTTTTATCAAAACACAGGGATTTCATAGAGGAATTCGTCAGTTTTCATAAAAAAGAACGAACGTACTAAAAATGCAGACGCGTTTCCTGTTAACATCTATAATCATCTACTTTACGTTTACGTCAATTCGCGAAAATTAATTTTTCCAACTGGTCAGTGAACGAGAGTATAAGCAACAGTATTCTTAAGTTTTATATTCGGTTTTTATCTTATTTATCCTAGTAAGCACAGTAAAGGCAAAACTATGAAAGTCTTAGTACCAGTTAAGCGCGTGGTTGACTATAACGTTAAAGTCCGCGTCAAATCCGATGGTTCTGGCGTTGATGTAGCGAACGTCAAAATGTCTATGAATCCATTCGACGAAATCGCAGTGGAAGAAGCGACCCGTTTAAAAGAAGCTGGTGTGGTAACGGAAGTGGTCGCCGTTTCTTGTGGCGTTGCTCAATGCCAAGAAACCTTGCGTACAGCGATGGCGATCGGTGCTGATCGCGGTATTTTGGTTGAAACGGATGAAGAGTTGCAGCCATTGGCAGTCGCAAAATTGTTGAAAGCTTTGGCTGACAAAGAGCAACCACAATTGATCATCTTAGGTAAGCAGGCAATCGATGATGATTGCAATCAAACTGGTCAAATGTTGGCGGCGTTGTTGGGCTGGCCACAAGCGACTTTCGCTTCTAAAGTCGTGGTCGCAGACGGTAAGGCGACAGTGACACGCGAAGTGGATGGCGGCTTGGAAACTTTGAGCCTGACTTTGCCAGCAATCATCACGACGGATTTGCGTTTGAATGAGCCACGCTATGTGACTTTGCCAAACATCATGAAAGCGAAAAAGAAAACTTTGGATAACGTCAAACCAGCCGATTTGGGTGTGGACGTGACTTCTCGCATCAAGACTTTGAAAGTCGCAGAGCCAGCAAAACGCTCTGCTGGCATTATCGTGCCTGACGTTGCGACATTAGTCAGCAAATTGAAAAACGAAGCCAAAGTGATCGGCTAAATTTTTTTATTTGAAAACTTTTTCCTTATTCATTTCAATCAAATTTTTAAGCAAATTCATTTGTGAATTTGCGGAAACTAGTGGAAAACATCATGACTACACTCGTCATCGCTGAACACGATAATGCTTCCTTGAAGGGAAGTACCTTGAACACAGTTACTGCTGCTGCGAAATGCGGTGGTGACGTACACGTATTAGTTGCTGGTCACAATGCGGGCGCTGCTGCGCAAGCGGCTGCACAAATTGCTGGCGTGAGTAAAGTTCTGCACGCAGATGCAGCGTATTTCGCTGAAGGCTTGGCAGAAAATGTCGCTGAGCAAGTTTTGATAATTGCTTCTGGCTACACCCACATCTTGGCACCAGCAACAGCCTACGGCAAAAACATTTTGCCACGCGTTGCAGCCAAACTCGATGTAGCGCAAATCTCAGAAATCACGAAAGTAGAATCTGCTGATACATTCGAACGTCCAATCTACGCTGGTAATGCTATCGCTACTGTGCAATCGACAGATTCCATCAAAGTAATCACAGTTCGTACAACTGGTTTTGATGCAGCTGCAACAGGTGGTTCTGCAGCCGTTGAATCTGTAGCTGCGGTAGCCGATAGCGGCAAGTCAGCATTTGTTTCTCGTGAAGTTGCAAAATCTGATCGTCCAGAATTGACAGCGGCGAAAGTCATCGTCTCAGGTGGTCGCGGTATGGGTTCTGCCGACGCATTCAAAGTGCTGGAGCCATTGGCTGACAAACTCGGTGCAGCAATGGGTGCATCTCGCGCGGCGGTGGACGCTGGCTATGTGCCTAACGATTGGCAAGTCGGTCAAACAGGTAAGATCGTTGCACCAACGCTGTACATCGCGGTTGGTATTTCAGGCGCGATCCAGCATTTGGCAGGGATGAAAGATTCCAAAACTATCGTAGCGATCAACAAAGATCCAGAGGCACCGATTTTCTCCGTAGCAGACTACGGTATTGTTGGTGACTTATTCGAAATCGTGCCGCAATTGGTAACGGAATTGGGATGAGTTTAAAAACATGCGGACACGTTATTCCCGCGCAAGCGGGGATACATGTTTGCTCAAGTCAGTGTGTTAAATTTGGATTCCTGCTTTCGCGGGAATGACGGTTCAAGATGCGTGAAAATGTTGGAAAATCACGGTGACATTGACGCAAAGAATTCGTAAGCCGAAGAGGGCGCAGAGAAAACTTGGGTAGTCTCTGCGCCCTTTATGCTTTTGCTGCAAGAAAATTAATTTTATTATTCGGAGATTGTATGAGCTACGTTGCCCCATTAAAAGACATTTTGTTTGTCATGAATGAATTGGCGGGTCTTGCTGATGTGAATGCCTTACCTGGCTGTGAAGATGCGACGCCTGAAACGGTGGAAGCAGTGTTGGAAGAGAGTGCGAAGTTCACCAGTGAAGTTATTGCTCCTTTGAATTGGGCTGGCGATCAAGAGCCCAGCTATTGGAAAGACGGTCAAGTTTTCACTACCAAGGGCTTTAAAGAAGCTTTCAAGATGTTTGCTGAAGGTGGCTGGCAGGGCATGCAACATCCTACTGAATTTGGCGGTCAGGGTTTGCCAAAATTGGTGGCAACGCCTTGTATGGAAATGCTGCACGCAGCGAATTTGTCTTTTGCTTTGTGCCCATTATTAAGTGACGGTGCGATTGAAGCTTTGTTGACAGCTGGTAGCGATGCCGATAAAGCCACTTACCTCGAAAATTTGGTCTCTGGTAAATGGACAGGTACGATGAATTTGACCGAGCCACAAGCGGGTTCCGATTTAGCGATGGTGCGCACACGCGCAGTGCGACAAGGTGATGGTACTTATAAGGTTTTCGGTACTAAGATTTTCATCACCTATGGTGAACACGATATGGCAGAAAATATCGTGCATTTGGTCTTGGCTCGTACGCCAGATGCGCCAGAAGGCGTGAAGGGTATTTCCCTCTTTATCGTGCCGAAATTCTTGGTCAATGCCGATGGTAGTTTAGGTGCGCGCAACGATGCACACTGTGTTTCTATCGAACATAAACTTGGTATCAAAGCTAGCCCAACTTGTGTATTGCAATTTGGTGACAATGGCGGTGCCATCGGTACTTTGGTTGGCGAAGAAAATCGCGGTCTCGAATACATGTTCATTATGATGAACGCTGCGCGCTTTGGCGTTGGTATGCAAGGCATCGCAGTGGCAGAGCGTGCTTATCAAAAAGCCGTTTCTTACGCAAAAGATCGCGTGCAATCACGTGACTTGGCAGGCTCTCCAGGTCCTGTAGCGATTATTAACCATCCAGATGTGCGTCGTATGTTGATGTCCATGCGCGCGCAAATCGAAGGTGCACGTGCTTTGGCTTATGTGGCCGCGGCGATGAGTGACAAAGCGCATCATGCGGGTGATGAAGCGGTACGCAAACAAAATCAAGCTGCCTACGAATATCTGGTGCCTATCGTCAAAGGTTGGTCGACCGAGATGTCTTTGAACGTGACATCAACGGGCGTGCAAGTGCATGGTGGTATGGGCTTCATCGAAGAAACAGGCGCAGCGCAATACTATCGTGACGCACAGATTCTGACGATTTACGAAGGTACGACCGCGATTCAGGCGAATGATTTAGTTGGTCGTAAAACAGCACGTGATGGCGGTGCGGTGGCTAAACATTTCATAGCACAAATTCGTGCAACGCAAGCGGAATTGGCTGCAAGCAGTCATGTCGATTTGCAAGCTATCGCTAAGCAATTGGCGCTCGGCGCAACTGCATTGGACGAAGTGGTCAACTTTGTGGTTGCCAACTTCAAGTCAGATATCAAAGCGGTATTCTCAGGCAGTGTGCCTTATTTGAAATTGGCAGGTGTTGTGTTCGGTGGTTGGCAATTAGCTCGTGCCGCGCAAATCGCACAGCAGAAATTGCAAGTGGGCGAAGGGGATGCCAGCTTTAATCAAGCTAAGCTGGCGACAGCACGATTCTTTGCGGATCATGTATTAAGTGCAGCGACGGGATTGCGTTCTTCTATCGTTGACGGCAGCGCGGGTGTTTTAGCTTTGAGTAATGAGCAGTTTTAAGTTGCAAGACTCGGCAATGACCAAATTGGGCATTGCCGAGGTCACAGAATGAAAGTAGGTCGCTTTAACTGCCTTCACTAAATGACGAAAAAATGGCGCGATGTCGATAGACTCGCGCCATTTTTGCATTCAACTTTTAAGACTTTTGCGCTAATAAGGTCGGCATATCGAGTCCAGCCTTGAACGGTGGTAGCGCTAGTATAAAAGCGAACTTGTCATATTGACATTATTTAACCGTATGCACCACCCGTGTAGAGCAAGTCAAATCCACGTGCTAAGACGAACAATAGAGAAATAGCACCGAGGCCTACGCTAAAAACCAATAACAGAGCCAGTGGCCAAGAAGAGTCGCTCGTCCGACCAGAATGGGGATTGAATTGTGCATCCCAATGTTCATCTGATTTCAGGCCAAGTACGAGACACATCAAAATACTGATGAGAAACGAGATCATCCACGGTCCATAGGTGATGAAAAAATTTAGATTGAAGTACAGTTTTGATAGCAGGAAAGAAATTGGCAGGCTGATGCAATGTAACCATGCAAATTGATCGCGTTTGCCGTATAAATAAAATCTGTGTCCACCAATACTGCCAAACAAGAGGCAAATAAGGACGGCTAGCGTTTTGTTCTTGTGTTTACTTGTTGTCATTTTGATTTTTTTGATGCTCTCGAGGAAATAGGGATTTTATCGGATTTGTCGAGCCTCATTCAGTTTCATCTTGAGAAAAAGGAGAAATGCCGAGTAAATTTAAAATCCTTTATCGCCCGCTGGAAATTAGCGACAAAAATCGGGTACAATGCTTGGTTTTACAAAGCCAATATTCAATAGTTCTTGCGGAAAATCTGCTTTACGGGCTATAATTTGCGGCTTTTTCCGTCCTTTGACAATTTTTTGGAAATATTATGGTCGTTATTCGTTTAGCTCGTGGTGGTGCAAAAAAGCGCCCTTTCTACAATATCGTTGCAACTGATTCACGTAATCGTCGTGATGGTCGTTTCATCGAGCGTATCGGTTTTTACAATCCAGTTGCTACTGGTAATGCTGAAGAAGTTCGTATTGCTGCTGATCGTTTGGCTTACTGGCAAGGCGTTGGTGCACAATTGTCGCCAGCCGTTGCACGTTTGGCTGCACAAGTAGCAAAAAAAGCAGCTTAATTGCCTGCTCCAATTGATGTAGAGCAGGCAGTGCTGCAAGTCTCTGCAAATCAATCTGCTCCTGAAGATCTAGTCATAGTTGGCTATGTCTCAGGAGCATTTGGTCTTCAAGGGTGGGTGAAAATTCGTCCGTACTCGACGACTGCAGATGCCTTGTTGGACGCGCCTTCATTCTGGTTGGAAAGTGCGACGCAAGCGGGCCATGCTTCAAGTTTGCGCGAACACAAGCGTTTGAGTTCAAAAGTACATGGCGAAGATATCGTTGCAAGATTGGGTGAGGTTGCAGATCGCACTGCTGCCGAGGCTTTGAAAGGAAGTGTCGTCAAAGTGTCGCGTCAAGCCTTTCCTGCCTTAGAGCAAGATGAGTTTTACTGGGTCGATTTGATCGGTCTGTCAGTTCAGAATTTGCAAGGTGAGAGTCTTGGTGTTGTCCGAGCCATGATGGACAACGGTGCGCAATCCATTTTGCGTGTTGCAGGTAGTAATGTGCCTGAGGCCGAATTGATGAAGCATGAACGTTTAATTCCCTTTGTTGATCACTTCATTAAAGAAGTTGATCGTGAGGCGAAGAAAATCATCGTTGACTGGGGCATCGATTATTAAAGCAGAGTTTCTTGGAATTGATCGATGTTCGTTTATTTGGAGCGTAATGAATGCAATTTGATGTCATTACGTTATTTCCAGAAATGTTTGCCGCGATTACGCATTCAGGTGTGACGCGTCGCGCATTTGAGCAAGATAAATGTGCTTTGCAGTTTTGGAATCCTCGCGATTTCACCACAGACAAACATAGAACCGTCGATGACAGGCCGTATGGCGGTGGTCCTGGCATGGTGATGTTGGCTAAGCCTTTGCAAATGGCGCTGCATGCAGCAAAGGTGCGCCAGCAAAACTTAGGGTTGGTAAAGCCTCAAGTGCTTTATTTGTCACCGCAAGGCAAGCCTATGAATCACACGCGTGTGATGGAATGGGCGGCGCGAGACGGTTTAGTCTTGTTATGTGGTCGTTATGAGGCTGTCGATCAACGCTTATTAGATAGCGAAGTCGATGAAGAAATTAGTCTTGGCGATTTTGTATTATCCGGTGGTGAATTGCCAGCAATGGCTTTAATGGATGCGGTGATACGTCAATTACCTGGCGTTTTACATGACGAAGCTTCGGCGGTTGAAGATAGTTTTGTGAATGGTTTGTTGGATTGTCCGCATTACACTAGACCAGAAGTTTTTGAAGAGCTCAGCGTGCCCGCTGTCTTATTAGGTGGTAACCACGCAGAGATCGCAAAATGGCGACGTCAGCAATCTTTATTGATAAGTTGGCAGAAACGCCCAGAATTAATTGAGCAAGCGCGCAAAGCGGGTTTGCTAAGTAAGGCGGATGAGCAGTTTTTAAAATCGCTCAATCCTAAGTAAAGAATTCGCGACTTTCTGTGCGAGTAAGCATGCAGAAATTGTGCATGTGTTTAGCGTGGGCTGAAGAAGTAATCAGCTCACATGTTTAATCCCATCCTCTACTGAGCAAAGTAGCGTAAGCGAACATAGGCGTCAGCAAGATGGTTATTGGAGTGATAAAAATGGATTTGATCCAAACATTAGAGCAAGAAGAAATTGCTCGCTTAGGTAAAAACATCCCTGACTTCGCACCTGGCGATACAGTGGTTGTTAACGTTAATGTAGTTGAAGGTACGCGCAAACGTGCTCAGGCTTACGAAGGCGTAGTTATCTCTCGTCGTAACCGTGGTTTGAATTCGAACTTCATCGTTCGTAAAATTTCTTCCGGTGAAGGCGTTGAACGTACATTCCAATTGTACTCACCATTGATCGCTTCTATCGAAGTGAAACGCCGTGGTGACGTACGTCGCGCTAAGTTGTACTACTTGCGTGACCGTTCTGGTAAATCTGCTCGTATTAAAGAGAAATTACCAAATCGCAAAGCAGCAGCTGTTTAATTGCAGCTATGTTGGTTTTGTGAGTGTTGAAGAAGGGGTGCCAATGGCATCCCTTTTTTGTTTTATCCATCTTATTGGCAATCGTCGTGGCTACCCCCTTTGATCCTCAGATATTAGCGATTCATTCTTATGCAGATGAGCCGGTTTTGCCGTCCGCTAGAATTTCTATTGATTTCTTGCGCCATAGGTTTCAACGGAATGTTTTTTGGTCGCCTGAAAATACAGAGGAATCGAGTTTATTTGGCGGCGATACTTTTAAACCAGCCTCAGTGTTAATGCCTATCGTCGCACGCGAGCACGAGCTGCAAGTATTATTGACGCAAAGAGCGGCTCATCTACATCACCATGGCGGTCAAATCAGTTTTCCTGGTGGTCGAGTTGATGCAACAGATACATCGCCAGAGCACACCGCATTGCGCGAAGCGCAAGAAGAAATAGGTTTGTCTGGAAATCAGGTTGAGATTTTAGGGCGCTTGCCACAATACTATACTGGAACCGGATTCGTCGTGACGCCTGTGGTGGCGCTTGTGCATCCCCCTTATAAATTTCGCTCAGATCCACTCGAAGTCGCATCGATTTTCGAGGTGCCCTTGGCTTATTTAATGAATCCGCGCCATCATCAGCGTCGACAGTTTGATTTTCCGGACGGACGTGGCTCACGCAGTTTTTATGCTATGCCATATCAAGAATATTTTATCTGGGGTGCGACCGCCGGTATGCTCCGCAATTTATTTCATTTTTTGCGCGCTGATCTGCCTGATCTAGCTGATCTCGCTGATTAAGGCTGCTATCTACTTCATAAACGGCGCAAATCAGTTTACACTGGAACACTTTTCTAAGTCATTCCTCCACAGGGAAGTTTGCAGACTCACTATGACATTTCTCTCCATACTCTTCGCACTCTTGATCGAGCAACTTAAGCCACTGAGAGTGGATAATCCCGTGTATACCCAGGTTCAGCAATTTGCGATTAAAGTCGAGAATTGGTGCAATGCAGGTAAAGCGCATCATGGTCGTACTGGATGGTTTATTGTGGTCGGGGCTCTGACAATACCGACGGCCTTGGTGTATTGGTTATGCTTGCGTTTGAATCCATTTGCGGCGTTTATCTGGAATGTCATTATTGTGTATCTGACTTTGGGATTCCGTCGCTACAGCCATTATTTTACTTCGATACAAATTGCCTTGAATTCGGGCGATGAGGACGCTGCACGCAAGCATTTGTCGGATTGGATCAATAAAGATTGTTCTAGTATGGACGCGACCGACATCGCGCGTAGTGCGGTTGAGCGGTCTTTGATTGCCTCGCATCGCAATGTGTTTGGTGTGTTTTTTTGGTTCTTAATGCCGGTGGGGCCCGCTTGCGCCGTGATGTATAGGATGTCTGAGTTTTTGTCGCGTGAATGGTGTGAACCTGAACACATGCAGAATGAAGAATTTGGTCAATTTGCGAAAAAAATATTTTATTGGATAGATTGGGTGCCCGCGCGATTGACCGCAGTTGCGTTTGCAGTGGTGGGTAATTTTGAAGATTCGATTTATTCGTGGCGTAATTATGCCAGTCGTTGGACTGATGAATTACTGGGGATTATTTTGGCGGCTGGTGGTGGGGCGATTGGTGTTCGTTTAGGTGAACCAGAAACTAAAGCCCTAGTGGTGTTGAATGCAGATGCCAGTGCTGTTGATGTCGATAGCTTGGAGATGGAGGCGCAACCGGGTGTTGAGGCTAGTCCGCGTGCGTTGCAAAGTGCGGTAGGCTTGGTTTGGCGTGCTTTATTATTGTGGATGCTCTTGTTGCTGCTCCTGTCTTTTGCCGTATGGTTGCCCAACTAATTGTTTAGCCATAAATATTGTGTAAAAACGCCGATGAAAATTTCATCGGCGTTTTTTTATTTATGTTGCAAAATGAAGGCGTAAAAAAACCTCGATCAATTGCTGCTGATCGAGGCTTTATAGAGCGGTAGAATTAGTTACGAACTACGCGCTTGTATTCGTTAGTACGTGTATCGATTTCGATAATATCGTCTTGGCTGACGAATAATGGTACTTGCACGATATGGCAATGAGCTTCAATTGCGTTCTCGATTTTTGCTTCTTTCAATACGTTGCCAGAAGTGTTGCCTTTAACAGCTGGCTCAGAGTAGATCACTTGGCGAGCGATTGTTGTTGGCAATTCTACGGAAATAGCTTTGCCATCATAGAAAACTGCTTCGCATTCCATGCCGTCTTTTAGGTAATGCAATGCATCGCCCAAGTTTTCTTCTTCGATTTCATACTGATTGTATTCTGCGTCCATGAATACAAATAATGGATCTGCGAAGTAAGAGTAAGTAACTGGTTTTTTGTCCAATACAACAACGTCAAATTTGTCGTCGCCGCGGAAAACGTTTTCCAATGGGCTGTTAGTCAGCAAGTTTTTCATTTTCCACTTGTAAGTGAAGCCAGTGCGGCTAGAGCCGTTGACGTCGGAGCGGAGAACGATCATAGGCTTGCTGTCGACCATAATAATGTTGCCGACGCGGATTTCTTTTGCTGGTTTCATAGTAAATAGAGATAAAAGTAGGTTGCTTAAAAATCATCTGTTGCCTACTGGGCTATTCTTAAAATAGTTTCCTGCAAGCTTACGTTTGATTGAATTGAAAATACACTAAAAATTAACCGCACATTTTAACCTATTTTTGAGTGCATTTATCGTTTCGTGTTGACGAAGCTCAATAAATTTGATGCTAAATCACCATTTGCATTCATTTGCTCTAGCCAGCCTTGGCTTTGAATTTCTATGGTCGCCAGATCCTTGCTCATATTCGACCACAGGTCTTGCCAATTATCGCCTGTATGTACCTCATTCCATGCGAGAGACAATGTTTTGCTGCTATGGGTAGTAGCAAGATGTGTTTGTAGAAACGCGTTTAGTTTTTTGTGATGTAAATTCTCGTCTTGTGGGTAAATATGCCAAATGAAAGCTTTGGCTGCCCATTGTGCTCGTACGAATGAATCTTCACCACGTACAAAATTGAGATCGCACGACCAAAGCAATTTGTCGTAATCTGCTTGCGGCATAAAAGGGATGATGCGCACCGTTAAAGCGCCTCGACTATAGTGATTGCCGACAGTTGGGGTTTCACCTAAAAAATTTTGTATTGCCTCAGTCACAACGCCATCAGGTACTAGGCATAAAATCGGCTTTTCTTGAGATGACCAAGCCGCAAATAACGCAGCCACAGGCGCATGTGGGTAGCAAAATAAGGAAACTTTGAGCGAGGAAATTTCTGCAGGCAAAACGCCGAGTTGCTCAAAAAATTGCGCCTTAGTTTGCAGGTTGTTGGACGGATTCGTCAGAAAGTCGCGCCGCTCTTGGTCCAATGTACGCTCATGGATTAGTCCTCCCGTTTTTGCGTTAAAACCTGGGAAGAAGAAATATTTGGTCAGCGAAAATGAGGGATGTGGCGAAGGTAGAGTATGGCATCCTTCCACCCATGCTTCAGCGCTTAGCCCCTCCAAATTGATCCAAACTGGGGGACGTTCACATTGCGCCATTGATGCGATATACCCGGGCGGGATATCACATGCAAAAAATTCGATGACGATATCCGCAATCTCCGCTGGCGTGAAGCTAGCATCTTGATTTTGCCAATATTGAATTCGTATGCCATCCAGGATTTGTGTTTCCAGATTGGTAGCTACTTCAGGGCAAATTCTTTGAAAACTGATTAGGTCGTCTACCCACAATTGCACGTCAATCTGATGTTCTTTGTGTAGCTGTCGCGCTAGTCGCCAACAAATTCCTATGTCTCCATAATTGTCTACGACTTTACAGAACAGGGCTAAAGTAGTTGTTGCGGCTTGTGGTGAAGGCATAATGAAAACGGATTGGATGAAGCATTTTAAAGACGTTTGTTAGCATCAACACGCTTTAATGTGAGAAATCTTTGTTACCGAAAATAATTCAGATGAGTTATCTGGGATAGAGATCGTGGCGTACTCCATGAGGCTCGCTATGATTTAGCCTTCGCCACGTACTCGTCCAGATAGCTTTAACGATAATTATTTTTCCATTCGCGCAAGGCAGCAAAATTACTTGCATCGTCTTGATTGGCTAAGATTTTTCCTGTGCTGACAAGGCGATTTTGTACGCTAGTTTCACGTATTCGCAAGAAGGGATTAGTTTGTTTTTCCAGATCAATCCGGCTCGGAACAGTCGGGATATTGAGTTCGCGTTTTTTTTGTTCACTTTGAATGCGCGCGGCCAAGACTGAGTTGTCGGGTTCAACTTCCTGTGCGAAGCGCAAATTGGACAAGGTATATTCGTGCGCGCAATAAACTGCCGTATCGTCAGGCAGGGCAGCAAGGCGATCTAAGGAATTGAGCATTTGTGCAGGTGTGCCTTCGAACAATCGTCCGCAACCGCCTGCGAACAAAGTATCGCCGCAAAATAACCAAGCCTGCTGTGGCGCATAATAAGCGATATGACCTAAGGTGTGACCCGGTACCGTGATAACTTCCAATTGCAAATTAAGTGCCGCAATAGAAACTATTTCACCATCGTTTAATGCATAAGTGATGCCGTCTATGCCATCGTTGGATGGCCCATAAACAGGCACCTTAAATTTTTCTACTAAAGCAGGTACGCCGCCAGTATGATCAGGGTGGTGATGGGTCAATAGAATGGCGCATAATTGCAAATGATGTTGAGTTAATGCTTGTATTATCGCTTCGGCATCGCCGGGATCGACTACGATGGCGTGTGAGCCATTATGTGCGAGCCATAGATAATTGTCGTCAAATGCAGGTACAGTCAATATACTTAAGGGCTGAGTCGTCATGATTGCTAAAGTGAAGTGAAGAAGTGAACGCATTAAATTCTACGCAAGTGCCCATTATAGACCTAGGTGAGTGGTTGATGCAGCCGGAGGGCGGCTATATCCGAGCTTGGGAGCAGACACAGTTCGATTTGCTAACGGCCGATATTTTTGGTTTTCATGCTTTGCAATTAGGTTTGCCTGAGCTTCCTGCACTGGCTGCAAGTCGTATGCCGCATCGCTGGCAAACTGCCAGTAAAATTCCTGAAAAGAAATCTGCTTTGTCACAACAAGTGGTTTTGGTGCATGATTTTGCCGAATTGCCATTTGATACTCAAAGTATTGATCTGATTGTCTTGCCACATGTTCTCGAATTTGCCGCCGAGCCGCATCAAATTTTGCGCGAGG
Source organism: Affinundibacterium danionis (assembly GCF_042432465.1). Taxonomy (NCBI): domain Bacteria; kingdom Pseudomonadati; phylum Pseudomonadota; class Betaproteobacteria; order Burkholderiales; family Oxalobacteraceae; genus Affinundibacterium; species Affinundibacterium danionis. Next base: position 383,030 of record NZ_JBHLXJ010000018.1, on the reverse strand, counting down.
TTGATAGAGTTTTGATTCCCGAAGGGCGCATCATTATTAGCGGTTTAAATCGTACGAGTCTGTGGGGCGCTCGGCAATTATTGGGGCGTCGAGCTGGACATCATTTTTTACCCGAGGAAGGTGAATTTATCAGTCCTCATCGTTTAAAAGACTGGTTGAAATTACTGAGTATGGAAGTGAGTCAGACTCGATTTGGCTGTTATGCGCTTCCTGTACGAAATGCACAATGGCTAGAAAATTCTCCGTGGATGGAGAGCATGGGACGACGCTGGTGGCCTTATCTGGGGGCGGTGTATATGTTTGAAGCAGTTAAGCGAGTACGCGGCATGCATTTGGTTGGACCTGCATTGAATCGAAAAAAAGTAAAACGTGGCAATGTGGTGCCCGTGACGAATAAAATTAAAGAACATGGACAAAATTAAGATTTATACAGATGGTGCTTGCAAAGGAAATCCCGGCGTTGGTGGTTGGGGTGCTTTACTTATCGCGGGAAACAAGGAAAAAGAATTATTTGGTGGAGAAAAAGACACCACCAATAATCGCATGGAATTAATGGCGGTGATTCAAGCTTTAGGTGCTTTAAAACGCCCCTGCGAAATTGCTTTGCATACAGACAGTCAATACGTATTAAAAGGAATTACTGAATGGATAGAAGGTTGGAAAGCCAAAGGCTGGAAAACAGCGTCTAAAGCACCGGTCAAAAATGTCGATTTATGGCAGGCATTGGATGCGGCAAAAAACATTCACAAAATTGAATGGATATGGGTGCGCGGCCATGCTGGTGATGCAGGTAACGAGCGAGCTGATCTGTTGGCGAATCGAGGCGTTGAATCTGTGTTGCACTAATTCAGTTTGACTGGGACGGAAGATCGAGGGTATCGCGTGAACTGCTGCTGGTGCGGGATATTGCATTCACTAAGCACGCTCTGAAGTTTTTCCTTTGGAGCAGAAGTTTTAAATGAATACGACCTACATAATTCAGATATTTTTGCGAAAAAATCGCATGAATCAGCTACATCATGCGATTTGTTATGCTTAAAAATGATTCTTAAAGCCTATGTCAGCGCATGTTTTCAATGATTTGTTCTAGTTTGATAGTGTCCGCGCAAAACAGACGTATGCCTTCTGCTAATTTTTCAGTCGCCATCGCATCTTCATTGAGTGCGAAGCGGAAGGATTTCTCGTTAATATCCAATTTTTGTAAGTCGCTTGCTACTGCAGCTTCTTTATTTAATTTGGCACTGACGGCGTTTGTCGAGTCGCTGAGCTTTTGTAAAAGGTCAGGGCTGATCGTTAACAAGTCGCAACCGGCCAATTCTAAAATTTGTGAGGTGTTACGGAAGCTGGCGCCCATGATTTCGGTTTTGTAGCCGAATTTGCGGTAGTAGTTATAGATCTTTTTGACTGATAACACGCCAGGATCATCCGCACCGAAAATTTCTTGCCCAGTTTGTTTTTTATACCAGTCATAAATACGACCGACAAAGGGCGAGATTAATTGCGCACCTGCTTCGGCACAAGCGACTGCTTGAGCCAAGCTAAACAGCAAAGTCATATTGCAACGTATCCCATCTTTTTCTAAAATTTCTGCCGCGCGTATGCCTTCCCACGTCGATGCGATCTTAATCAAAATACGTTCGCGCGGAATGCCTGCGGCTTCGTATAAAGCGATTAGTTGGCGTCCTTTCGCAACGGTTGCTTCAGTATCAAATGAGAGACGAGCATCCGTTTCGGTAGAGACACGACCCGGTACGATCTCAAGAATTTTTAGACCGAAGCTAATTAATAATTGATCGATGATTTCATCGGTAGATTTGCCTGCATTTTTAGCCACAGCTTGTGCTAGCAAGGGTTGGTATTCAGGCTTTTGTACGGCTTTTAAAATCAATGAAGGATTGGTTGTCGCATCACGTGGCGTATAGGCTTGCATGGATTGAAAATCGCCAGTGTCAGCTACCACGGTGGTGTATTGCTTTAGTTGTTCGAGTTGATTCATGATGTCGATGAATAAGTGTGAGTAAATTGAGGTAAAAGATTTAGTCGGACAATACTTGAATTTGCGCAGGACCGGCGACGATTTCGCCTATCACTGCAGCGTCTTGAAAATCGTTCTTATGAAATATTTCCAATACTTGTGCCAGGCCTTCAGGGGCACAAGCTACCAACAGTCCTCCGGAAGTTTGTGGATCGCTTAATAAGACCTGAGTGATGGCATCTTCGTGGCTAAAACGCACATCGTCGCAATAAGAGGCGAAATTGCGGGCTGAAGCGCCAGTGATATAGCCTGCGGTAGCTAGTTCTTTGACTTGTGGTAAAAGTGGAATATCTGCGATACGTAGTTTGGCACCGACCTGGGCGCCGCGGCAGATTTCCAATAAATGGCCGAGTAAGCCAAAACCAGTCACATCCGTCATGGCATGCACGGTCTCAAGTTGTGACAGCTTTTGTCCGGGTTTATTCAATTTGGTCGTACTGGCGATCATGTTGGCGTAGCCATCTGCATCTAATTTTTGTTTTTTTAAGGCGGCGGACAGAATACCAACGCCTAAAGGCTTGGCTAACACCAGTTGGTCGCCGATACGCGCATTAGAGTTGCGCTTTACTTTAGATGGATGGATTAAACCCATCACGACTAAGCCATAAATTGGTTCAATGGAATCAATGCTATGGCCTCCCGCGATAGGAATACCTGCTTCGCGACAAATGCTTTCACCGCCTTCGATAATTTTTCCAATGACATCAAGCGGGATCTGGTTGATAGGCATACCCACTAAGGCGAGAGCCATTATTGGCGTGCCACCCATCGCATACACATCGGAAATCGCATTCGTTGCAGCAATGCGACCGAAATCATATGGATCGTCGACGATAGGCATGAAAAAATCGGTGGTAGCAATTAATGCCTGTTCATCATTAAGCTTATAGACTGCGGCATCATCCGAGGTCTCAATCCCGACCAACAATGCGCCGGGAACGGGAAAACCCGTGGATTTTTTTAGAATTTCAGCTAGTACACCTGGCGCAATTTTGCAGCCGCAGCCACCACCATGAGACAAGGAAGTCAATCGAATTGGGTTCAGATTGTTACTGGTGTCATGGCTCATGGATTTCTCGAAAGAAGCTTAAAAAGTGTCGCGCACTATTGCCACGCGTGGGCAATTAACTGTAACGCAATTATAGATAGTTTGTGGGCAGATTGATTATAGAATACTGCTGCGCTACCGAGGCAAAAGAAATGGCACGGAATGATGTTTATTCTTGGCTCTCAGCATACAAGCATTAAGTATGGCGAGGGCTAGCCAGCTAAGTTAACTCCGTATCAGCTATCGACCGGCTCGGTGCAAGCTTGGTATCAACCTTGATACGATTTGATTTTTTAGAAATTAAATTGCATTTAAAAATAAATGCTGATTAAATATGGATAGACATGGAATCGTTTCCATTTATTTTTCAGTATAGGAAATCCATCGATTTTGATTCAGAGTCATCACGGTAATTATTTTAATAGCTAACATTCACTAATTTGGAGGGGATATATCTATGCACCAGGGAATGACAACCACTGAGATTTTTTTGTTGGCAATGCTGTTGATTTTCTCCATTCCCTATTTGATATGGCGTGTGTTTAAAACTGATTACTATGCACCTCTGGTAGTAGTTCAAATTATTACTGGTATTTTGCTTGGACCTGGTGTGTTGGGTGCCGTTTTTCCGGAGTATTATCAATTCGTCTTTAATCCAGCGGTCATTCAATCTTTAAATGGGATTGCTTGGTGGGCGGTCATGATTTTTGTAATGATCGCGGGTATCGAGTTAGATCTGGTTCAGGCGTGGGAGCATCGTTTTGAAAGTGGTGTTACCGCTGGTTTGGCTTTAGGTATGCCTCTGTTGTTTGGTTCGGCTGTGGCGCTCGGTATGCTTGGATTTGTTGGTTGGATAGGGCCGGGTGCACAAAGCTGGCAGTTTGTTTTAGGCATTGGCATGGCGTGTGCCGTGACTGCTCTGCCTATCTTGATTTTGTTGATGGAAAAACTAGAGATATTGCGTCAGCCTATGGGACAGCGTATTTTGCGGTATGCCAGTGTTGATGATATTGCGATTTGGGGAGTGCTCGCTTTGATTATGTTGGATTGGGATAGAGTCACGCGCCAAATTGGGTTTTTGCTGGTGTTCGCAGTTGTCACGATATTTTATCGTCGCGTCATGATTCGTTTGCAGGAGCGAGATCGTTGGTATGTTGGTTTAATTTGGTTAGCCATTTGTAGTTTTGGTGCTGATTGGGCAGGTCTGCATTTTATGGTTGGAGCCTTTCTGGCTGGTGCGGTGATGGATGCGCACTGGTTTAATCAAGAAAAAATGGATTTGATGCGTCACCACGTCTTGTTGGCGATTATGCCGGTATTCTTTTTGAGTACAGGTCTGCGTACCAATTGGGCGATGGGCGGCTCTGCCGTATTTATTGTTGGGGTGGTGCTCTTGGTCGCGTCTGTGAGCGGTAAATTAATCGGGGTACAACTGGCCGGTAAGATTTTGAAATGGGAAAAAGGGGAGGCAAGTATTATTGGTTGGCTATTGCAAACCAAGGCTTTGATTATGATTATTTTTGTGAATATCTTGCTCGATAAAAAAATCATTACCAGCGAGACTTTCACCGCGCTGTTGCTGATGGCAATTGCTAGCACGATGTTAACGGTACCTGTCGTTGCGCCTAAATTGCAACGCATGCGAGAGATTATTTTTAGATCCAAATAGTAGATTGTACGTCGATAAACAATGAAAAAGCGACCCATCATCAGGTCGCTTTTTCAACTCTATTGAGCTACAGCCTATAGATTAACGATCACCGAAGCTGCGACGATTGCCGTTAGCATCACCAAAACGTGATTTTGCAGCACCGCCAGCGTAGCCGCCACCTTCACTACGTGGTGCGGCGTTAGGTTTGCTGAAACTACGTTGACCAGGTTTACTATTGCCGAAACTATTGCCTGTTTTTCGTTTGTCACCTGGTTTCCAGCCACTTGGTTTGCGTGCCGGTGAACGCATCGCAATTGCGCTTTTCTTTGGCTCAAAACCTTCGATAACATCAACAGGAATCAACTGTTTAGTAAAACGTTCAATACGTTTTACGTTAATACTTTCTGCATGGTTTACCAAGGAAACGGCCAAACCTTTACGTCCAGCGCGACCAGTACGACCAATACGGTGAACATAATCTTCAGGGAACTTAGGTAAATCATAGTTAAACACATGTGTAATACCAGGAACGTCAATGCCACGAGCTGCAACATCGGTAGCAACTAATACACGTACTTGCCCACGGCGCAGTGAATCTAAGGTGCGATTGCGAGCGCCTTGATGCATATCTCCATGCAAAGCGGCGGCAGCGAAACCTGCAATATTGAGACGATCAGCAATCGTATCCGCATCGCGTTTAGTAGCAGTGAATACGACTGCCTGATCCAATGATTGATCACGTAATAAGTGGTCTAACAAACGGTTTTTGTGTGAGAGATCATCAACGAAGTGGACTTTTTGTTGGATGTTTTCGTGTTTAGTAGCAGAGCTAGCGATTTGAATGATTAATGGTTCATTAGTAATGCGACGTGCCATACTACCAACGACGCCATCTAGCGTCGCAGAGAACAACATGGTTTGACGATTTTCTGGCGTTGCTGCAACGATTTTTTCGATATCCTCGATAAAACCCATATCGAGCATACGATCAGCTTCATCCAATACCAAAATTTCTAATTCTGAAAAGTCAATTTTTCCCGATTCCATGTGGTCAATTAAACGACCTGGAGTAGCAACTAAGATTTCTGGATTGCGCGATAACAATTGCATTTGTTTCGGGTAAGGCATACCACCCAAAATCGAAACCGCTTTTACACGACGTGAGTACGCACTGTACTTGTCTGTTGCCGTGGTTACTTGTAACGCTAATTCTCGGGTTGGGGTTAGTACCAGCATTTTGGGTTTTGCAGCCTGAAAACGTGGACGCTCTCCACGTGAACGTGCGGATTGCCGTTCTTGGTTTGGTGTTTTGCCATTCGCAACATTCAGGTTTTCGGAAGCTGCTGCAAACTTGTGTAATGCAGGCAGCATGAATGCGGCGGTTTTGCCAGAGCCAGTTTGCGAGGATACCAGCAAATCACGACCCGCTATCGCGGCAGGAACCGCTTGTGCTTGTACCGCTGTTGGAGTTGTATAGCCAGTATCAGCAATTGCGCGCAGTATGGAAGTGTGGAGGCCTAGTGATTCAAAAGTCATTTAATCTATCTTTCGTTGTAATTCAGACAGCCTAGTAAAGCAAACATGGCTTTGCACAGCTTTTGGCTATACAGCAGACGCTTGCGTTTAAATACGCCCTGAATAAATTAGCGCTAAGCTAAAAACTTAGCGCGCTAAAAAGCAGCGTCAACCAAACGAAATGAACAAAGAAAACCAGTACCAAGATGGTACGAATGAGGTATACGATGAAATTTCGGCACAAAAGCTTTGCGCCGGGACGATGTCTATGTGTGAAACCAGACATACAGGGCGGGAGGGCTTTACATTGCGGTATCAGTAATGACGATACGCAAGGGCTACGGTGCTACTTGTTACTTATTTTTATCAAGCAATACAAATGAATATTTATATTGCGGTGCAAAAATGAGACTATACAGGAAATTTCTCGTGACTGCACTAGATTATTGATCTAGTTCAAGTTTCTTAAATAAACGCCCGGGGGGGGAAGTGCTTTTATGATTGAATATCATCGACACAGAAATTATATTTTTCCGCTTGTAATTGGATGAAGAGTCAGTGAGATTTCTGATTTGATAGTCGATGAGTAAAAAATGGTAAAGAAGCTGAAAGTTGGAGAAAAATGGTGATTTCTACTAAAACTTTCAGCCCTAATATTGTTCGAATTACTTAAATACCTAATTCGTTTTAATTACTTTAAATGCCGTGGATACCGCAAATATTAATCTGGTGTCAGACCCATTACGTGGGAGAAACCACCATCAACATAAGTGATTTCGCCCGTGATGCCGCTAGCTAATGGTGATAGTAAGAATGCAGCGGTGTTACCAACTTCTTCTATCGTAACGTTGCGGCGCAGAGGTGCGTGCTCTGCTACGAAGCCTAATAATGTACCGAAATCTTTAATGCCACTAGCAGCTAAAGTTTTGATAGGGCCGGCAGAAATACCATTTACCCGTATGCCTTTTTTCCCTAGATTTTCAGCTAGGTAGCGTACGCTGGCTTCCAAAGATGCTTTCGCTAAGCCCATGGTGTTGTAGTATGGAATAGCGCGGATTGCGCCTAAATAAGATAAGGTAAGTAAAGAAGAATTTTCATTCATCATTGGCAAAGCAGCTTTTGCCAACGCTGGAAAACTATACGCTGAGATGTCGTGTGCAATACGGAAAGCTTCGCGTGAAAAACCATCTAAAAAATCGCCAGCAATGGCTTCCCGTGGCGCAAATCCAATCGCATGTACAACACCATCTAGTTTTTCCCATGATTTTCCAAGATCCGTGAAGACAGCCGCAATTTGCTCATCACTGCTGACGTCGCAATCAAACACCAACTCACTATCAAATTCTTTAGCAAATTCAGTGATGCGATCTTTGAATCGTTCGCCCACATAAGTGAATGCCAATTCAGCGCCTTCGCGACGACAAGCTTGGGCTATGCCATAGGCAATTGATCGGTTTGACAGCAAACCAGTTATTAGAATTTTCTTGCCTTGCAAAAATGCCATATCAACTCCAAGGGGTTACCGTGAAAAAGTACTGTTTTTATGCCAAGTCATCAATTAATCAGACTAAGCAGCGAACTATACCGCGAACTGTGCCGATTTCACACTAAGGTTTAAGACGAAAATGTCCGCTATCTTTTTAGACTTCATACAACTGTTTCGTGCAGCTTACTCAAAACAAAATACCTGAACTTAAGGTGCTTATGTTCGTTATCGCCCTTGCATAGAGTGATTCATGCAGTTATCTACATGCGCTCAAACAGAATGTAAAAGGTGATGCGCAGAAAAACATGTCAGATGCGGAATTTACTGACAGGTCGGAATTGTAGTTGCTCAGGCTGGATAGGGCAAATAATAACTAAGCTTGTTTGTTTGATCGCTTATTTGCAGGAATAAATATATCTATTTAAGGTAAATTCTGTTGCGGTGCGGAAATAATTGTACGTTTACCGTAATTGGGGATTTTTTTCAAGTATTTTTGAAATAGTGATGCATTTCAGCAAATTTCACACGCTTGAAGTATTTCCTATTAGAATCATCTTCACATCAAGCTAAATCTAAGGCATATTTGCCCTGTTTTTTTGTGGCAAATGATTTGTTTGGCAAGGCAAAACAAAGAACTTGGTTTGCAGTCCGTAGTTAATAGGCGCAAAGAAAGAATTGATCGCTTATCTTCATGCGGATCCTATGTTGCATAGCAGCATAGAAGCGGCTTCCATTCTCAGCTTTGTTTGTGTCAAAATAAGCGCTGTTTTTCGAAAAGATTTAAAAAAAACAATGTTTTATCAAGAGCTATTTGGGGTTTGTTTGTCGAATATCAAGTGATAAAGCAGCCGCTTCAATTTTGTGGTGCCTTTTAAAGATATAGAGTTGTTTTTGTGTTTGTATTCTTAAGTATTGCGTGTCGTGTTATTTAAGCCACTTTGAATACACATTACTTGTTGTTCTTAGGAGTAGCATATAAAAACGGCTAAACGATTTGTAAGTAAATAAATACCCACATGAGTATGTTGAAACCATGTTTCTGACAGTTCAGCGTGAGTATGGTGGGGCAAGCGTCATACTTCTAGTTTGTCGTAATTAGCGGATATTGCTTATTTAGTTGTTTGGATCGAGTGTAGAGTTTCGTGAAAAGCAAGCGGTAATCTGATTCGCTGGACGTTTGAACCTAATTGAAATTGTTGTGGTATTGGAGGAGTAGGTATGGATTTTTCAGGACGCCAACAGGAACCGGGAAAGAAATTTTTTGGTTTGGGTGTGGTAATTGTTTTTCACATTATTCTTGGCTGGGCGTTAATGAACGGCTTAGGTAGTAAGTTAGTTAAGTTTGTTCAAAAACCGATGGAAGCTGTAGTGAAGGAGACACCTCCGCCGCCACCGCCACCACCAGATACGCCACCGCCGCCGCCGCCTAAGCTGATGACGCCGCCGCCACCGTTTATTCCTCCTCCAGAGGTTCAGGTTGCGCAGCAGGCACCATCACCAAATGCGATTTCTACCGTGTCGAACGTAAAGCCTGAAAGCAATACGATGACAAAAACAGCAGCACCTGTGACTGAAGCGCCCAAAGCGCCTGCAGCACCAGTATATGTAGCTGCGAAAATCGATTTTGAACAAGCTGGCTGTAAGCCAGAGTATCCACGAGCTTCGTTGCGTAATGAAGAAACAGGTGTAACCACTCTGTCTGTGACTACAGGTGCAGATGGATCGGTGACAGCAGTAAATATTGTCAAATCTAGTGGTTTTAGAGGTCTTGATAATGCAGTTAGGGCGCAATTGTTAGCTGGTTCTTGCAGAAATAAACCAGGTACGATTGACGGTAAGCCTCAAGAAACTACGACTCAAGTTCAATACGTTTGGAAGCTTGATTAAAACAGAGCCAACATGCAACAAGAGTCATAAAAAAAGTAACGTTTTACTCACAACCAACGTAAGTATTAAATTTTTTTAAAGGAAGTATCTACATGAAAACCCGCGCTAAAGTAAGCACATTCCTGGCGGCAATTTTATTTGCATTAACAGCCACAATGACAACCGCACCTGTATTTGCACAAGAAGCATCTGCATCCGCATCTGCAACGACAGAAGCTGCTGCTAGTGCTCCTGAAGCAGCGCCAGCTCCTGCCGCAGCAGCTGATGCATCTTTACCAGCTGCAGAACCAAAAGCGCCAGTAGAAGATCCGTACAGCTTGGCACATTTGATTAAACATGGTCATTTGGTCGATCAAATTACACTGGCAATTATGGGTTTGATGTCTATGTTCAGTTGGTACATTTTGATTACTAAAGTGATCGATTTGGCTAAATTGAGCGGTCAAGCTAAAGAGGCTCGTAAATTCTGGAAAGCAGCAAATGTGTCAACAGGTTTGTCTACTCTGAAAGAAGGTAGCCCATACCGTTTCATCGCTGAATCTGGTTTGAATGCTAGCGAACACCATGAAGGTGCTTTGTTAGAACAAATCGATTTGAACTCATGGGTAACTATGTCTATTCAACGTTCCGTTGATAAAGTTCAAAGTCGTTTGAGCGAAGGTTTGACGTTCTTGGCTACTGTAGGTTCTACCGCTCCATTTATTGGTTTGTTCGGTACTGTTATGGGTATTTACAACGCCTTGGTAGCGATCGGTAGCTCAGGTAACTCTTCCATCGATAAAGTTGCGGGCCCAGTTGGTGCAGCTTTGATCATGACGGCGATTGGTTTGGCGGTAGCGGTTCCAGCAGTTTTGGGTTACAACTACTTGTTGCGTCGTAACAAGTCTGTTATGGAAGATATCCGTGCATTCGGTGCTGATTTGCACTCTGTAGTATTGTCTGGCGCGATGAGCAAAGCTGCTGCAAATAAATAATCTAGGTAATTAAGACGACTATCGTTTTTATTATTTCAATTCTGTCCCGTCAAGTAGGTACTTGTATTTACTTGACGATCAGTGAATAGAATTAACCGAAGAGAATCAATTATGGCAATGCAAATCGGCGGTGATGACGGTGAAGACCAAGTCAACAGCACCATTAATACCACGCCTCTCGTGGACATTATGTTGGTGTTGCTGATTATCTTTATCATCACTTCACCCGTAGTCTTAAACTTGACAAAAGTTACTCTGCCTGCAGAGAAAAATGATCCTTACAATCCTGATGCCAAAAACGTGATTATTACAGTCAATAAAGACGGTGATATTTACTGGCAAGGTTATCGTACTCCAATTGCTTCTGACGACGAGTTGTTTGAAAAAATGTCGAAAGAAGCGGTAAAAGTGCCGCAACCTGAAGTGCATATTCGTGGCGATCAAAATGCTCGTTATGAATCAATCGGTAAAACGATTTTGACAGTGCAACGCTCAGGTATCGCAAAAGTTGGTTTCGTTCTTGAACCACCACCAAAAAGCTAATAGGAGAATCGCATGGGCATGAATATGAGCTCCGGTTCTGGTGGTGATCCAGAACCAATGATGGAAATGAATATGACACCAATGATCGACGTTATGTTGGTCTTGATCATCATGTTTATTACGACATTGCCAATCGCTAATCACGCGGTCAATTTAAATATGCCGCAAAACACCAATCAGCCACCGCCAGATACGCCACCAACCGTGGTGAAAATTGACGTGGACTTCGATGGAACGATGACTTGGAATGGTGAAGTAGTGAACCGTTCACAGTTGGATGATCGTTTTGTTGCAGCTGCTGCGATGAATCCGCAACCTGAGATTCATTTGCAACCAAATCGCTTGGTTGCATATCGTTCAGTTGCTGCGGTCATGGCATCTGCGCAAAGTCGTGGCATTACCAAGTTGGGTATGATTGGTAACGAGCAGTTCTTGAAATAAAACCTTCGATTTGAATTGGATTTTTTCTTTAATTCAGATTGATGTTTACGAAAGAGGGCGGGGATTTCCCTGCCTTTTTTTGTATTATGAGGTATGCTTATTCGGCTCAAACTTAAATCGTTTAGATAATTATGTTATCTAGCGTTTGGGATGAGTTAAGTCACCTAGTGACTCATTAAGTGCATCACTTAATGAGTCACTAGGTGAGAGAGTTTAGTGATTGCACTTGGGCAAACTATCTAAGTTTGTTAAGCTTAAATTTATTAATTTTTGTTGATTGAGAGATCAAATATGAAGCACCTACGATTATCACAACTGGCAATTTTCATCGCTGCTATTGGTTGTGCAACAGTTCCTGAGTTAACGGGTGTTGCAGGCAATACGGCTTTTGCTCAAGAAACGATGCGCGCTGAAGTCGGTAAAATCGTGCAACAAGCGGGCGACTTATACAAAGCAAAAAAATTCCGCGATGCGCTTGCTAAATTGCAAGAGACAGATCGCGTAGGTAATAAAACAGTCAATGAAACTTTTACTATTGAACGTATGCGTTTATCAGTGGCTTCAGCTGCAGGTGATAATGACGCTGTGATACGTTCTGGTGAAATTATCGTAGCGGCAAATAAATTGCCAAGCAAAGACCAATTACAATTGATTTTGGTGTTGGCGAACTCTTATTTCAAAGCGAATAATTACGCAAAAGCAGCAAAAATGTATGAGCGTTATTTCAGTGAAGGTGGTACTGATAGTTCAGCGCGTCAATACATGATTCAGGCTAAGTCTTTAGGTGGCGATAGCGCTGGTGCTTTAAAGGAAACCAAAGCTGAGATTCAGGCCGCAGAAAAAGCCGGCCGTATTCCAAGTCAATCGACTTTGGAAACTTATGCTTATGCGGTTCAAAAGAGTGGTGATAAAGCAGCTTACTTGGCTACTTTAGAAAAGCTCGTGATGTATTATGGCAAGAAAGAATATTGGGTAAATCTGCTGAACAGTGTAGAACGTAAGCCAGATTTTTCTAGCCGTTTGACGATGGATTTGTATCGTTTGAAATTGGCAGTCGGTCAATTAACTAAGACCAGCGATTTCATGGAAATGGCTCAGATTGCGATTCAAGATGGCAACTCAGCTGAAGCCTTGAAAATCATTGATCAAGGGTACAAAGCTGGTATCTTGGGAACAGGACCAGAAGCAGCGCGCCATGGCCGTTTGAAAGATTTAGCAAACAAGCGCTTGGCCGAGTCCAAAGCGGCTCGAGCTGCCTTAGAAGCGGATGCATTGAAAAACAACGATGGAATGGCTTTGGCTAACCTCGGTTTTGCCTACGCAACTGGCGGTGAATATGACAAAGGTATTAGCTTGATGGAACAAGGCGTCAAAAAAGACAACTTGAAACATCCTGATGACGCTAATCTGCACTTGGGCATCGCTTATTTGATGGCCGGTAAAAAAGCTGCTGGTTTGAAAACTTTGAAATCAGTTCAAGGTAAAGAAGGCACAGCCGATTTAGCCCGTTTCTGGACCATTTATGCAAATCAAGCTAAGTAATTAGCTAAATAATGAAGTTTGCGTAAGTGATCAATCTAAAAAGTGACTTTACGGTCATCTGATAAGTGAGCAAGAAAAAAGCAGCCATATGGCTGCTTTTTTCTTTGGCGCATATCGCTATGCATGTCGCTGATCTCAGAGAGAGTTTCTAGTTTATATCGAAGATGTGATTGCTTATACGCAGTTTGTTAGCATCTGGCTAGCCCAGTCACTAATTCTAACCGAGTAGCTTAAGTAATTTCAGTGATACTTTTTAAGTCTTTTGTGGACGTTTTTTGTTATTACTGTTGGCTGCCAATCGCTTTACATCTTTCTTTTCTTGGGCAACTACTTGTTTGCGTGAAGCGTTTTTTTCACCATGCTTTTGAGTTGTTTTCGTGGAGGACGCCAGGTGTCGAGTCTTGGCTTTTATAGGAATTTGTAAAGCTAATTTCATTCCAGGGGAAACTTGATCTTTACGCAGATGATTCCATTCCTTGATATCGGCAACGCTGAGTTTATGGCGTTTTGCGATCGACGCTAAATTATCCTTTTTGCCGACTTTAACGTAAATCTTGCGCGTGCCTGCGTATCCTTTTTCTATCGTCAGTTGCGCTTGCTCTGCTACTTGCGTAGGGATGTTTTCCTCACTAGAGCGCGCAGATTTTGGAACTAAAATAGTGGAGCCTGCTTTAACGTACATCTTGGCTGGGATCGCATTGACGTCTCGAACTACATCCGGTTTAAATCCAAAACGGGTTGCTAAAGCTTCGATGCGTTCTGTTTTGTTCACGTTCAGTGTCGTCCATGAAGAAAGAGGCCCTTTCCACGTCATTAGATTGTTTTGAAACATCTCAGCATTTTCTACTGGTAGCAAAATAGTTGTGTTGTTGCTGCCTGTAATTACTGGACGGTTAAATTGTGGATTGAGCGCTTTGAATTCACTGATCGGTAGCTCTGCCAGTTTAGCGGCTAGAGTGACATCGATATCTCGATTTTTTTTGATACTGGTAAAGTAAGGTACGTTATCTAAGCGTGGCAGGTCTATATTAAAAAGCTCAGGATGGCCAATGATGTTTTTGACTGCTTGCAGTTTGGGAACATAATTCTTGGTTTCATTTGGCATGTGTACCGACAAACTATCGAAGTCGATAGGTAATCCCAGAGCTTGTTGCTTCTTGATCGCACGTTGTACCGAACCTTCCCCCCAATTGTAAGCAGCGAGCGCTAGTTGCCAATCGCCAAACATGTTGTAGAGTCTTTGCAGGTAATCAAGTGCTGCTTCCGTGGAGTCTAATACTCCACGTCGGTCATCTTTAAAGATGGTCTGTTTAAGGTTGAAATCTCGCCCAGTCGCAGGCATAAATTGCCACATGCCTGAGGCCTTGGCCGACGAAATCGCTTGTGGGTTAAAGGCGGATTCAATGAAAGGCAGTAAAGCCAGATCAGTTGGCATACCTCGTTTATCTAGCGCTTCGACTACATGATATAAGTAACGCGACCCACGTTGAATGATGCGCTGTAAATAATCAATTCTTGAGCTATACCAGTTTGTTTGTACATTGACTAACTGATTTTCCAAATTAGGTATGGCGTACCCGTTGCGTATCCGACTCCATAAGTCAGATTCTGTGATGCTTAATGCTTCCTCGTGATTTACAATTTCTACCGATTCTGATTCGACAGTTGGACGCGGTTGTGTAAGACCTGTTTCACTCAAATTTTTTGATAATTTTAGTGTTTCAGTATTTTGTGCGTAGCTACTACTGCTAAAAAGGCCTAGGGCAGCGATAGAAGAAAAAGTGAGGGTACTGAGACAGTAACTAAATCGTTTCATAATGAAAAGAGAATCGATACAATCGACTGTGAGGTGGGCAAGAGCGAAGTGTACGCAAACGTGTATTTCATGGTCAAGGGAAAATTACATGGATTTTTAGTAAATTGAAAAAGTTTGGCTAGTTTGAGTAGCCGCTTTTGCCGTGGTGAAACTTATAGGAGCGGGAACTTTGTTTCTAGCAAGTTTGTCTGTTCTTAGACCGCCTTAAGATAAGTATTTTGCTAGAAAGAGCTTGTAGTGTCTTAGTGTGGTGCTTTGATGATGCCAAGAATAGAAATTAAGCGCCAAGAACTAAAATTAAAATGTAACTTTACATACACCAAATTGGGAGTGAGACATGACGCAGAACCGAAAACAGAACGAAAAACAAAGAAGGCCAGTTCAAAAAAAGGGAGTCAAGCTGATACGCTCAGTTGCTAAAGCCGGCCTAATCAGCCTAGTCAGTGTGTCCGCATTAAGCCTTCACGCGAGCGCCCAGACACTTTTTGTTAAAGCCAATGGCTACACATTGAATCATAAAAATCAACTGCAGCGCTTTGATGCGATGTTGGTTGATGACGCAGGCAAGGTTCTTGCGGTCGGAACGCAAAAGCAATTGGAGAAAAAATTTGCCAATCATAAACAAATTGATTTGGCAGGTAAAACGGTATTGCCGGGTTTGATTGATGCCCATGGGCATATATTCAACCTAGGACAGGCTGAAAGCCAATTAGGTTTGCGCAGTACAAACAGTCTGGCTGAGGCGCAAACTGCGATAGCACAATATGCGGCGAAATTCCCGCAACAGCAATGGATTTTGGGCGGCGAGTGGAATCAAGCCATTTGGAAGCTAGGACGCTTCCCAACAGCGCAAGAAATCGACAGCGTGTTAGCTGATCGACCTGTGTGGTTACGCCGCGTTGACGGCCATGCGGGTTGGGCTAATAGTAAGGCGATGCAATTGGCGGGTATCAATCTGGAAACCCCAGACCCAGTCGGCGGCAAAATTGAGCGAGATAGCAAAGGACAGGCAACAGGTATTTTCGTCGATAGCGCGATGCATTTGATCGAACGAGTTATTCCTGCCAAGAATGAGGCTGAGCGTCGCTTAGCCTTAGATGCCGCTTTAAAGCAAATGCGCAGTGTAGGCTTGACCAGCGTGCATGATGCTGGTGTCGATGCACAGGCCGATGCTTTGTTTCGCGAGTATGCCAATAAGCATAGCTTGACGACGCGGGTGTACGGCATGATCAGCGGCGTTGATCAATTTTTTGATAGCGTTTCAAAGCAAGGGCCTTTGTTGGGAATGGCGGATGACCGTTATGCATTGCGCGCCGTGAAATTGTATTCTGATGGTGCCTTGGGTAGTCGCGGTGCTGCATTGTTGGCACCATACAGCGATGCTCCGCATACTAAAGGGCTATTGTTTTCTGCCGACAAGGACATGCAAGCAATGGTGCAAAAAGCAGCGGCCCGTGGTTACCAAGTCAATGTGCATGCCATTGGTGATGCGGGAAATCGTCAGGTAATCGGCAGCCTTGCGACGATACCAAAAGCACAGGATGCCAGTGTGTTGCGGCATAGAATAGAGCACGCTCAAGTATTGGAACTGAGTGATATCCCGCGCGTCGCTCAGTTGAAGATTATTCCGTCTATGCAGCCTACCCATGCAACTTCCGATATGAATATGGCGGAAGATCGTGTCGGAAAGCAGCGCATTAAAGGCGCTTATGCTTGGCGTACATTCTTAAAGCAAGGTTCTCCGATTCCATGTGGATCTGACTTTCCTATCGAAAGTCCAAATCCGTTTTGGGGTATCTATGCGGCTGTTAGTCGGCAAGATTTTGATCAAAAACCAGTGAAGGGTTGGTATCCAGAGCAAGCCATGACGGTTAAAGAAGCATTCCGTTGCTTTACACTGGACGCAGCTTATGCAGGACATCAGGAAAAAATCCTAGGTAGTCTAGAGCCTGGTAAATGGGCTGATTTTATTGTGATTGATCAGGATATTTTTAAAGTGCCAGTCAAAGATTTGTATAAAACTCAGGTTTTACAGACCTGGTTGGCGGGGCAACAGGTTTATCGCAAATAGTCGATTGATTAGAAACCTTGATACAAAAAACGCACTCGATCTTGAGTGCGTTTTTTATTGCTCTTACATTTTTCTCTTTGCGTCCTAGGTCGAGCTAGGCTCAGAAATATGAAATTGCAAAGACGCCAAATTAGCATACACGCCTGCCTGTTTTATTAAACTGGCGTGAGTGCCAATTTCTACCACTTGGCCGTGTTTCAATACGATGATTCTATCGGCTCTTTGTACGGTGGCCAGTCTATGCGCAATGATGATCGTCGTACGTCCTTGCATGGCGCTTTCTAAGGCTTGCTGCACCAGTCGTTCTGATTCTGCATCTAAGGCGCTTGTGGCTTCGTCTAGCAGCATCAGACGAGGATTTTTTAAGAGCGCTCTGGCGATTGCTATCCTTTGTTTTTGCCCTCCTGATAAGCGCACCCCGCGCTCTCCTAAGAAAGATTGATAGCCCTCGGGCAGGCGCTGAATAAATTCATGGGCGGCGGCCATTTTTGCCGCTTGTATAACGTCCTCATCACTCGCATCCACTCTGCCATACCGAATGTTTTCCATCGCATTGGCTGAGAAGATCACGGTGTCTTGCGGCACGATCCCTATCGTATCTCGTAGCGTGTGAAGATCGAGGTCTTGAATATTCACACCGTCCATGCAGATACGACCTTGCTGCGGGTCATAAAAACGTAGCAGTAACTGGAACAGGGTGGTTTTTCCTGCGCCAGAGGAGCCAACTAAGGCCACTGTCTCACCTGGTTTGATCTCCAGATTGATATGGCTTAACGCTGCTATTTGCGGACGCGAAGGATAATGGAAGACAATATCTTGGAGTGAGACTCTGGCGCCGTGTGCATCTTCAAGCGGCAATGCCGAAGGTGCTGACGGAGAAATAATTGGGGATTGTACTGACATTAGTTCGAGCAAACGTTCGGTTGCGCCAGCCGCACGTTGCGCTTCGCCGAGCACTTCGGATAAAGCACCTATGGCACCTGCAACGATGGACGCATATAAAATGAATTGGCCTAGTTTGCCGCCTGACATTTCGCCCTGCATGACCGATTGTGCGCCTAACCAAAGAACAAATACGATAGCGCCAAAGATCAAAAGTATCGCGATCATGGTTAACAGTGATCTCGCTCGTATGCGCCGCATTGCGGTGCTAAAAGCATGCTCTACCGTGTCTGCAAAACGCCGCGCCTCGATGTGCTCGTGGGTATATGCTTGTACCGTTGGCATGGCATTCAAAATTTCCCCCGCCACTGCGGAGGCATCTGCGATTCGGTCTTGTGAGTCGCGAGACAACTTACGCACGCGTCGACCAAATAAAATGATGGGCAGGATGACCAGCACCAACATCACGATGATGATGGAGGAGAGTAGCGGGCTGGTGATAAACAGCATGACCAGACCACCGACGAATAATAAAATATTCCGCAAGGCTAGGCTGATGCTGGTTCCTACCACGGCCTGAATTAGAGTCGTATCAGTCGTCAGGCGAGATAGTATCTCGCCAGTTTGTGTGGTTTCAAAAAACTCTGGGCTTTGTGTCACTACGTGTGCATATACGGCATTGCGTATGTCGGCGGTGACACGTTCGCCTATCCACGACACCATATAAAATCGGGCGGCGGTTGCAATTCCTAAAACGACAGCAACACCGAATAAGGCTAGAAAAGTCAAATTCACGTGCTCGATGCCGTGTGTGCCACCATCACTGATTTTACTAAATCCCATGTCTATCATTTGACGAAAAGCGTAGGGAATCGTCAAGGTTGCGCAAGCAGCGATGATCAACGCGATGCCTGCCAAAATGAATTGACGGCGATATGGTCGTAAGAAGGGAAGTAAGCCTACCAGAGTTGCGAGGCTGCTGCGCTCAGCGCTATTTTTAATCGTGTTTGTGGTAGAGGTATCGGTGCTCATAAAGATCTACTTTAAATAAGATGAACTATTGTCGCAGTTTTTTGAAGGCTCTGTTTTGCTATCTGATTTTCCCTCGGTAATAAAAAAAACGGTATGCATTGATTGGCATACCGTTTCTTGATCGCATCGCTTGAAATACTTATTTCGCTTTACCTAAATGCTGTAGAAAGAAGCTTTCATATTTTTTATGCCAAGCTTTGGGCTTGACCGCCCCGCCCATGCCGTGTTCACCATCTGGGTCGAGAAATAAATCGACCAAACTCTCTTTACCGTTTTCGAGTAAAGCGCGATACACGTTAACTGTGTCTTGGTACAGGACGTTTGGGTCTTGCATGCCATGTACCAACATCAACGGTTTTTTCAAGCCTACGGTCAGTGGTAACAGCGAATAGCGACGTAAATTTGGTTTACTACGATCCACTTTGCCGATGGTGCGACCGCTGTACCAGCTATTATAGTTTTCCCATTCTGTCGGACCCGCACCGGCGATACCGGCAGCGAAAACGTCGGGACTGGTGTACATCGTGTATTGGGTTTGGAAACCGCCAAAACTCCAACCCGTCAAACCTATGCGTTTGCCATCTACACCCAATTTTTTCTGCATGTATTTTGCTAGGTCCTCTAGGTCCTCGGTCTGAGGTTTACCGGCTTGCTCCCAGTTCGCATCACTAAATTTACGACCATAGTTTGAATGACCGCGTGGATCGACTGCGACCGTAACATAACCGTGTTTCGCCGCCATATACATACCAAACAAATAGGCGGTGGGTTGGAAGCTATCGGTTTCGATGATGTGACGATCTCCTAGTGGCCCACCATAGGTGTACACAATTGCAGGACGGTTGTCGCCACTGCTCCAGTTTTGTGGTTTGAAAGCATAGGCTTCAATTTTGTCACCATGACGATTAGTGAAGCTAAAGCGTTCGGGTTGAATTAAGTTGACGGCATTCCATTTGGGATCATGGCTATCAGTTAGTGTCTTACTACTGACTTTGCCATTGGCTTGTAGATCAAGAAGTTTCAATTCAGGTCGGCTCGACCATTGTCCCGCGACGCTGGCTAATTTTTGACCGCTTTCGCTCATCGCGCTAGTACGGTGGAAATCGCCGCTTTGCCCTAAGGCTTGCATCTCACCGTTTGCAAGAGTGACTTTGAATAGATTCATCGCAGCGAAATCATCGCGATTGGCCATGACAAA
This sequence comes from Affinundibacterium danionis, assembly GCF_042432465.1. Lineage (NCBI taxonomy): Bacteria > Pseudomonadati > Pseudomonadota > Betaproteobacteria > Burkholderiales > Oxalobacteraceae > Affinundibacterium > Affinundibacterium danionis. The sequence continues at coordinate 362,909 of NZ_JBHLXJ010000018.1, read as the reverse complement.
CATCGTGCTGCTATCTGGGCTGAATCCCAGTATTTGATGGGCTTCAAAATCACCTTTGAGTATGGGTGTCGCTTTACCAGTCGCGGTGTCAATGCGGTAAGGCTGGCGATAACCAAGCTCATCTAATACGGCGATCAATTGTTGACCATCGGGTGTGAATTGCGGTGATACGACATCCACCACTTCGTGTCCGACTTGATTCCGGCGTTCAAAGACGATTTTTGGTTTCGCATTGTCGGCGCTATTGCCCACATAAATGCGCAGTAGTTCTTTTTCGCGTTCCCAAGTCGAGAATGTATATTGAGTACCATCTTTGCTGAAAGCGACACGACTCATTTCGAACCAAACATCACCACCGTCATTGGTGAAAACCGGCTGCGGTTGGCGCATAGAATCTTCGCTGACTTTGCGTATATATAAAGCTGATGCGGGAACCGTACGTTTGTCGTCCGACACCTCGCGACCGACTTTCTTGGCAGTGGCAAAACGTTCACTATAATTCATGATCTCAACCTGACGACCTTGCGGTGCTTTGCTCGGGTCAGCGGGGGCTGCGTTGGCGGTGATGGCCATCCATTGCTTATCTTCACTTAAGATCGTGCTGGCCAGTGAGTATTTTTTCTCGACATCTTCAGCATGTATCAATTCAGGATTTAGTTGGCGTAATGTGCCATTGCTAAAGCTGGCGGCATAGATGCGTTTGTCATCCATGTACAAGTAGCCGTTGTCATCCGCAGTGTAAGACAGAATGCGTTCGACTTTATCGGTTTTAGTCAGTCGTTCAATTTTCCCTGTTGCAGCCTGTAAGCGGAATAGATCACCGCGATATTGAAAGATTAGTTCTTGTGCTTGTTTTGCCCACACCAAGTTTTCTATGCCTGGATACAGGTCATTATTTTTAAGTTTTTCTTTGCTGAGTTTTTTCTTTAACTCGTCGCGCAATTCCCATAATTCTTTTTCAGCTTCTTTTTTCTCATTTTCGGCTTTGCTAATGGCTGCCGTATTTGTATTGGTGCCACCTGCCGCTTTTTCTTTTGCTGCTTCGGCCTCTTTTTCTGCCTTCAGGGAGGCCGCTTTACTTTTCTTCTCAGCTAATTCACGTTTCAGTTCTTCGATAGCGGCACGCTCCCATTGCAAGAGATCGACTTTCTCACCACGTAAATAGGCTGCTTGTGCTTCCGCTTTGGCTTGACGTTCGTTTAGTTCTTTTTCTTTTTGTTTTAGTTTCTTCTCAAAACGATCCCAGTCTTCTGGCGCATCATAGGTTTTCATGACGGCGGGCGAAGTGATGCGACTGGTTTTGCCGGTTTCTGTATCGTGAATATACAAATCATTGCCTTCTTCACCGAATGGATTCCAAGCGTAGGCAAGATAGCGTCCGTCACTGCTAAAACGTAGTTGGCTTGCCGCTTTACCCGCATAGGACTGGGCGCGATACAGTTGTTCCAAGCTTAATTCTGACGGTTTCAGTTTAGCCACAGGTGCTGATTTTGCTCTAACTTGCGCTTGTGCCAGCGGACTACTCAGCGCAAATACGCTGCTGTAGATCAAAGCGATACTGATAGCTAATGTTTTTTTTCTCATACTGACTCCCTAGTGTATTCTCGGCGCTAATGGCACCGTTGCTAAAATGTGTAAAAATAGACTAGAAAGTACTCAAAAAGTTCCACCACCTAGATCAAATCTCAGGCAATGGTGATCAAGCCAAAATTTCACCAAGATAAATTGCTAGAAGCTAGTTAATTTGTAACGTAGAATTTTGTTTTTTCTTCGAGCGCTCGGATTTTGAATGAAGTAGATGCAGAGCGGAGAATATCCTTTTATTTACTAAGAAAGTTTTTATGCCTGGTGCAAGCCTTTTAACCTTACTCGACGATATTGCAACTGTTCTTGATGACGTGGCGCTGATGACCAAAGTCGCCGCCAAAAAAACTGCAGGTGTATTAGGTGATGATCTGGCACTGAATGCCGAACAAGTGAGTGGTGTCAGAGCAGAACGGGAGTTGCCCGTGGTGTGGGCGGTCGCTAAAGGCTCGATGAGAAATAAAATGATCTTAGTGCCGCTCGCCTTGCTATTAAGTGCTATTGCACCTTGGGCGATTATGCCCTTGCTAATGGTAGGTGGCGCGTATTTGTGTTTCGAAGGATTTGAAAAACTGGCGCATAAATTTTTGCACAGTGAGGCCGAAGATGAAGCCCATCACACCGAATTAGTACATGCGTTGACGCACGAAGAAGTGGACATTGTGCAGTTTGAAAAAGACAAAATCAAGGGCGCAATTACGACCGATTTTGTGTTGAGTGGTGAGATTATTATCATCACTTTGGGTACTGTCGCGCAGTCTGCTTTTTCAACTCAGCTTGCTGTATTGGCGGGTGTGAGTATTTTGATGACCGTAGGCGTTTATGGCTTTGTCGCGCTGATCGTGAAGCTTGATGATATGGGTTTTTATTTGCAGCGTAATCGTGAAGCATCTTGGTTGCGTGCGGTACAGCGCCGTATTGGTGATGGCTTCGTCGCTTTTGCACCGCGCTTGATGAAAGCATTGACGGTGATTGGTACGGCCGCCATGTTCTTGGTGGGCGGTGGAATTTTAAGTCATGGCGTACATGCGATTAGTGAGTTTTCTCATAGTATAGCGAGCGCTGCAGCTAGCGTACCTGTGGTTGGTTCGGTACTGGAAAGTGTTGTGCCTAGTATCGCTGATGGTTTGGTCGGCGTTGTGGCTGGTGCTTTGGTCTTATTGCTGGTGCTTGCTGTAAAGCGCGTGTTACCACGACGTGCGCAATCCTAAACTATTGCTCATGGTACTTGTGCAGAATGGCATCGGCGAGACAATCATTCCGCGTCGATGTCCGTTTTCAATACTGATAACTCGTGTTTAATGCCGCGAGCTTCGTCTTTGGTCAGCTCTCGCTGTTCTTTTTCTTTTTGTGTCACTACAGTTCATACCAGCGCCGATTCGCTACATATTCATGGAGCGAATCATGGGGAGCGTTTGTTTCCACTACATGGAGTTTTTTTATGATCAGTTTAGAAGTCAGTCAGGTTGAAAAAGCGTATAGCACGGTTAAAGCAGTGCAAGGCTTGAGTTTTACTGTGGCACCTGGACAGATTTTTGCTTTGCTAGGCCCGAATGGGGCAGGTAAATCTTCATTGATACGTATGCTAGTAGGCTTGACGCAAGCTGATGCTGGTGAAATTCGTGTATTCGAAAATGGTATTCGAATTGAGAAAATTCCTGAGACGAGTTTTGCTTATTTGCCAGAAGATCGCGGCTTGTACCCCGATAAAAGCGTCACTGACAATTTGACCTATATCGGTAAATTGCGTGGCCTGACAAAAGCAGAAATTACCAAACAATTGGCGTTTTGGCTTCCGCGTTTAGATTTGGAGGAGAAAGCTAAAGACAACTTGAGTAAACTGTCCAAAGGCAATCAACAAAAAGTGCAGTTAATCAGTTGCCTGATACATCAACCCAAACTCTTAGTGTTAGATGAACCTTTTTCAGGTCTCGATCCTATCAATCAAGAACATGTGCTAACCATCTTAAATGAGATGAAGCAAATGGGCACGACGATTGTATTAAGTGCTCATCAGATGGCATTGGTGGAACGTCTGGCGGATTCCATGTTACTACTCAACAAAGGACAACAAGTCGCATCGGGTAGCTTGGCGCAGGTAATAGAACAATTGAGTCCGGAAAAATTTTATCAACTGCGATTTGCCGTGCAGGTCTCATTGGACGAATTGCAATTGTGTTCTGCGATTGAGAGCGCGCAGCAGCAAGAGGAAAACGCCTACTTGTTGCAATTGCGTGTAGGTGCCAGCGTGAATCAATTATTGCAGCAAGTGATGCCTTTGGCGGAAGTGAAAGACTTTAGTCGTGTCCAACCGAGTTTGCACGATTTATATTTGACCGCAGTACAAAAGCATAACGTTAACCAAACCCTGTCAGGAGACATAGCATGAATGTCTGGAATATCGCCCTGTTTGAATTCAAACGTTATTTTAAGTGGAAGCAGGAAATTATCTCTATCGTTTTGATGTTTGCAGGCATATGTTTTTCTATGGTGTGGCCACATCTGAAAGCGGCTTTAGATAAGGATTATCAAGTCGCCGTAATGGGGGACTTCGCGCCGCCCAAATTGAGTGGTTTTCAGTTCAGCGTTGTGAGCCCATCGACCAAAGCTGAAGTTCTTAAAAATATTGGTGAGACTTGGCATGCGGTGATAGAAATTGAGGGTAAGGGAGAGCAAGAGCGTCTGCAATTAACCGTGAAAGAGAAAGCCAGCTGGCAAGCCAAGTTAAAAACGAGTTTGCAAAACTGGCAGCAAGAACGTCAAATCGCATCGCTGCCTCTGACCGACTTACAGCGCAAACAAATCACTGAATTGCCCGACATTAAAACCGTGATGCTTAAGCCAGAGAAAGATGATAAAAACGAGAAGGGGCGTACGCTGGTGAGTGGTGCTTTATTGTTTTTATTGACGATAGGGATTTTTTCGGGCTTTGGTTATTTGTTCACCGGTATCACCAGCGAAAAACAAAATCGTGTGACTGAACAGTTGTTAACGTTAATCACACCAGCGCAATGGATAGAGGGAAAAATTTTAGGCATTTCTCTGTTCTGTTTTAAAACCATGTTCAGTTATGGCTTGTTATTTTTCTTGTTCATTCAAGGCGTGGCGGTGATTTCAGATAAACCTGAAGTATCGCTTCCAATCGGCGCTTTTGAATTGTTGACGACCATTTTGTTTGTGATACTGGGAATGTTATTGGTTAACAGTTTTATGGCCGCATTTGCCGCAACCATCGACGACCCTAACCATTCTAGTCGCAGCATCATGATGTTTCTTCCTGCGATACCGGTCGGATTGGCCTATAGCGGTATCGATAATGCAGAAGGCATGATGATGCAAGTATTGAGTATTTTTCCATTGACATCGTTCGCTGCGATGCCACTGCGTATGGCACACACCGATGTGCCGATGTGGCAGTGGTTCTTGTCCGTCACCTTGTTGGTAGCCTGTTTGTGGTGGTTTAAATCCGCCGCGACTCGCGTATTTACGATGGGGATACGTATGTATGGAAAAGAGCCAAGCTGGAAGCAATTGGCGGAGACGTTTTTCTTCCCAGTTAAACATCACTAATAGAGCGACACCGCAATAAAAAACGGCACCGTATTGTATCGGTGCCGTTGTTTTGTCAGCGTTTTTCAGCGTTCAATTGACGCTTTTATTTACGCTTCCTTTACTCTGCCTTTACTCTTTCCGTACAAATTTTTGGTCTATGAGTTGTACCGCTTTTTGTACGATTTCTATTGCGCCGTCAAAGAACTTAGCATTCACTTTGTCAGCACTATCACTAGGCTTGTGATAATCAGCATGGTCCTCTACGCCGAAATATAAATGTGGGATGCCTGCTTTAAAAAAAGCATAGTGATCGGATTGTGAAGTCCAGTCATTGCTGCCTTGTTCTGGTCTGTCGTGGTCAAATAAAAGTTTGATGCCTTGCGTGCCATTTAACTCTTGCAGTATCGGTTTTAGGCTAGGATTTTGGTAAGTACCACTGGCATACAATTCGTTTTTATCGCCACGAGCAATCATATCGAAATTGATATTGGCAGTGATGTCTTTGGGAGAGATCCAGGCTTGCTTTACAAATGCGTGTGCGCCTAATAAGCCGCGCTCTTCACCATCAAAAAAAGCGTAGACCATGTGATGCTTCGTTGCTTTCCCTTTTAAACTTTGCGCTACCGCTAACACGCCTGCGACACCCGAGGCGTTATCGTCAGCACCTAAATAAGTTTTGTCGTTTTTGATGCCGAGATGATCGTAATGGGCAGAAACGACAAGAAACTTCGCTGCTTTATTTTGCTCTGCATATTGACACGCCAGAATATTTTTTCCTTGCGTGCTTTGCCCTGATTTACTTACCGAAAAATCTTGTACATAACTCGCCCCGCACGGTTTTAGACCTATATCCGCAATACGTTTTAGCAGATAATCACGGGCGAGGGCGCTGCCGGCGCTCCCCATTTCACGTCCTTGCATTTTATCGCTGGCCAGAGTTTGTAGGTCTTGCATGGCTTGTGAGCTTGGCGTTTGGGCGAGACAAGTTGCGCTGGCTAACAAGCCGCAAAAGCTTAGTGCTAAACGGATTTTTTGATGAGTAGACATAGTCAATTGATGAAAGAGAAAGAAGAAGCTTAGTGTGTTGTGATCGTAATTAGTTCAACGATCAGCGCCTGCAACTTGCCTGCATCACTAAAACCTTAATGGGTTAAACAAGCAAAAAAGCCTGCGAACCTAGTATTGGTGTCGCAGGCTTTCTGAAAAAATTCAGCAATGAATTTACATGGCGCTAAGCTTAAGCCAAATTCGCCGCAGCAAATTCCCAGTTAACCAAGGCCCAGAATGCTTCCAAATATTTTGGACGTGCATTGCGATAATCGATGTAGTAAGCATGTTCCCACAAATCGCAAGTGATTAATGGTGTGTCGCTAGTCGTCAATGGCGTAGCAGCGTTTGACGTATTCACGATATCTAAAGTACCGTCAGCTTTCTTGACTAACCAAGTCCAGCTAGAACCGAAATTACCGACGCATGATTTGGTGAAGGTGTCTTTGAATGCATCAAAAGAACCCCATTTTGCGTTGATCGCGTCAGCCAATGCACCGGTTGGAGCACCGCCGCCATTTGGTTTTAAGCCATTCCAGTAGAACGTGTGATTCCAGATTTGAGCTGCATTATTGAAAATGCCAGCAGAAGATTTTTTAACGATTTCTTCTAATGTGGCGTTTTCAAACTCGGTGCCCTTGATCAAATTATTCAAGTTAGTGACATAAGTTTGATGATGCTTACCATAGTGGTATTCCAAAGTTTCTTGAGAAATATGGGGCGCCAATGCGTCGAGGGCGTATGGCAATGCTGGCAAAGTATGTTCCATGGCAGATCCTGATAGGGTTAATTGAAAAAAGTGCGTCAAAAGTGTACCAAAAATACGGTTTTCGATTCAAATCACTTGATGCCACTTGGGTGAGTAGAGTGAATCAAAAGCGTCATTGTAAGCCTTTGTCCAAATGCTTGCAGCTAATGCGCAGCACGAGGTGTTTTTACCTGAGTAATTTGAAATTCTGTGTTATCGGCGGCGGTGCGCAGATTGAGCGTATTTCCCGGCTTCAATTGTTGTCCGCTGCGTATCAAGCTACCATCTTCGTCCCGAAGAATGGCGTAGCCACGCTCTAAAGTGCGCTGGGGATTGAGCAGTTCTAATTTGGTTTTCCAATTCTCCAAACTGACTTTTTGTTTTTGCAATTGATGTCTCATATCGCTACACATTTGATGTTGAAGATGACTCAACTTATTTAATCCAGGTTGGGCTTGAGGCTTATATTGTTGTAGCTTGCTTTGGGACTGCATGAGCTTGGCTTGCGCCAGTTGCAAGGGTTTATAGGCAGAAAAACGTAGGCGCTGCGCACTATGTATGATTTGCAGGCGTTTGTTTTCTAGGGACGCGACCGGGCTCTGTAAACGATGAGTAAGCCAGTCCAGATTTTGAGATTCGGTATTTAATTGGCGGCGCATTTGTTTTTGCATTAAATTCTGCCAATGTGCAATGGCAGCGATCCAATCGACCGTCGCTGTTGTTGCTATTTCCGCCGCCGCAGTCGGTGTGGGCGCTCGCAAATCGGCAACGAAATCACTGATCGTAAAATCAGTTTCGTGTCCGATGCCACTAATGATAGGCGTCTCGCAATGTGCTATGGTGCGCGCTACGACTTCTTCATTAAACGCCCATAAATCTTCAATGCTACCGCCGCCACGACAAACAATCAGGAGATCACATTGTGCATCGGCATCGGCTTGTGCGATGGCTGCGGCAATTTTATTGCCCGCGCCTTCTCCTTGTACTGGACAAGGGTAAATAATGATATGGATATGGGGAGCGCGTCGTTGCAAGGAGGCAAGTACATCGCGCAATGCGGCTGCTTTGGGGCTGGTGATGATACCTATCGTTCGGACGAAGTCGGGTATGGCTTGTTTGCGTTCTGGTGCAAATAAGCCTTCCTCCGATAAACGAGTTTTTAGTTGTAAAAAAGCCTCGTATAAATTACCTACCCCGGCACGACGTATTGCTTCCACATTAATTTGATAGTCGCCGCGTGGGGCGTACAAACCAACCAAGGCGCGTACTTCGACTTTGTCACCTTCTCGTGGCATAAAACCCGCATATTGCGCTCTGCCACGAAACATCACAGCCCTTACTTGCGCCGCGCTATCCTTGAGTGTGAAATACCAATGTCCAGAGCTGGCGCGGGTGAAATTAGATATTTCACCGGAAATCCAAGTTAATGGGAAACTTCGTTCCAGTAATTGAGCAACAGCTTGATTCAGCGCCGAAACTGGCAGTATCGTCTCGGTTTTTATTGGGTTTTGTGTGAAAAGATCTGATGCCATAAGTCGCCTGCGAGTAAAGCTGTCCACAAGTAAGAGAAAAGAGGCGCAAGCATGTCATGAGCGCTGTTGAATGTCAAAAAGAATGGAGGATTATTTTGTAACCCTATGATTTTTATGGATTTATTTACTTTAAGTTGATGTCTTAAGTGTGAATTAATGTAAATTTTTGTGATTCCAGTTCGCTAAATAAGAAAAAAATTTGTGCTTATGCACAAAGTTATCCACAGGAAATTGTGCTGAAAACACAAAAAGTGCTGTTTGGAAATTAAACTGAACTCTGCCACATTTTGTAGCACAACTACAAAACCTAATAAAATCATCGACTTAGAATTGTGTCCTGTCTTTGTTCACAAAGATATCCACAATTTGTGTGCAAAACTCAGCGAAGTTTTCCACACAACACCTAATTTGTTGATTTAATCTAGCAAAAATAATCATTAATTGCTTTCGACAATGCTTTGCTCAAATTTGTTGCAGGTGATTTTTATCTTTTTAAATCAAAGACTTAAGTTTGTGTGCAGTGTTTGTGCACAAAGTTCTCCACAGTTTGTGTGTAAAACTTTTGAGCGGTGGATAAAGTACTTAATTAGGGTTTTTTAGCGAGTGCTTAATTTTGAGGCGGTATTGCTAATTTATTTAAAATCAAGGACTTAGAATTTAGCCCCAAGGATATCCACAATCTTGCTCACAGAATCTGTGCAGAACTGTGGATTACCTGTCTTTAGCTATTATTTACCTATTTTTTCTTCCTAACCAGAGATTCTTGTTGATCTTGCCGAAAATATTCACGGGCTGCTACTTGCCCACAGTCGGACAACACGATACATTGCGGGCTGAGCTTTTATTCATAGCTATTGGTAACAATTTATAGTTTTACGTCTATTCAGGTTTTATTTAGATTTTTCTGGCAAGGAGTTTCATTTGTTCGCGATTATTCAGGCGGCTGGTTGGCCGATTTACTTCTTACTGGTGGCATCGATTGTCGCTTTGGCTTTAATTATTGAGCGGACTTTATCTTTGAGAAGGCAGAGAATCTTGCCTAAAACTTTGTTGGAAGAAGTGATTCGTGTTTACCAAAGCGGCAAAATCAAGCAAGAAGTGATTGATCAACTCGCTACAAATTCTCCTTTGGGTCGAGTTTTGGCGGCAGGTTTGCGTAATGTGAACGCACCGCGTGAAGTCATGAAAGAATCGATAGAGGAAGCCGGTAGTGCGGTGGCTCATGAGTTAGAGAAATTCTTGACGACCTTGGGTACGATTGCCTCTCTCGCGCCGTTGATGGGCTTGTTCGGTACCGTGGTTGGGATGATAGAAATTTTTGGCTCGCAAAATGCCTCTGGTGCCAATCCTGCGCAATTAGCACATGGTATTTCGGTTGCTTTGTACAACACTGGCTTCGGTCTTTTGATTGCTATGCCTGCCATGATTTTTTATCGTCATTTCCGCGCTCTGGCTGACAGCTTTGTAGTCGAGATGGAGCAGCAAGCGGTGAAGTTTGTCGATATCGTTCACAGCACGAGAAAGTAGTCGTATGAATTTTCGTAAAGGACGGGGCAAAGAAGATCCAGAAATCAACTTGATCCCCTTTATTGACGTGTTGTTGGTGATCTTGATTTTCTTGATGGTGACAACGACGTATAGCCGTTTCACTGAATTGCAGATTACCTTGCCGACAGCGGACGCTGAAAAGGCACAAGAAAAACCTAGTCAAATTGAAATCGGTATTGATGCTCAGGGACGCTATAAAATTAATAGTGAGCCAGTTAGTTTTTTAGATGCGACTAATTTGGCGAATGACTTGAAAAAAGCAGCAGAAGCGATGAACGGCGGTAAAACAGGTGCACCAGACCCCGTCGTGATCATTAACGCAGACCGTGCCGCTACTCACCAATCGGTGATTGATGTTCTAGAGGCGGCGCGTATTGCTGGATTGGCCAAGGTTACTTTCGCGGCTCAGGCCACTTCGACTTCAAAATAAGTCGTTCGCTTATTCAGTTTCTAGTAAGACAGAAAAAGGAGAAATCTTTGTGATTTCTCCTTTGCGTTTGTGCGGAGCCATTAGGCTTGGCGAAGGAGTGTTTTTTTGCGTGCAGCCTTTGAATCATTTTTGATTAGATCTTGGTCACGGCGCGGTATTTTGCCCATATTACTTTGGCCACTTTCAAAGCTGTTTGGTCTTATTCTGAATTTTCGGTTCGGATTGCTCGTGCTCGGCTATCGTTCTCAAACTTCATTGTCGGCACCTGTGATTGTGGTTGGCAATATCTATGTTGGCGGCACAGGTAAAACCCCCATGGTCATCTGGCTGGTAGAACAGCTGCGCCGCTCTGGTTGGACACCCGGTGTTATTTCACGTGGTTATGGCGCACAAGTAGATCAGATTATTGAAGTGAAGACGACATCTCTGGCGACTGAGGTGGGAGATGAGCCTCTCTTAATCGTGCAGCGTACTGGGTGTCCCATGATGGTAGGACGGCAAAGGGTGGCAAGTGCGCAGCAACTGTTGGCGCGCTATCCGCAGCTTGATGTGATTATTTCGGATGATGGCTTACAGCATTATGCGCTCGCTCGCGATGTTGAAATCCTGATGTTTGATCAACGTGGAGTCGGAAATGGTTGGCTATTGCCGGCGGGGCCTTTACGCGAATCGGCACAACGTCGACGCGATTTTACGATCTTGAATTCTGCTAACAAAGAACAGGTTTCTGGCATCGGTGGTGATGTAATACAAATGCAGTTGCGAGCGGATGCCTTGATGAATCTTAAGCATCCAGAGTCACGCCAGTCTTTGAGCGAATTGCAAGGAAAGAAAATACTGGCGGCAGCTGGAATCGGTAATCCACAGCGTTTTTTTGATACCTTAAATGCACATGGCTTGGAATTTGAGACCATGCCGCTCGCTGATCATTTCGCTTTTTCGGCGGATTTATTTCAGCATGTTGATGCCGAAATCATTCTTATCACAGAGAAGGATGCAGTAAAATGTCGCCAAATTGCGGAATTGTGTGACGATCCGCGTATCTGGTTGCTCCCTGTTTCTGCCGAACTTGATGCAGAATTTCAGGAACAATTGCTCAAATTGCTTAAGACGATTTCGGAGAAAAAACATGGATGCACGTCTGCTTGACGTTCTGGTCTGTCCCTTATGTAAAGGCCCTTTAGTCTACGATAAAGCCGCACAAGAATTAATTTGTAAGGCCGATCGTTTGGCGTTTCCGATTCGTGATGGTATTCCTATTATGTGGGAAGATCAGGCACGCGTGCTTGATGCCGATACTCAATAAGCGTCGGTGTTGCTATGAATTTTGTCGCCATTATTCCCGCTCGTCTGGCATCGACTCGTTTGCCAAATAAACCTCTCGCCGATATCGGTGGGAAGCCTATGGTAGTGCGTACTGCCGAGCGGGCTTTATTGTCGGGCGCGTCTCAGGTAGTGGTGGCGACTGACCATGCCGATATTTTTGCTGCTTGTCAGGCGCATGGTATTCAAGTCAAAATGACTCGCAGCGATCATCCATCTGGTACCGATAGAATTGCCGAAGTCGCTGCCGCTATGGGATTGGCGAATGATGCTGTAGTAGTGAATGTGCAAGGCGATGAGCCATTGATTGATCCGACCTTGATTGCCGCGACAGCCGCTTTGGTGAACGCTCAGACGCCGATGGCAACCGCGGCGCATGCAATTCACGATATCAAAGAGTTGTTTAATCCAAATGTAGTGAAGGTGGTGTTGGATAAGTTAGGGCGGGCTTTGTATTTTTCTCGTGCCACGATACCGTGGGCGCGCGATGCTTTTGCTCAGCATCATAATGTGATGCCGGACGGATATCAGGCACTACGCCATATTGGTTTGTATGCATATCAGAATCAATTTTTGCAAGCCTACCCAACATTGCCGATTTCTCCATTGGAACAAATCGAAGCCTTGGAGCAGTTGCGTGTTTTGTGGAATGGCATCGCTATCGCGGTGCATGTGACTGAGCAAAGTCCAGTCGCTGGCGTCGATACGCTAGAGGATTTACAACGTGTCAGAACATTTTTCTGAACTTGTGACAAAAATCCATGTGCTTGCCAGTGGAAAGCGTTTCAAGCGGAAAAATCTGTGGTAAATTTCGTAAAGAACAAAATAAATGACGGTACGCTCGGCGCGTTAGTCAAAATAAAAATAATCGGTAACAAACAAGAATTCAAATGCCTTGCTATCTTCAAAAGAGAGCAGGGCTTACAGTATATTAAACTCGTCTAGGAAATAAAAATGCGTCTTATTTTGTTGGGAGCACCCGGAGCAGGCAAGGGCACGCAAGCCAATTACATTAAGGAAAAATTTGGTATTCCACAAATCTCAACTGGTGACATGTTGCGTGCAGCGGTGAAAGCCGGAACACCATTGGGTGTGGAAGCAAAGAAAGTGATGGATGCGGGTGGACTAGTATCCGACGACATCATTATTGGTTTGGTCAAAGAGCGTTTGAAACAAGATGATTGCGCGAATGGCTATTTGTTTGATGGTTTTCCAAGAACCACGCCACAAGCAGATGCGATGAAAGATGCAGGCGTTGCGATTGATTATGTTTTAGAAATTGACGTGCCGGACAGCGCGATCATTGAACGTATGAGTGGTCGTCGCGTACATCCTGGTTCAGGCCGTACTTATCACGTGAAATTTAATCCACCCAAAGTCGAAGGTAAAGACGACGAAACCGGTGAAGATTTAGTTCAGCGTGATGATGATAAAGAAGAGACCGTACAAAAGCGTTTGGCGGTGTACCATAATCAAACCGAAGTTTTAGTCAGTTACTACGGTGATTGGGCAAAATCGGGTAATCCTGGTGCGCCTAAGTATCGTAAGATTGCAGGCGTCGGGGCGGTTGATGCCATACGCGACGCGGCATTCGCGGCGCTCTCAGAATAAAAAAAGCGGACCTTGTGTCCGCTTTTTTTTCGTCTTTCACTGCTTGAATTGTCGGTATTTTTTATTTACATTCTTTAATTAGTTAGTTAATTTTTTGATGGAGGCTTCCCTTAACAATTTCCTGTATGTTTTTTGTCCCACTACCAGATTCAGTTTTAAAAAAACAAAATGTCAGTTGTTTTATTTCGCTTATTTCTATAAACGGTGTGATGCGTGCTAAGTGGCGCTAAGTCAAAAGCTGAGCGCAATCAACATCAACAAAAATTGGAGGCGTCAACATGGTATTAAGTCTGTGGATAGTTGTAGCGTGTGGAGTACTTGCAGTACTTTACGGTTTAATTACAAGAAGTTGGATTTTGAAACAGGATGCGGGGAATGCCCGTATGCAGGAAATTGCGACAGCGATTCAAGAAGGCGCCGCCGCTTATCTGGCGCGTCAATATAAAACTATCGCGATGGTAGGCGTCGTTTTATTTATCGCGATTGCGGTCTTGCCAGGCTTGGGGCCAGTGACCGCAATTGGTTTTTTAATCGGCGCCGTCTTGTCAGGTGCTTGCGGTTTTATCGGTATGAATGTCTCAGTGCGCGCCAATGTGCGTACTGCGCAGGCAGCTACGAAAGGAATCAACCAAGCCTTAGACGTGGCATTTAAAGGTGGGGCAATCACCGGTATGTTAGTTGCGGGCTTGGGTTTACTTGGCGTTGCATTATTCTACCTGTACCTAAGTAATAGTAATGCTGGTGGCATGTCTCAGCACGATGTGATTAAACCTCTAATTGGTTTAGCTTTTGGTGCGTCCCTGATCTCTATCTTTGCCCGTCTTGGTGGCGGTATTTTTACCAAAGGTGCGGACGTCGGTGCTGACCTAGTAGGTAAAGTCGAAGCCGGTATTCCCGAAGATGATCCACGTAACCCTGCCGTGATTGCCGATAATGTTGGTGATAACGTAGGTGACTGTGCTGGTATGGCTGCCGATTTGTTCGAGACTTATGTGGTGACATTGATCGCAACGATGTTGCTCGGTGCTTTGATGGTTACGAGTGCGGTGACTGAGGCCATTGTATACCCGTTGATGTTGGGTGCAGTATCGATTCCTGCTTCTATTGTTGGCTGCTCACTGGTTAAACATACCCCCGGCAAAAAAATCATGTCGGCACTATATAAAGGCTTATGGTGGGCTGCTGGTTTGTCTTTAATTGGTTTCGTTGCTGTTACCTATATGCTGTTTAAAGACGATGTGATGCGTCAGCAGATGTTGGTTTCCGCTGTCGTCGGTATCGTCTTGACAGGCTTGATGGTCTACATTACTGAATACTATACGGGTACGGATTTCAAACCAGTTCGCCATATCGCCGAAGCCTCAACTACAGGGCATGGAACGAATATTATCGCTGGTCTCGGTGTCTCGATGAAATCAACTGCGTACCCTGTATTGGCAGTGTGCGTGGCGATTTTAGTGTCGTATAAGTTTGGCGGTGGCTTGTATGGTATCGCGGTTGCCGCGACATCCATGTTATCGATGGCGGGAATTATTGTTGCGCTAGATGCCTACGGACCGATTACTGATAATGCTGGTGGTATCGCAGAAATGTCAGGTATGGACGAGTCGGTGCGCGCCATTACTGATCCACTCGATGCGGTTGGTAATACGACTAAGGCAGTGACTAAAGGTTATGCGATCGGTTCTGCTGGCCTGGCAGCTTTGGTGTTATTTGCCGATTACACCCATGCTTTGAGCTCAGTCGGACTTGATGTGAAGTTTGATTTGTCCGATCCGCAAATCATTGTTGGCTTGTTTATCGGTGGTCTGATTCCCTACTTGTTCGGTGCGATGGCGATGGAAGCGGTGGGACGTGCGGCAGGCGCGGTGGTGGTGGAAGTGCGCCGTCAATTCCGAGATATTAAGGGCATCATGGATGGTACTGGCAAACCGGAATACGATAAAGCGGTCGATATGCTGACAGCATCTGCCATTAAGGAAATGATTTTGCCTTCCTTACTGCCAGTCGCCGTACCTATTTTGGTGGGTTTGGCGTTAGGTCCTGCGGCTTTGGGTGGAATGTTGATGGGGACGATTATTACAGGCTTGTTTGTGGCGATTTCTATGACAACTGGCGGTGGTGCATGGGATAACGCCAAGAAATACATTGAGGATGGTCATTTCGGCGGCAAAGGTTCTGAAGCTCATAAGGCGGCGGTGACGGGTGATACCGTTGGTGATCCCTACAAAGATACGGCCGGTCCTGCGGTGAATCCTTTGATTAAAATTATCAATATCGTGGCCCTGTTATTGGTGCCTTTGTTTCCATTACTTCCTTGGTTGAAAGCGCCAGCCCAGCCAGCGCCGGTTATTTCACATAAAGCGGACGTATTGCCGCAAATCGAAGCACCAGTTGGTTTGGATGTGGTGAAAGTGAAAGCGGCTTCCGCTAGCGAAGCGGCATCTAAGTAAATACGCGACAGCATTAGAGTTGTCGTTGAGTTGTCGTTTAAGAGGAGGCAGTGATTGTGATGCAATCACTGCCTTTTTTATTGTTCGCGTATTTTTTACTTTATACAAAGAGCGAAAAGCGAGATAATTGACGTTTACGTTAACGTCATAGTATCTGGCTAGTAGTTTACCGCTTGATGCTTGGCGAATTTCTTATTCAACTAATTTTGTAACCGAGGAAAGTATGCAAATTCAAAACAATGTATTCATTATCACGGGCGGCGCATCGGGTTTGGGCGAGGCAACAGCGCGCATGATTACGGCTAACGGTGGCAAAGTTGTGATTGCTGACGTGCAGGTTGAGGCAGGTCAAAAACTGGCCGCTGAATTAAATGCGACTTTTGTTAAGTGTGATGTTACCCAAGAGGCGGATGGACAGGCGGTCGTTGCTGCAGCAACTGCGGCAGGCACGCTGCGTGGTTTGATTAACTGTGCAGGTGTTGCGCCCGCAGTAAAAACAGTGGGTAAAGATGGTGCACATCCATTGGAAATATTCCAACGCGTCGTGAATATCAATTTGATTGGTACTTTCAATATGGCACGTTTAGCAGCGGAAGCCATGAGTAAAACGGATGCAATCCAGGATGAACGCGGCATCATTATCAATACCGCTTCTGTGGCCGCTTTCGACGGTCAAATGGGGCAAGCCGCTTACGCTTCATCTAAGGCAGCTGTGGTTGGCTTGACCTTGCCTATGGCGCGTGATTTATCTCGTAACGGAATTCGTGTGATGACGATTGCGCCAGGTATTTTTGAAACGCCGATGTTGTTAGGTATGCCGCAAGAAGTGCAAGATGCTTTGGGCAAAATGGTTCCATTCCCATCTCGCTTGGGTAAACCAAATGAATATGCGCAGTTGGCGAAGACGATTATCGAAAACATGATGTTGAACGGTGAAACTATCCGTTTAGACGGTGCAATTCGTATGCAACCAAAATAAACTCCAAATTTCGCTCCAAAAATCACAGTTTCTAGCTTTCTTGCAGACATTTGTCTTGTACGCGAATACACTAGAAGCATAAGAAGAGTTTGCTTTTTGGAGTCGAATAGGAATGAATAGTAATGCCACGACAGGCTTGATACTAACTGGTGGCGGCGCCCGTGCCGCCTACCAAGTCGGTGTTCTCAAAGCTATCTCCGATATCTTGTTGGAGCAAGGCTGGGACCCTAAAAAAAATCCTTTTGGAATTGTTTGCGGCACCTCTGCTGGCGCCATTAATGCAACTGCGCTTGCTTCGCGTATTGATCATTTTAAAGAGTCGGTCGATAGCATCATGCACGTTTGGAGTAACTTTGAGGCGGCTCAAGTTTACCGGGCAGATTCTTTAGGCGTGATACGTTCTGGTGCGCGCTGGCTGTCAATTATGTCTTTTGGCTGGCTGTTGAATAAATGGCGTAAGTCGCCACCCACTTCCTTGCTAGATAATTCTCCACTAGCTGGTTTGCTACATCGTATGTTGGATATGGAACGCTTGGATAAAGCGTTTGAAACGGGCGACTTACAAGCTCTAGCCGTAACAGCATCATCCTACACCACTGGACACCACTTAACTTTTTATCAGACTTTACGTGATATAGAGCCATGGGTTCGTAGTCAGCGTTTATCACAACGTGATTTTATCGGCGTGCAACATTTGCTGGCCTCATCCGCCATTCCGTTTATTTTTCCGTCCATACCCTTAAACTGGGGCGGACATTTGGAATATTGCGGTGATGGTTCTATGCGTCAGCTGGCACCGATTTCTCCCGCGATTCATCTTGGTGCAAACAAGGTATTGATTGTTGGCGCAGGACGTTTGTCTGAACCGCCGCGTCAGAATTTTGATTTGGCCACTTATCCTAGTCTGGCTCAAATTGCTGGTCATGCGATGTCGAGTATTTTCTTAGATAGCTTGGCGGTTGATATTGAGCGCCTGACGCGTATCAATAAAACTTTATCGATGTTGCCGCCTGATTTGTTGGAAAAAACACCGTTGAAGCCAGTCGATTTGCTCGTCATCGCCCCGTCTGAGCGCTTAGATGAAATCGCCAGTCGCCATACCCAAAGTTTGCCCTTGCCAGTGCGTACGATGCTGGGAGGTATCGGCGCTACCGATGTTCGAGGTTCGGCACTAGCGTCCTACTTGCTATTCGAAGCGAGCTATACTCAGGAATTAATTGCCTTGGGTATAAAAGATACTTTGGCCATGAAAGGGGAGGTCTGTCGTTTTTTTCAGGCGCAAAACATGGCGAAGCATCCTGAGCCTGAAGAGGAAACGGTCTTGGCTTAAAACGCTATTTGACTGGCGAGTGCCAGACGTGCGATTATACTTTTTGATCTTAATTTCAAATTGCTTTTACTCTAGGCTGCTTGCTAAGCCAAAGTTAACTTCATGCGTATTTATTTCCGACAATTATTGCTAGTTTTCGCGCTGTATTTGAGCGTCAGTTTGTCCGCATTGGCGGGTAACGTGGGGCAGATCAGCACACGTGATCTACCTCCAGAAGCAAGGCAGACTTTGCGTTTAATTCAGCAGGGAGGTCCTTTCCCCTACGATAAAGACGGTTCTGTGTTTGGTAATTATGAGCGTCAATTACCCAAACGCGCCCGTGGTTATTACCATGAATACACAGTCAAAACACCGTACGCAAGAAATCGTGGTGCCAAACGTATTATTACCGGTGGCGAGCGCCCACCTTATTACGAGTATTACTATACCGATGATCATTACGCTAGTTTTAAGCTGATAAAAGATTAAAGTTAAGATTAAAACTAAGATTAAAATTCGGGTTTTCGGTATAAATTTGCAATTGCTATTGTTAATCACCTATTGAGGATGAAATGAGTTTGTTAAGCACGGTTAGCCCTAATGCAGTGCAGTCGATCAGAGCTTTTCGTAGTCCGGATTTGCAGGCGGAAGCGGTGGCTACAGGGCAGCATTTTTTGTATGCGTATTGTGCTCATACTTTGAATAAGCAAGAGGTGCTGAATACGATTGCCGACTCATTTGGTTTTCCTAGTCATTTTGGTCATAATTTCGATGCCCTGTATGACTGTTTGACTGATTCTGTCCATAAAGCGGGGGCGCAAAACGGCTTTGTTGTCGTTATCGAGCATCTGCCAAATACCGAACACTTCGATAAGGAGTTGCGAGAAACCTTGTTGGACGTGTTTCGTGATGCGGCCGATTATTGGGCCAAAAAGAAAATCCCATTTAGGGTATTTTATTCATTCGAATAATTAATTTAAATGCATTGAACAAGCCTGAATTTAGCCGAATTCAGGCTTTTTACTTGGGCTTAGACTGCTACAGAGGTACAATGCCGCAATGAAAAAAATCGTCATCCTTATTTCTGGACGCGGTAGCAATATGCAAGCCATCGTCCAAGCCTCACAATCCCAACAATGGCCAGCACAAATCGCCGCAGTGATCAGTAATAGACCTGATGCGGCTGGGTTGGCGTATGCCGCTAGTCAAGGTATTGCCACGATGGTGGTGGAAAGCAAAGCCTTCCCGAATCGAGAAAGTTTTGATACCGCATTACAGCAAGCTATAGATAGTTTTCAAGCTGATTTAGTAGTACTGGCTGGTTTCATGCGGATTTTGACGCCGCAGTTCGTTCAGCATTATGAAAACCGCATTATGAATATTCACCCATCCTTGTTGCCTAGCTTTGTTGGATTGCACACGCACCAGCAGGCTTTGGATGCCGGTGTCAAATTTCATGGCGCAACTGTGCATTTTGTGACGGCAGAACTAGATCATGGCCCGATTATTGATCAAGCGTGCGTCCGTATTGAGCAAGGTGACACTGAAGATAGTTTGGCGCAGAAACTACTCGTCAAAGAACATCAAATTTATCCACGCGCCGTGCGTTTATTCGTTGAAGGCAAATTAGTGGTTGAAGGCAATCGCGTGATTGTTAATGGATCTGAAGCAGATAGCTGCGCGATCTAATCGTATTTACAGAGGAAGAACATGAGATTACCACCAGCCATGATAGGCCACACCGAAGCCGTGTTGCGCGAAGTATTGCGTTTTACTGGTCCTGCCGACGGGACTTTGTCGCGTTATTTTAGAGAAAATCCCCGCCTTGGTGGACGCGAGCGTGGTGTGATAGCTGAAGCGATTTACGGCTTGTTGCGCAATAAAAGTGTGTACACCAGTTTTTCTGAATCTGGCACGGGTTCTGCAATGCGTCGTATTACCTTGCTTGGCTTGGCTGATGCGGTTGGTATCGACGCTTTAGGTGGCTTAAGCGAAGAAGAAGATGTTTGGTTGCGCCGCGTGATGGAAATTGATCGCAGTCATTTGCCATTGGTGTTGAAATCCAATATGCCTGAATGGTTGTGGCAAAAATTGTCGACTAAATTTGGCGATGACGAAGCGATGAAATTGGCGAGCGCGTTAAATACGCCAGCATCTTTGGATTTGCGTGTGAATGCCCTGAAATCGAATCGTGAAGACGTTATCGCGTCGTTGGCACAGGCACCGATTCTGGCCGAAGCGACACCTTATTCTGCGCAGGGTTTGCGTATCATCAAAAAACCATCTATACAAAATTTGCCTTTGTTTAAAGATGGCACGATAGAAGTACAAGATGAGGGCAGCCAAGTATTGGCGCAATTGCTCGGTGCTAAACGTGGTGAAATGGTGGCGGATTTCTGTGCGGGTGCTGGCGGTAAGACCTTAGCGCTTGGCGCTGCGATGCGTAATACTGGGCGTTTATATGCTTTCGATATTTCCGAAAAACGTTTAGCAAAATTAAAACCACGCTTGGCACGTAGTGGTTTGTCGAATGTGCATCCGGTGGTGATCGCGCATGAACGTGATGCCAAGATTAAACGCTTGGCGGGTAAATTGGATCGTGTTTTAGTGGATGCACCCTGTAGTGGTTTGGGCACTTTGCGTCGCAATCCGGATGTGAAATGGCGCCAGACGCAAGCAGGTGTTGCCGAGCTCAATGTCAAGCAGGCGTCTATTTTAGATAGCGCAGCGCGTCTGGTTAAGGCGGGTGGACGCTTGGTGTATGCGACTTGCAGTATTTTGGATGAAGAGAACGAAGGCATCGTCGAACAATTTTTGGCGACTCATCCCGACTTCACTTTACTGCCCGCGTCTCAAGTTTTGGAAGAGCAAAAAATCCAATTGGAGATGGGCGATTATTTGAAACTTTATCCGCATCTACATAATACGGATGGCTTCTTTGCTGCGGTGTTCCAACGTAATAAGTTGGCGGCAAAAACGGTCGTTGTTGCAGACGCAGATGTCGAAGCTGATGCGGACACCGATATTAAATAATTCTTTAGTTTTAGATTCAGACTCAGATTTAAATTTCAATTCAGGTTGCTCGTTTTGTTTAAAGTTTTAACGCAAGTCTCCTCAATGCAAATTATGGAAACACAATCGCTGACGCGTCTTATCGCCGAAATATCTGCCGACTTGGGTAATCCCAGTTTGCTGTTTCAATTATTGGCCTTATTGACCTGTTTTTCCTTAGCGTGGTTGATGTCGCGTAGTATTCAGCGGTTTTTTGCGACGGTGGATCATACGTCGGGCGTACTTAAAATTGGGGTGGAAAGTTTTTCTCGGGTGTTGTGGCCATTGTTGGCGCTAGTATTTTTATTTATCGCGAAGTTGGTGATCGGTAAATTTCAACACACAGGCTTATTGAAGCTATTCTTTCCTATCCTGAGCTCGTTTGCCTTAATACGCTTTAGTTTCTATGTATTCCGACGTGCTTTTGTACGCGATGGCACCGTTGGCAATGCCTTGTTGATTTTTGAGAAGGTGTTTGCAGGTTTAGTTTGGTTAGGATTGGTGCTGCACTTTACGGGCATGTGGGAAGAGATTTTTGTGGCCTTGGAAGAAGTTGTTCTGCCACTGGGAAAAAGCAAGGTCTCATTATTAGCGATTTTGCAAGGCATCGCGTCGGTCGCGTTGACTGTCGTGTTAGCCCTCTGGCTTAGTGCCATGATAGAAGCTAGATTGATGCTCATCCCAAGCATGCATTCCTCCTTAAAGGTGGTGTTATCCCGCCTGGGACGTGCGATTTTTATTTTGATCGCAATTTTAGTGAGTTTGTCCTTGGTTGGTATCGATCTAACCGTGTTATCCGTATTTGGTGGTGCGTTAGGGGTTGGCTTAGGTTTGGGCTTGCAAAGAATTACCAGCAGTTATGTGTCGGGATTTATCATCTTGTTTGATCGCAGTTTATCAATTGGCGATATGATTACCGTGGATAAATTCAGCGGCCGTGTCACACAAATTAACACTCGGTATACGGTTTTAAAAGGACTAGATGGCGTAGAGTCAATCATTCCGAACGAGATGCTAGTTTCCAATCCAGTACAAAATCTTTCGTTGACGGATCGCTCGGTGGTGGTGACGACCGATTTTACCGTTGCGTATGACACTGATCTGGATGGTTTGCTGCCAGCGCTGATTGAAGCGGTAAAACAAGTGCCACGGGTTTCTCCCACTATTACGCCATCTGCCTATCTGGTGCGTTTTGGTGCAGATGGGTTTGAAATACGTGTCGGGTTTTGGATTGATGATCCTGAGAATGGCCGTACTAATATTACCTCAGAAGTGAATCGTACTATTTGGTCTTTATTGCAAGAACGCGGTGTGCAGTTGCCTTTCCCACAGCGTGAAGTTCGTGTTTTTCAAGTCCCCGCAAAGCCATAAATGCTTAAATCGGCGTAGAATAATGATGTTCTTAGGAAATTTTTTTGCGAGCTCGTGTTAAATTTGCTTTCTGCTGTTTCGAGTTCGTTTTTATCTGGAGTGGTATATATTTTGAGTAACTTCATCGAGTTAGCTTTAGATTTTTTTAGCAATGGTGTAACGCATGCCAGTGGCTGGCAAGTATTTATTTTTACGATGGTGGTAACGCACATTACGATCGCCAGCGTGACCATTTTCTTGCATCGTTGTCAGGCACATCGAGCTTTGGAGTTGCATGCGATACCTAGTCATTTTTTCCGTTTTTGGTTGTGGTTGACGACCGGTCAAGTAACCAAGGAATGGGCTGCCGTTCATCGTAAGCATCATGCCAAATGCGAAACCGAGGAAGATCCGCATAGTCCTGTAACCCGCGGTATCAAGAAGGTCTTATTAGAAGGCGCCGAGTTATACCGTATTGAATCGAAGAATTTAGAAACGATTAGTAAATACGGCCACGGTACTCCAGATGACTGGATGGAGCGCAACATCTACACACGTTTTAGTTGGCAAGGTGTGGCGCTGATGTTGATCATCGACTTCATTTTGTTCGGTGTGATCGGCATCACGGTGTGGGCGGTACAGATGTTGTGGATTCCTATTACGGCGGCGGGCATTATCAATGGTATCGGTCACTATTGGGGTTATCGTAATTACGAATGCGCCGATGCAGCAACAAATATTATGCCTTGGGGTATTTTGATCGGTGGTGAAGAACTACACAATAATCACCATACTTTCGGTACTTCTGCGAAGCTGTCATCAAAATGGTATGAGTTTGACATAGGTTGGCTTTATATTCGTGTTCTCGAAACCGTTAAGTTAGCCAAGGTAAAGAAAGTCGCACCGCAACCTAAGTTTGATGCGGCCAAAATGGTGGTGGATGTAGAGACCTTGCAGGCAGTGATCGCGAATCGTTATGATGTGATGGCGAAATACGCTAAATCATTGAAAAAGACTTGGCGGACTGAGTTAGAACAACTGCGTGATCAAGCTAAGCTGGAAAAAAGTTTTCTGAAGGCAGTGAAGAAAAATTTACAGCGTGAGCCTGCTAAATTAGAAGCGCCACAACAACAGCAATTGGTTGAATTATTTAATCACAGTGCTGCGCTTAAAACTATGCACGATATGCGTTTGGAGTTGAATGCTATTTGGGAGCGCTCTAGCGCGACTCGTGAGCAGTTGGTAGCTCAACTGCAAGATTGGTGTCAACGCGCGGAAGCATCGGGTATTAAGACCTTACAGGAATTTTCTATGCGTTTAAGAAGTTATGCGTAGTCTTATTTGTGTTTAAAAAAATGGCGCTTAAAGCGCCATTTTTTATGCCTGAGTGATTTTGTATTCGAATTCGTTGGCATTGATAGGCGTCTTTTTGTACCGTTTTGAATTGATAAGTATTGCAGATTAGAATATAAGTCAGGTCGTAAGTCGGGCGTAAATAAGCCAAGGTAGCGGCTGCTGCATGCGAAAAAAAACCTGCGAGATTCGCAGGTTTTTTAGACATTCTATAAGAACAAATATTAAGTAATGATTACTTAATTTTGGTTTCTTTGTAGATAACGTGTTTACGTGCCTTTGGATCAAATTTCATGATCTCCATTTTTTCAGGCATCGTACGTTTGTTTTTTGATGTCGTGTAGAAGTGACCCGTGCCTGCAGTCGATTCTAATTTGATTTTGTCGCGACCAGTTTTAGCCATGATATTTTCCTAACAATGAGTTCTGTACTAAGCAGAATCTGCTTAAACTTTTTCGCCGCGAGCACGTAAGTCAACCAAAACAGCATCGATGCCGATTTTGTCAACTACACGCAAACCTGCGTTAGACAAACGCAAGGAAACCCAGCGATTCTCTGATTCTACGAAAAAGCGGCGATTTTGCAGGTTAGGCAAAAAACGACGTTTAGTTTTGTTGTTCGCATGGGAAACGTTGTTGCCAACCATTGGCCCCTTCCCAGTAACTTGGCATACACGCGCCATGTTTAGCTCCTTAATGATTTCCGAAATTGGAAAAAATGAGAGTATAGCCAAAAAACTTTGAAATATCAACGACTTGTGAAAAACAATTGTGTCTTTATTGAATTCGTAAATTTAACAATTTGAATTTCTCCTATGAAGCAAGCTGTGTCGCTTTAGATTTGCCCATGCTCTGCGAACGAATGTACTGAGTTACTGGCAACGATAAAATGATCTAAAACTCGGATATCAACCAGTGCGAGCGCTGATTTTAGGGTTTGTGTCAGACTTAAATCGGCTTGGCTAGGCTCTGGCGAGCCAGAAGGGTGATTGTGAGCCAGAATGATGCTGGCTGCATTCTGTGCTAATGCACTTTTAACCACCTCGCGAGGATATACGCTGGCATGGCTGAGGCTGCCACGGAATAATTCTTGTGCGGTGATCAAGCGATTTTTTACGTCAAGAAATAAGACTGTAAATGATTCATATTGTTTATTGCCGATTTGCAGTTGCAAATATTGTTTGACTGCTTGAGGCGAGGAAAGCGAGGAATTGGTTTCGAGTTCTTCTGAGATGGAGCGTTTTGCTAATTCTAGTACCGCTTGTAATTGTGCATATTTGGCGCTTCCAAGCCCGTGCACTTGGCCGAATTCTTTTAAGTTGGCGGCAAATAGAGCACGTAATGAGCCAAATTGCAGCAACATGTCACGTCCCAAATCGACGGCGCTTTTGCCTTTCACGCCAACCCGGAGAAAGACTGATAGTAATTCTGCGTCTGATAAAGCAGGGGCGCCATGTTTGATTAAACGCTCGCGCGGGCGTTGATCTTCTGGCCAATGATTGATTCCCATCGTATTTCTTCGCTTTTCAAAAAGGGGGGGGCGGAGATTTTCTAGTTCGACTGACTTACAATAGCGGCTTAGCGTTAAAACTAATCAAAACCAAGTTGAAACAGAGTCACAAAATAAGCTGAAAGTGAATTATGTCTGAAAAGTCTTTACTTGTCGTTAACAATGGTGCTTACTTAACTTTGCACTATCGCCTTGCAACACTCGATGGTGAGGATATTATTTCTACCTTCCATGAAAGTCCTGCGACCCTGTTGCTTGGTCAGGGGCAATTGTCTCCGGGCTTAGAAGCAGCTTTATTAGGATTGCAGGAGGGATCGCACACAACGCAAGAACTAGCACCCGAGCAGGCATTTGGATTACGTAATCCCGATCTGATTCAGCGCGTCTCCTTGAAAACCTTGCGTGAGAATTCGGCGTTCGGTGAAGAATTTAAAGTGGGAGATCTGATCGACTTTTCTGCGCCATCAGGCGGTAAATTTGCTGGCGTGATCCAAGAGTTGGATAAAGATTCTGCTTTGTTTGATTTTAATCATCCTTTGGCAGGGCAGCGGGTTTTGTTTGAAACCAAAATTATCGGCATATTGTGAGTGAGATTGTGAGTAAGATGATGAGTGACTTGAACCAAGAAATTTTACTAGCCCAGCCGCGTGGATTTTGTGCTGGAGTAGATCGCGCTATCGATATCGTAGAGCTCGCTCTGGCACAGTTTGGTGCACCGATTTATGTGCGGCATGAGATCGTCCACAATGCTTATGTGGTGAATGACCTACGTGAAAAGGGCGCTATTTTTATTGAAGAGCTTGATGATGTGCCAACCGGCAGTACTTTAATTTTCTCAGCACATGGCGTGTCTCAATTAATACGGGAAGAGGCGGATAAGCGTGGCTTAAAAATTTTTGATGCAACCTGCCCGCTAGTAACGAAAGTACACATCGAAGTATCAAAAATGCGCAAAGAGGGGCGCGAAATTATTATGATAGGTCATCAAGGCCACCCAGAAGTGGAAGGTACGATGGGACAGAGTGATGGTGGAATGTATCTGGTAGAGACGGTAGATGACGTGGCTAATTTGCAGGTTGCAGATCCTGCGTTGTTGGCTTATGTGTCGCAAACGACTTTATCAGTCGACGATACGGCAGACATTATTGCCGCGTTGAAGGAAAAGTTTCCTTTAATTGCAGAGCCCAAAAAAGGTGATATCTGCTACGCCACGACGAACCGTCAGGCTGCCGTGAAATTTATGGCACCACAAGTCGATTTGGTGATCGTGGTTGGTAGTAAAAATAGTTCGAACTCCAATCGCTTACGTGAAGTGGCGCAGAAGATGGGAACGGTTTCTTACATGGTCGATAAGGCGGCTGACATCGATCCTAAGTGGTTAGATAATTGCCGACGTGTAGGGGTTACTGCGGGGGCATCGGCACCGGAGATATTAGTTAATCAAGTGATTGATCAATTAAAATTATTGGGGGCAAAAAGTGTGCGTACCTTGGACGGAGAGGAAGAAAATGTGACTTTCCCTTTGCCTAAAGGTTTGGTAAATCCAGTTAAACAATGAATGCGGTATTGAACTATTAATGCAAACAAGAGGCCTCGGGATCAGCGTCACGAGGCCTCTTGCATTAAAAAGAAGCTTGCAGTGCGCTCTTCAGCTGTTGGTTGTCGCAGCGTGTAATCCTTACCTGAGGCGTTCGATGCCAGTCTGCAAATGCGTGAAAAGTTTTTGCTAAATCTTTGCTTAGCGCCTCACTAAATTTAATCCCATCTTCAAGGTGTAAAGCCTTAATTTCCATAACCCCTTCTTTTCTATGCGCTTTTGCATCGACTCGGCCTATGATTTTGCCGCGTCGTAAAATAGGTAAGGTGAAGTAGCCAAATTGACGTTTTGCCTCTGGCGTGTAGCACTCTATTCGATAGTCAAAATCAAAAAATTCTAAGGCGCGTTTCCTATCCCACACCACGGGATCGAATGGCGATAGCAAGCAGGTGTGGGTCGCACTTAATTTGCCGCTTAGCGCACTATCAATTAGTGCTTGTTGATCGGGATGAAAATAGGCCGCTTCTTGCCAGCCATCTACCTCAATTTTTTGCAATAGACCTTGTTGATATAAGGTTTCAGCTTGAATCGCTGGCGCTAGTTTTTTCATCCTGAAATAGTCAGCTATCCAGCTTGCTTTGCAAATACCTAAAGCTCTGACTGCATCTAAGACTTGATCGCGATGATCGTCTTGCACAGTACGTAAATCGCGTTGATCATCCCAGTTGGGGTGCACGCGTTCGGTTAGGTCATAGACTCGATGAAATTTTTGGCGACGCGCCACCATCACTTTGCCCGTTGTGAATAAAACCTCGAGGGCGCGTTTTTCAGGCTTCCATTCCCACCAGCCACCTGCTTTGCCATCCGTTCGCTCAAAATCAGCCGAACGACATGCGCCAAATTCCTTGATGTGTTTCAAGATCTTTTTGACTTGATTGGCGTTTTCTTGCAGCCAGGTTTGATTGAATTTCCAACCCATTGCCTCGGGATTAAGCATCTGGTGGCGGTAGCGGCCAAAACTTTCTATTGGGAGAAAGCAGGCCTCGTGCGACCAATATTCAAACAAACGGCCCTCTTCTAAATGCTGTTCTAGCCATTCAGCTTGGTAATCGCCAAGACGACTCCACAACACCAAATAAGGACTACGCGCGACCACACTAATGGTGTCAATTTGCAGCACACCCATGTTGCGAATAGCGGCAAGCACCGCGTCTTTATCGGCACGGCGTTTTGGTGCGGTCAACAAGCCTTGAGCTGCTAGATGAATATTGCGGGCGGCGGTTAGGCTAAGTGGCATATTGCAGTGTGGAGAAAAAATAAAATCATAAAACCTCTCAACACGGAGGCATTGAGACGAAGAGAAACAGAGAAAAGGCAGGCAAACTCACTTGCTAGCATCGCCATCTGTTTTTGAATTCTCCTGTTTTTCCTCTGCGCCTCTGTGTCTCTATGGTGAGTGGTTTTGTACTTCGCTATTAAATTTAAATCAAAAATGCTTCAAACCAATCGCTGCCTTCACCTCGTCATTGGTTTTGGCGGCCACTTCACGCGCACGATAGGTGCCTTCTTTGAGTAATTGCAAAACATGGCCGCGATCTTTTTCATATAGTTGGCGACGTTCACGAATCGGACGCAGCATGTCTTGTAACACAGCTTCTAAACGCGCTTTTACTTTGCTGTCTCCAAGGCCGCCACGCACATAATGGTCTTTCATCGCTTGCAGTGCTTCTTTATCGGTATCGAAGGCATCGAGATAGGTGAACGCGACGTTGCCTTCTAGATGGCCTGGATCTTCTACTTTTAAATGCAGTGGATCGGTGTAGACATTACGTACCGCTTGTTTGATTTCTGCTTCAGTAGCACCGAGGTTAATTACATTGCCTAAAGATTTACTCATCTTCGCTTTGCCATCGATACCCGGTAAGCGGCCGATTTCTGGTACCAAAGCTTCGCACTCAACCAAGATATCTTTTTTTGCTAAACGATTGAAGCGACGCACGATTTCATTGGTTTGTTCAATCATAGGAATTTGGTCGTCGCCGACTGGCACCAAGGTCGCTTTGAATGCGGTGATGTCAGCAGCTTGGCTGACCGGATAGGTGAAAAAGCCCGCCGGAATGTCGCGCTCAAAATTACGCAAGATGATTTCTTGTTTAATGGTGGGATTACGTTCCAAACGTGAAATTGTGACCAAGTTCATGTAGTAGAAAGTGAGCTCGGTCAACTCTGGGATTTGTGATTGAATGAAGATCGTCGATTTGCTGGGATCGATACCTACAGCCAAATAATCCAGAGCAACTTCGATGACGTTGTTATGGACTTTGGCAGGGTCATCCATATTGTCGGTCAAGGCTTGCGCATCGGCGATCATGATGTATTGTTTGTATTGATCTTGGTAAGTCACGCGATTGCGCAAACTACCGACGAAATGGCCTAAGTGCAAAGGACCTGTCGGACGATCACCCGTCAGAATTAAATGATGTTTGTTTGCGGAGGGTTGGGATGACGCGGAAGATTCGGTCGTGACTTCTGCTGGGTTTGCTACTTGCTCGCTCATGAGGTGTCCAAAAATGGTGGGAATAAGAATCTGTGTAAAAAAGAAATTGGAAAATAAAAAAGCCGCGCTTCTTATTTCAAGAAGGGCGGCATTGGTAATTTTGTATTTGTCGCAGTCGAAATCGGGCGCCGCCCTTAAGTTAAGGTGCTACGCCAATAGCCATTGCTGTATGTGAATGTCGATTTCATGCAGGCATAATGCCGTTTTTCACTGTTTTTTGTCAAGATTTGTCTATCTGCACATGGTAAAATCGCGCGCTTGACTTAATTGGGGTGAGAGTGTTTTCTTGCCTTTTTGAATAAAAAAATAGAAAGCCTTTGACGTGAACTCAGCGCCATCCAAACTTATCATCGCCTCTCGCGAAAGCCGCCTCGCTATGTGGCAGGCCGAACATGTTCGTGACCGTTTACAAGCTTTATACCCTAGTTGTGATGTGCAAATTTTGGGGATGACCACGCGCGGCGATCAGATTTTGGATAGGGCTTTGTCAAAAGTGGGCGGTAAAGGCTTGTTCGTCAAAGAGTTAGAAGTGGCAATGGAAGAAGGGCGTGCCGATCTGGCCGTGCATTCTTTGAAAGATGTGCCTATGGAATTACCCGAAGGTTTTTCATTGGCCGCTATCTTGGAGCGAGAGGATCCGCGCGACGCCTTTGTGTCGAATCAATATGCGTCTTTAGCCGAATTGCCTGTGGGAGCCGTGGTTGGTACTAGTAGTTTACGCCGTCAAGCCTTGATCTCAGCGCGTTTTCCACATTTAGTGATTAAACCTTTACGCGGCAATTTGGATACGCGTTTGCGTAAGCTAGACGAGGGCGAATATTCAGCGATTATTTTGGCGGCGGCAGGATTGAAGCGTTTAGGATTGCCTGAGCGTATTAAGGCATTCTTGGAACCTGTGGAAAGCTTACCTGCTGCAGGGCAGGGGGCAATGGCGATAGAGATTTTATCGACGCGTCTAGATTTGATGCAGGCTTTGGCACCACTTAATCATTTGATCAGTTCGCAAGCAGTATTGGCGGAACGCACGGTTTCTATGGCTTTTGGTGGTAGTTGCCAGATCCCTTTGGCGGCTTTTGCCGAAATCGATAACGGCACTATGCATTTACGTGCGATGGTGGCAACGCCTGATGGAACTCAGTCAGCCAAAGCAGAAGTGCATGGTCAAGCGGAAACTTATCAGGCATTAGGCATGCAGGTCGTGGCTGCCTTACGTGCGCAAAATGCGGACGCCATCTTGGCCGTGTGTCGTGAAACCGAACATCTTTGAATTGTGAGTCAGGTGCCGACTGTTATCATTACGCGCCCATCACACCAGGCGCAGAATTTAGCGCAAGGTTTGGCGCAGTTGGGTCGTCAGTCGCTCGTTTACCCTTTATTTGAGATTGAGGCAATACGCGATAATCCTGAGTTGGATTTGGCCCTGCAAAATCTAGCGGCGTTTGCCTTGGTGGTATTTGTAAGCCCTAATGCAATCGATGCGCTATTTACGCGTGCACCTACATTGGCATCGAACTGGCCTAGCGCGCTTACGATAGGCGTCGTGGGCGCTGCCAGCCGTCAAGCCTTGTTGAGGCACGGCGTTGATGCAAACAAAGTGAAGATTATCAGCCCCAGCCATGAGGAGCGTACTGATTCTGAGACTTTGTTGGTGGAGTTAGATCTGCCAGCATTGGCTGGGCGTAAGGCTTTAATTGTACGAGCTGATTCTGGCCGTGATTTTTTGACAGAGGCCTTACGTGCCGCGAATGTTGAGGTGCAAGCCGTGACCGCCTATAAACGTGTAACTCCGCCTTTTGATGAGAATAGACGGGCACAATTAATCGATTTTTTGCAAGGACAATATGATTGGGTCATTACCAGTTCGGCGGCGCTGAGAACCCTATTGGATTGGTGCTCTCAACTCGATAGAGAAAATGCAGTCGCCAAAATGCAACAACAACATCTGTTTGTCCCTCATTTTCGTATTGCTGAGGTGGCAGCAGAGCTAGGATTTAAACATGTTAGCCTAAGCGCTTCAGGCGACGAAAAGCTCTTACTCGCGTTACAATCACACCTATGACTGATCAAACTCCCTCTACTGAAGCTATGTCGACCAATAACACGACTGACTCGACGAATTCTGCCAATTCGGCAAACACGGCTGAAGCGAGCGCTACTACCGCGCTGGCGACGCCAGTGCTGGTGGCTACAGCTGCGCCTGATGACAGCAATAAGCCTCAACCGTCTTGGATGAACACACCTTATTTGATTTCTGGCGCTTTGGCGATCTTGCTTGCGGTACATTGGTATTCCTCGCAAAATCAAATGACAGCGCTACGCGAAGAAGTCGCACGTCGTTTGCAAAATGCGGATATCACCAATAGCGAAATTAAAGGTATAGCGAAAAACGTTCAGGATGCCTCGAAAGAAACGCAAGCCAAGGTCAGTATTTTGGAAGCCAGACAAACCGAAGCGCAGGGGCAGCAAGTGGCACTGGAACAGCTTTATCAAGATTTGTCTAAAAATCGCGATGAATGGGCTCTGGCAGAAATCGAGCAAGTGCTAGCAACGGCCAGTCAACAATTACAACTTGCTGGGAACGTGCAAGGTGCTTTGATTGCCTTGCAAAATTCCGATGCGCGTTTGGCAAAAGCCGAGAAAACGCAATTTATCTTGGTGCGTCGCGCTATCGCCAAAGACATAGAAAAATTAAAAGCCTTGCCGCAAATTGATTTGACTGGTTTGGTGTTGCGTTTGGACAGTGTGATTGCCCAAGTCGATAATATTCCTTTGTGGGCCGATGAGAAACCACCCGTCGTGGCCACCCCACCGAAAGCGCCGTTGCGTGTTTTGCCGCGCGGTGCAAAGGCCAATGCAGCGAAGCCAGACGCAGCAGAGGAAAGTACATTCACCTCACAATTGCAAGATCGCTGGCAGAGTTTTTCTAGTGAAATGTGGACGGAAGTAAAGCAACTGGTGCGCATTCGTAATGTGGAATCGCCAGACGCACTATTGTTGTCGCCGACTCAGGCTTACTTCGCCAAAGAGAATTTGAAATTACGCTTATTGAATGCACGTTTGGCTTTGTTATCGCGTAATGAAGGTGCGTTCCGCAGCGATATGATTTCCGCACAAGACTTAATCACTAAATATTTTGACGTGCGCTCTAAGCAAGCGCAAACCGCACAAGCCTTACTCAAGCAAATTCAAAGTAATAATTTGTCGATAGAGATGCCAGCGTTGACTGAAAGTCTGAACTCTGTTCGCAACTTCAAAATGAAACCCTAAGCATGCGTATTTTTATTCGAATCTTAATTTTATTTGCCTTGGCGGCAGGCTTGGCTATTGGTGGGCGTTTCAATACCGGTAACGTAGTCTTGTTCTATCCTCCCTTGCGCGTTGATGTTTCACTGAATTTCTTTTT
This sequence comes from Affinundibacterium danionis, assembly GCF_042432465.1. Lineage (NCBI taxonomy): Bacteria > Pseudomonadati > Pseudomonadota > Betaproteobacteria > Burkholderiales > Oxalobacteraceae > Affinundibacterium > Affinundibacterium danionis. The sequence goes on along the minus strand of NZ_JBHLXJ010000018.1, from coordinate 330,033 downwards.
GGTGCTCTTGGCTTTGCTGTTCTTTCTTGTCTACATCGTGGTCAGGACCATCGTAGCAACAGCCGAAATGCCACAAAAGGTGAGTGAGTATCGTCAAAGCAAGCGTGAGCGTGAAAGTAATCGTTCTTTACGCGAAGCCTTAAAAGCATTGTTTGAAGGACGTTTTGGCCATGCAGAAAAATCAGCGCTGAAAGCCTTAGATTTGCCTGAAAATAAAGCGATCGCAGCCTTAATTGGTGCGCGCGCGGCGCATCATATGAGCCAGTTTGAGCGTCGCAATGCTTGGTTTGCCCGGATTGAGGATGACAATGCTTTTAAAACTGCCCGCTTGGTGACGATGACGGAGTTGTACGTCGATCAGCATAAGGCTGAGCAAGCTTTGGATGCGGTACGCGAGTTAAATGCGCGTGGTAAACGTCATATACAAGTATTACGCTGGGCCTTAAAAGCGAATCAACAAGCCAAAAATTGGTCAGAAGTGGTGAAGTTGGTGCGTATTTTGGAAAAAAATCATGCGATTCACCCAGCCTTAGCAGGACGTTTGCGTGAAATGTCTTATGACGCACTATTGAAAGAGCATGGACACGATGCTGAATCTTTGCGTCGCGTGTGGAGTGAAGTGCCATCGGCTGAACGTAAAAATCGCTACATCGCGGTGAGTGCTGCCACCGCATTTACCAAATGCCAAGTGCTAGACGAAGCCAGAAGCATAGTAGAAAAATCCTTGAATGAAGAATGGGATAATCGTCTATTGCGTAGTTATCGCGAAGCAGCTGCGGCAGAAGGTTCGGTGGCCTTGCGTTCACAAATAGAAAATTGTGAAGCGTGGCTACAAAAGCAAGCCAAGAATCCCGAATTGGAACTGACCTTAGGTGTACTATGTTTTAATCAAAAATTGTGGGGTAAGGCTCAGGTGCACATGGAAGATGCCTTGGATCATGCGCAAGAGCCACGCACCATACGTGAAGCAAATTTGAGTTTGGCTAAATTACACGAGGCTATAGGCCAGACTGCAGAAGCGACTAAATATTATCGCCAGTGTGCTATCGCCACTACGCTGTAAATCATTTTGGCTCGCGAGGTTGCTGCTGAATTTGTGCTGCGTTGCACCAAATTACTTTAAAAATCGCTATAATCTATTAATTGTGTTTGATTTACTTTGAAAGTGTCATATGAGTTTAAATAAAGTAGCCGCTGGCCGTGATTTGCCTAACGATTTTAATGTCATCATCGAGATCCCTATGAATGCGGATCCGATCAAGTACGAAGTAGATAAAGAAAGTGGTGCAATTTTTGTAGATCGCTTTATGGGTACTTCGATGCACTATCCATGCAATTATGGTTATGTGCCAAACACGATTTCTGGTGATGGCGATCCAGTTGACGTATTAGTGATCACACCATTCCCATTGATCCCAGGTGTAGTGGTGCGTTGCCGTCCTATTGGTATCTTGAACATGCATGACGAAGCAGGCGCTGATGGTAAAGTATTGGCGGTACCGATCGATAAAATTCTGCCTATCTATCAACACTGGCAAAAACCAGAAGATTTAAACATCTTACGTTTAAATCAAATCCAGCATTTCTTTGAACATTACAAAGATTTAGAGCCAGGTAAATGGGTCAAGATCGATGGATGGGGCGGCACCGATGACGCTCGTGCAGAGATTTTGAATGGTGTGGAAAATTACAATAAGTCTTTGGCGTAAGCACTGATGAATCCATGAAAAATGGCCCACTCGTTTTACGGGTGGGCTATTTTTATTGTTTGATGAAAGTGTGATTGACAACTTGATCGAACTTATTTGCAATTTTGCCTTGGTGTCTGTTGAACTAGCATCGAAGCTAGTAGCGATCTAGTATTGAGTAAAACCGGCCTGTTTTATTTCGACGTAAATGCTAAAAAGGCCAATGCTCCTGCGATGAGGAAACTGGTCCAGCCTAGCCAGAATAAAGTGCCTTTTTCTTTCCACTCTATTGCGCCTCCACTTCTTGATGTATCGCCTTTGGCAGATTGGCGGCGGGCGCGTTTTTCGCCTGCTAAAAATTTGTTTAAGGCCAGCGCCATTTCAGCTGCGCTGTCGTAGCGACGATTGGTTTTTTTCTGCATCGCTTTCATCACGATGTGCGCTAATTTTTCTGGCACGTTGGGATTAATAAGCTCAGGTGACTTCGGTGTTTTATGCGTGATGTTATACAGTAGCTTGTCAAAATCCGAGGCAGAAAACGGTTTTTGTCCAGTCAATAATTCATATAAAACCGCACCTAAAGAATAGACATCAGTTAAGGGCGTAACAGGTAGACTTGATGCTTGTTCTGGGGACATGTAATTGGGCGTCCCCATGATGTTGCCTTTAAAGAGCGTCTGCGGTTGACCGCTTTCATCAAGTACTCGATTGGGAACGCGGGCGATACCAAAATCCACTACTTTAGGCTGATTATTTTCTACGATGAAAATATTAGCGGGTTTGATGTCTCGGTGGATCACACCTTGACTGTGCGCGAAGGCTAAGGCATTCGCGATTTTGTAGGCGATACCAGCCGCATCGATCACGTCAAAGCGTTTGCCGCCTGCCATTAGTTCTCGCAAGTCTTTTCCTTGCAAAAATTCCATCGCAATGAAGGTCGTTCCACCTTCAGTCGAGGCATCATAAATGGTGACGATATTGGGGTGGGATAGTCTGCCAGCCGCACGTGCTTCATTAATAAATTGTTGTTCGCGCTGCTTTTTGTCCGTGGCACCTACCGGATTATTCAAGATTTTAATGGCGACGGCTCGATCGATGATGGGATCGTGGCCCAATAAGACGTTACCGTTAGAGCCACTGCCGAGCTTGTCGGTCACAGTAAAACGGCCGATTCTACGCATAGGCATTTTGGTCGATGCGCTTGGGCTGTTTAAATGTGCGGTTTGATTCATACTCGTTACAACCTTGAATTAAATATTTTTAACCATCTGTTGATCATATAGGTGATGGATTTTTTTACATGCGCACATTCTAATTGATTTGACCACGATCAATGATAAACAGATGTGCATTCTGTGTAAATTTGTTGCAAATCCAGCGTCATTTATTTGCTGGTTTTCATATGTATTTTTTAATACCACTTTTTGTATTTCTTAATTTTTTAGACCACTTGCCTATTTAAATGGCGTATGTTCGTGAAGTTCATCGATGTAATTATCAATACCACCTTGTTCTCGTTGCAAAAAATGAGCAACCGCATCTGCGAACGCTGGTTCGTTCAAATAATGTGCTGAATAGGTTTTTTGTGGCAAAAAGCCTCGTGCCATTTTGTGCTCGCCTTGCGCACCACCTTCAAATACTTGAATTTTTTCTTCTATGCAAAATTCTAAAGCTTGGTAATAGGCAGTTTCAAAATGCAGGCAGGGCAGGTGTTGCAGACTACCCCAATAGCGACCATAGATAGTCGTTTTGTTATGAATAAACAGAGCCGCCGCGATTCTTTCATGATTTAAGATGGCGATAATCAGCAGAATATTCTCCGGCATGCTCGTACCTATGCGCTGGAAGAAATCCAGATTCAAATAGGGGCTGGAGTGATGCTCGGCATAGGTACGGTCATAGCATTGTTTAAAAAAATACCAGTCGGCTTCCTCGATGTCTTTTCCACGTAAGCGTAGAAACTGAACGCCAGCTTCTTGTACTTTGCGTCGCTCGGCACGTATGTTTTTTCGCTTCTTTTGTTCTAGGCTAGTTAAAAAATGCTCAAAGTCATGAAATCCTTGATTCTGCCAATGAAACTGCACCCCTTGTCGTTGCATAAATCCGTGTTGTTGCAGTGTCTGCATTTCGACTGTGGTGGGAAACAAAATATGACAAGACGAGTAGCGCTCGCTGCGGATTAAATTTCCCAAATGCGCCAATAAAACTTGCTTAGCCAAAGGCGTGCGACTGAGTAAACGATTACCTTGTACCGGGGTAAAGGGGATCGCCGAGAGTAATTTGGGGTAATAATGCAAGCCATGTTGCTGATAAGCATTGGCCCAAGCCCAATCAAACACGTATTCGCCATACGAGTGTAATTTTTCATACAAGGGCATGGCGGCGACCAAGGTGTCTTGATCCCAAATACTGATAAAGCGCGGAATCCAGCCGGTTTGTGCGGAAGCCGAGCCGGATTCATGCAAAGCATGTAAAAAGGCATAGGATAAGAAGGGGTTGGGGTTTTCTTGCGATTGCAGCAAACTGTCCCAATTCGCTTGCCCAATCTCCGATAGAGAATCGACCAAGCGCATGCGATAATGTGAAACTTCAGAATTCATAGCTAATTGCGTTAATCCATATGACTGTAAAAGTTGCTATTGCTCAGATGAACAGTGTGGTCGGTGATCTCGCTGGTAATGCTCAACAAATTCATGACTATGTCGCACGGGCGGCCGCTCAGGCTGCCGACATCGTGGTCACGCCCGAGCTTTCGCTGGTTGGTTATCCTCCCGAAGATCTATTACTGCGTGCTGCGTTTTATCAGCAAACCGACCATGCCTTGCAAAAACTGAGCGCCGATCTACGACAATTTAAAGACGTCCATGTTTTGGTAGGTTACCCTTTGGCGCGAGATGGACATCACTATAACGCGGTTTCGGTCTTGGTGAATGGCGATATCACTCACACCTATTTAAAACACGCGTTGCCAAATGACGCCGTGTTTGATGAAAAGCGTTATTTTGAGACCGGAAATGAGGCGGTGGTATTTGACGTTAAAGGTACAAAATTCGGCATCAATATCTGTGAAGATGTGTGGAATGGTGACGCCCCGCAACTAGCGCGTGCGGTTGGTGCGCAAGTGTTGTTGGCGCCCAATGCCTCACCATTTCACATGAACAAAAATGACTTTCGAATTGAAGTCATGCGCAAGAATATCAGTGCATTAGGCATGAGCTTGGTTTATGCGAATTTGTTGGGCGGTCAAGATGAATTGATTTTTGATGGCAATTCTTTTGTGCTTGATCACGCAGGACAAGTTTGCGCGCAGTTGAAACATTGTGAAGCCGACTTGCAGATCGTCGATTTTATTGATGGCGTACCGCAAGCGGGTCAGATTGTAGAGACTGTCTCAGTCGAAGCACAGATTTATCGCGCCTTGGTTTTAGGCGTGCGCGACTATGTGACTAAGAACGGTTTTCCTAGCGTTTTGATAGGCTTTTCGGGTGGAGTTGATTCCGCCTTGACTTTAGCCATTGCTGTGGACGCGCTAGGTGCTGATAAAGTACGCGCCGTGATGATGCCTTCACCGTATACCGCCGATATTTCCTGGTTAGATTCGCGTGATATGGTGAAACGTATAGGCGTGCGATATGACGAGATCTCGATCAACGACTGTTTTAGCGCCTTCAAAAACACCTTGAGCCAAGAATTCGCGGGTCTCAAAGAAGATACCACCGAAGAAAATATTCAAGCGCGTATCCGTGGCACCATCTTGATGGCGCTGTCGAATAAATATGGCTCTATCGTGCTCACCACTGGCAATAAGAGCGAAATGGCGGTGGGTTATTGCACGCTGTATGGCGATATGGCAGGTGGTTTTGCGGTGATCAAAGATGTGGCAAAAACCATGGTGTATCGTCTCTGTGCTTATAGAAATTCACTAAGTGACGTGATCCCAGAGCGTATTATTACGCGTCCACCTTCGGCTGAATTACGTCCCGATCAAAAGGATCAAGACTCTTTGCCGCCGTACGATATTCTCGACGGTATCATGCAGCGCTACATGGAAGAAAATCAGTCACGAGCTGACATCATTGCGGCTGGTTACAGCGAAGCCGATGTGGAGCGTATCACGCGCCTAATCAAAATTAATGAATACAAACGCCGTCAAGCGCCAGTAGGCATCCGCATCACGCACCGCGCTTTTGGTCGTGACTGGCGCTATCCGATTACCTCGAAATTCCGCGACTAGGTTATTGCCTAAGAATTTACGAATTTGAATTCTAATAAATCATTGAGGACAACATGAAACAAATTACCGCTATCATCAAACCATTCAAATTAGACGAAGTACGCGAAGGTCTTGCCGAGGTCGGCGTCACTGGTTTGACAGTCACCGAAGTCAAAGGCTTTGGTCGCCAAAAAGGCCACACTGAGCTGTATCGTGGTGCCGAATACGTGGTCGATTTTTTACCCAAGATTAAAGTCGAAGTCGTAGTCGATGACAAAGTCTGCGACAACGTCGTCGATGCGATTATTAAAGCTGCGCATACGGGCAAGATCGGTGATGGTAAGATTTTTGTGCAGAATGTGGAACAGGTTATTCGTATTCGTACGGGTGAGACTGGGCCTGAGGCGGTGTGATGCGTTAAATTCTACGATGCCCGCAACAACACAATCAAAGCCCCAGAGCCGCCGTCTGCTGCGGTGGCTTGGCTGAAGGCTATCACTTCATCTTTCTGTATCAGCCAATTACGCACCTTATTTTTTAGCACGGGTTCTTTGTTGATGGAACCCAAACCTTTACCGTGAATGATACGAACACAGCGAAATCCGCTGCGTATGCACTTACGTAAAAATTCGCCGAGATTATCGCGTGCTTGGTCGCGGCGCATACCGTGCAGGTCGAGTTGGGCTTGTATGACCCATGCGCCCTGCCGCAATTTTTTGGCTACGTCTATGCCAACGCCTGGACGTGTGTAACTGAGGTTTTCGTCTGACTCAAGTAAAGTGCCTGCATCAAATTCATCCGACAGCGATTCTTGCAAAGCCTTTTGTTCGTCTTCGATATGTTTAAAGGGGATTGGCTTTGGTTTTTGGGGTATTGGATGGAATTTTTCTTGTTGTTTTAAGATTTGAACATCGCCTATGCTGCTGCGAAAGATATTGGCTTCTATCGCCGCCTGTTTTTCACGTGCAATGCGTTCGGCCTCGGCTTTTTCGCGCTGGGCTTGTTGTTCTTTGAGTTGTTTGCCAACTTGTTGGAGGTCAGCAAAAGATTTCATTGATGAGGCCATGATGAGGTTTGCTGATGAGATGGGAAGCTAGGACGAAAAATCAAAAAAATACCGAAGAGGTGCAGAGATCGCAGAGTTTTTTTGAATGTCTCTGCGATCTCAGCAACTCTGCGGTTCACATTTTATTCTTCTAAAAAGCGTTGTGCATCTAAGGCAGCCATACAACCTGTACCTGCACTGGTAATCGCTTGACGATAGATATGATCTTGCACATCACCTGCAGCAAACACACCGGGAATATTGGTGGCAGTTGCCATGCCTTCATTACCCATCTTGGTGACGATGTAGCCATTTTTCATTTCTAACTGGCCTTCGAAAATACTGGTGTTAGGCTTGTGACCGATGGCGATGAAGACGCCATGTAGAGGAACCGAGCTGATTACGCCTTCTGCCGATTTAATATTGATACCGGTCACGCCAGAGTCGTCACCTGTGACTTCATCCAAAGTGTGATTCCATTTGACTTCGATCTTGCCTTCGGCGACTTTAGCCATTAAGCGGTCAATCAAAATTGCTTCTGCACGGAATTTGTCACGACGGTGAATGACGGTGACTTTGCTAGCGATATTTGACAGATATAAAGCTTCCTCTACTGCGGTATTGCCGCCGCCGACAACGGCGACTTCTTTGCCACGATAGAAAAAGCCGTCGCAAGTGGCGCAGGCAGAAACACCTTTGCCCATGAAGGATTCTTCAGAAGGCAGTCCTAAGTATTGGGCGGATGCGCCAGTTGCAATAATCAATGAGTCGCAAGTGTATTCGCCTTGATCACCGATCAGGCGGATAGGTTTTTCTGTCAGCTTGGCCGTATGTATATAATCAAAAATGATTTCAGTATTGAAGCGTTCTGCGTGTTCCAAAAAGCGCTGCATCAATTCTGGGCCTTGCACGCCGTTCGGATCAGCTGGCCAGTTTTCCACGTCGGTTGTCGTCATTAGCTGACCACCTTGTTCCACGCCAGTAATCAAGACAGGTTTGAGATTAGCGCGTGCCGCGTACACGGCAGCAGAGTAACCAGCTGGCCCAGAGCCGAGAATCAAAACATGGGCGTGTTTGGTTGATTTAGGTGTAGACATAGTGGTTCCGATGTAAAAGGTCGACGAAAATACGAATTGAAGGCAAATAGTGTTAAACGAATATTATTTTTGCTGCAAATCCATGTGCTGATCTGCGAAGTGGCACATTATCCCAGATTTGGGAGAACTTGACTTTATTCAAGTCAAGGAATGCTTATTTATCAAATGCATTGTGTTGATTTTAACTTTGTCTTAATTGTCGTTTTTTAAGTGCAGGTTTTTTAGTGCCATTTTATAAGGCAATGATTGTGTGACAGCAATGCTGAGCTGGAAAACTAAGAAATAATATGTAAAGAGAGCCTTGTATAGCCTACAGGTTGGCTTTTGCCCTACAATCATGTTTGCTTGTTTTCTCAAAGATTTATGACCAATTCTAACGAAGTTTATCAACGCAGTCGCAATGCGCCGCTCAGCGCGCCTTTGCCGAATCGCATGGTCGTTTTGTTGACCGAGGTTCGATGGTTGTTGTTTGCTGCGATCAGTGTTTATATGATGCTGATATTTGCAACGTATTCTCCACTCGATCCTGGTTGGTCACGCGCCACCGAGGTCAGTCGTTACCACAATTTAGGTGGTCGAGTTGGCGCCTATATTTCGGATTTGTTTTTCTTTATTTTTGGTTTTTCCGCTTGGTGGTTTTGCTTAGCGATTCTACGTATGGTGTGGGTAGATTATCGTAAGGTCAATAATAAGTTAGCCGAGCGAGAAACCGAAATCCCGCATAGTTTGGAAAAGATCATTCGATACTCAGGATTTGCGCTAATCTTAGTAGGCTGCATGGGTTTGGAATCGTTGCGCCTGTACTCGGTCAAATTGGCTTTGCCGGGCGTGCATGGCGGCGTGTTGGGCGAATTGATTGGGCGTTTGAGTTCATCGGCATTTGGATTCACGGGTGGAACGCTGCTGTTGCTGTTGCTGGTGGCTTTAGGTATTAGTTTGTATTTCCATATTTCATGGTGGCAAATTGCCGAAAATACGGGCACGGCGATTGAAACGACGTTTGAGTTTTTCCGTAAAAAATATACTGATCACGAAGATCGTAAAGTAGGCGAAACTGCTGCCGTGAAACGCGAAACGACAGTAGTGCAAGAACGCGCAAAAATTGTTGAAGCGCCGCCTATCCGTATTGAGCCACAGGTCATCGCTGTGCAAAAATCAGAGCGTATCGAAAAAGAACGCCAGGTATCTTTGTTCAACGATATGCCTGATACTAATCTACCGCCACTATCTCTATTGGACGAGCCACCTGTTACGCAAGAAACGGTGAGCATAGAAACCTTAGAGTTCACCAGTCGCCTGATTGAGAAAAAATTATCCGATTTTGGTGTGGATGCTAAAGTCATAGCGGCTTATCCAGGTCCGGTGATTACTCGTTATGAAATTGAACCTGCTACCGGTGTCAAAGGTAGCCAGATTGTTGGTTTGGCGCGCGATCTGGCGCGCTCGTTTGCGCTCACCTCTATCCGCGTTGTTGAAACCATTCCCGGTAAAAACTATATGGGTTTGGAATTACCCAATCCTAAGCGTCAGATTGTACGTTTGACTGAGATATTGAGCTCCAAAGTCTACAACGATAGTGCCTCCAATTTGACGGTCGCTTTGGGTAAGGATATCGCAGGTCATCCTGTGGTGGCTGATCTCGCTAAGATGCCGCATCTTTTAGTTGCGGGTACAACGGGTTCAGGTAAGTCAGTCGGTATTAATGCGACGATTTTATCCTTACTTTATAAGTCAGATCCGAATGACGTTAGGATGATTTTGATTGATCCTAAGATGTTGGAGATGTCGGTGTATGAAGGCATCCCACATTTGCTAGCGCCGGTTGTGACGGACATGCGCCAAGCTGGTCATGCCTTGAATTGGGCGGTGAATGAGATGGAACGCCGTTATAAATTAATGTCAAAATTGGGTGTGCGGAATCTGGCTGGCTACAATGCAAAAATCGCGGAAGCAAGTAAGCGTGAAGAGCATATTCCTAACCCATTTAGCTTGACACCCGACGCGCCAGAACCACTGGAAAAACTTCCTACTATCGTCATTATCATTGATGAATTGGCCGACTTGATGATGGTGGTGGGTAAGAAAGTCGAAGAGTTGATTGCACGTATTGCGCAGAAAGCGCGGGCTGCGGGTTTGCATCTGATCTTGGCGACACAACGTCCTTCTGTGGACGTGATTACGGGTTTGATCAAAGCGAATATTCCTACGCGTATCGCATTTCAGGTCAGCAGTAAAATTGACTCTCGCACGATTCTCGATCAGATGGGCGCTGAATCCTTGTTAGGTATGGGTGATATGTTGTATATGCCGCCAGGTACGGGTTTACCAGTGCGTGTGCATGGTGCCTTTGTGTCTGATGATGAAGTGCATCGTGTGGTGAAGTATTTGAAAGAACAAGGCGAACCGAATTACATAGAAGGTATTTTAGAAGGTGGCGTATTAGAAGAAGGCGGCGATGCGCTGGCACCTGGTGAAGGTGGTGGTGAAGCGGATGCTTTGTATGATCAGGCGGTTGCTATTGTATTGAAAAATCGTCGCGCGTCTATCTCTCTGGTTCAACGACATTTGCGTATTGGTTATAACCGCGCAGCCCGTCTCTTGGAGCAAATGGAAACCAGTGGCGTGGTCTCAACCATGCAATCAAACGGTAATCGCGAGATTTTGGTGCCTGCTGGGAATGCCGAGTAGACCTGATAACTCGCCAGTGCGTTAAGTAGTTAAGCATTCACGTGTATAAAACAGAATTGGACATATTTTGAAATCCCTAAATCATAGTATCCGTAGTATAAAAATAAGTGCGATTGCATTGGGCTTGATCTTGGTGGGCATGAGCACAGCACAAGCTTCTGCCATTGAGCAATTTAAAGCTTTCGTGACAAATACCAAGACCGCAAAAGGCGAGTTTTTACAAGTGCAAATGAAGTCGGCAAATGGCGTGTCGAAAGTGGGCAAGTCATCCACCGGTACATTTAAATTTGCGCGACCTGGTAAATTTATTTGGGCCTATTTGAAGCCCTACGAACAAGTACTGCAAGCGGATGGTGACAAGCTGTATTTATACGATAAAGATTTAAATCAAGTGACCGTGAAATCTTTGGGTAACGCCATTGCTTCCAGTCCTGCCGCTATTTTGTTTGGTAGCGTTGAATTAGACAAAAACTTTGAGATGAAAGACGTTGGTCTGAAACAAGGTGTTGAATGGTTGGAAGCAACCCCTAAAACGAAAGACAGTCAGTTCGATACGATTGCAATCGGTATGAAAGACGGTGTTCCTGTCGGCATGGAGTTACGCGATAGTTTTGGACAATTATCCTTGGTCACTTTGAAAAATTTTGAGAAAAATCCAAGTTTCTCTGCCGACCAATTTAAATTTATTGTGCCACTAGGCGCGGAAGTTTTGCGTCAATGATGGGACATTCGCAAGCCTCGCTGCATCAACCTTTAGCCGAACGGCTACGTCCAAATAATTTGACGGAAGTCATAGGCCAGCAACATTTATTAGGTGAAGGTAAACCTTTACGCGTTGCCTTCGAATCAGGCGAGCCGCACTCTATGTTGCTGTGGGGGCCGCCAGGTGTCGGTAAGACTACCTTGGCACGCTTGATGGCGCAGGCTTTTCAAGCTGAATTTATCGCTTTGTCGGCGGTTTTATCTGGCGTGAAAGACATCCGAGATGCGGTGGAACGCGCTGAATATGTAAGAGCAACATCGCAACGTCGCACCATCTTATTTGTGGACGAAGTTCATCGTTTTAATAAGAGTCAGCAAGATGCCTTTTTGCCGCATGTAGAAAGTGGCTTATTCACTTTCATCGGTGCGACGACTGAAAATCCTTCATTCGAAGTCAATAGTGCCTTACTGTCGCGCGCTGCTGTGTATGTACTCAAATCGCTGAGCGAAGATGATCTAACTTTGATGTTAGATAAAGCTTGTGCGCAGGAATTAGATGGCTTGCAATTTACGGTAGAGGCGAAACAAAGCTTAGTGGCGAGTGCCGATGGTGATGGTCGTAAGCTGCTGAATAATCTTGATATCACTGCACGCGCTGCGCAGGTCAAAGCATTGACAGAAGTGGATCGTGATTTTTTAGCAGAGTGTTTGGGTGATACGCTACGTCGCTTTGATAAAGGCGGTGATGCATTTTACGATCAGATTTCGGCATTGCATAAATCGGTGAGAGGATCTAATCCCGACGCTGCTTTGTATTGGTTGGTGCGCATGCTAGATGGTGGTACCGATCCACGTTATTTGGCACGCCGCATTATTCGTATGGCGAGTGAAGATATCGGTTTGGCAGATCCGCGTGCATTAAGAATTAGTTTGGATGCTGCCGAGGTGTATGAGCGCTTAGGTTCTCCCGAAGGTGAGTTAGCGTTAGCAGAAGCGGTGGTGTATCTGGCCTGCGCGGCCAAATCTAACGCGATTTATATGGCTTATAAACAGGCACGGTTCTTCATTGCCAAAGATAAATCGCGTGGCGTACCCGAGCACTTGCGCAATGCGCCAACTAAACTGATGAAAGAGCTAGGCTACGGCAAACTTTATCGTTATGCACACGATGAGCCAAACGCCTATGCGGCGGGTGAAACTTATATGCCCGAAGGTTTGGAAGACCTTCGCTGGTATGAACCCGTGCCACGCGGTATGGAAATTAAAATCGCTGAGAAATTAGCGTATCTCCGACAGCTTGATCAAGATGCTAGTTAATTTTTGAGGCTAGTGTCGAAAACCATTTACCAGTATTTTTAGCCCGATTTTAGCTTGATTGAGCAGTGATAAAAATCCGAACTCACGGCGATTGTTGAGAGAATCACTTCAGCCGAAATTAACTCAATTCGCATAGTAGCGACCAAATCGATTTTCGCAAAACGCATCTAAGCTCGCTTGTTCTTGGCGTACTAAGCCGTGTTGCGGTAATTTTCCAGCAAGTAGTAATTCCACCATGGCACAGATACCGGATGCCGTTGTGAGCTGAATCGCGGAGAGTAACTGCCCGTTGACGGTTTGGGCATAGATTTTCTTTGCGTAGGATTCTTGCTCCAGTCGGCCATTGCGTTGACCAATGACACTCACAAAGATTAACACCACATCTTGTTTGGTGGTGGGAATCGAGGTTTCAAGCATCTCTTTTAAAATTGGACGGCGATCTGGTTTACCTAGCTCCAGATCGCGTATCAATACTTTGACTATGTCGCGGTGACCCAGATAGCGCACTGTTTTGTAGTTTAGATTTTCCACTTTTCCTTGTAGCGACTCACATAGCGAACCTAAACCCCCTGAGGTGTTGAATGCTTCATAGGCGATTCCATCTAAGGAAAATTGTTCTATTTCCTCTAAGGCTGAGGTTTCGCGTTGACGTCCATCAACGATGGCTTCGCAGGGGTTGCAGTACTCGTTGATGAGACCGTCGGTGCTCCAAGTTAAGTTGTATTTCAACGCGTTACTAGGATAGGTGGGAAGTGCGCCGACTCGCAAACTGACATCGCGTAAGCTAGTAAATTTGCTCGCAATATCATGGGCAATAATAGAAATAAATCCAGGGGCTAAACCACATTGAGGAACAAAGGCGCTGCTGGCATTTAACGCAAGTTGTTTGACCACTCGGGTACTTGCCACGTCTTCCGTTAAGTCAAAATAATGAGATTGGTTTTCTTTCGCGGCTTTGGCAATGATAGGTGTCAAAAAATAAGGACAGGCCGATAGTGCGACTTGCTGATCACGTAGTAGCGCCGTTACGGTCACTTGGTCACTAAGATTTGCGTGACGTATTTTGACACCAGGGAATTGCGCCAGTTCGATTCTTCGTAGTTGCTCTTGATCGTGATCTGCGACGGTAATGTCGTAGTCCCCTGTATGTGAGAGTAAATTTAAAATAGCATCGCCAATTTTGCCGGCGCCGAGAAGCATTAATTTTGTTTTCATTTGGTACTCCTGACTATTTGATGGAACTTCACCGTATCCTCTTCTTTATTTTTCTAGTGTAGTTGCTATCAGTGTCAGATAATAGAGATGAAATTGATGTCATATTGCTCAATATCGATACAATATGACGAACTAATGAAGCAAGATGTCTCTTTAAGTTTTGCTTGTGAATTGATGTAAGGCGATCGGAGTTAAAGTGAAACCAGTTTTGGATCAGATTGATAATAAAATTTTGGCCTTGCTAATGGATAACGCGCGAGTACCGGTGACAACGATTGCCCGGCAAATTGGTATCGCGCGTACGACGGTGATCGCCCGAATTCAGGGCTTGGAGAAACGTGAAGTGATCGCTGGCTATGGTGTGAAACTTAATCCAGTGATGTATCAGCCCATGGTCCGAGCGTATGTTGGTTTGTCGGTGGAGGCGCGCAATGCCGGTAGCTTGATCGCATTTTTAGAGCAAATACCGGAGGTGGAAAGTTTATGCGCTGTGAGCGGGTCGATTGATTATATGTTGACCTTGCGTTGTGCCAACACTGAGGTCTTGGATAGGCTGCTCGATCAAATCGGAAATCGTGACGGTGTGCGTCGAACCTCGACATCGATTATTTTGAGTAAACGTATAGACCGTTCTTCGATTTAAATTGGTTTGTGATGCAGGAATAAAAAATGGCCTAAAACTAGGCCATTGATTTTTGTACTGCGAGTTATTTTAATCGTCAATCAGGAATTGCTTTGAGCCTTGCTAGAGGGCTTTTTATCGTCGTTATTTTTCTTCGAATTGGCTGGTTCGCTAAATTTTTGCGAACTTTGCTGTAGAACTTGTAAATGCACTGAGGCCTTATCCATGCCGCTGCGATCAATCTGCAATGCAGCCTGACCACCATTTGCGCCGTCTGCTGGACAATTTTCCTGACACGCTGGCTGATTATTCATCTGAGACTGAGAAACCACAAATTCTTGGCTATAAGCAAAGCTAGCAAAGGCTGCCAGAGTAATACCGAGAGAAATTTTTTTCGTATTCATGATAGTCAGAACTCCAAATGAATCGCGTCGAAGCGATGAGTGTAAATCAAATTGCTTAATCTACGTCAAACTAATTGTAATAGATTTGTATCAAAAAAATATTCTTTTAATAATTTATTTGATGGGGCGGGTATTTATACTTAGCCAAACTGACATTTCGTGTTTTTTTTAAACATAAATCCAAATAATTACTGGAAAATGGGTCAGATTAGAATATTTTCTGCATTGATTTTTGAACCATCCTCACTTTAGCTGAGCGATTCCTTTGTTGATGTTTGTTGTTTTTCGTGCGCTTTATTAAATGGAGATTTATCGGTAGCGCTGAGTCGTTTTGCCGAAATGGTGACGGTTTGCATGCTGCTGTTGTTTTGGGTCGTATCGTAATCAGCTTTTTGTTTAGCATTTAAACGCTTGGCCGCGATGACGACCGTTTGTATGCTGGACTTTGTCGTAGGTACAGGCGACGCTGGTGTTGATGCGCTGACTGGATAAGAATTGTTTGCAAAACTCGTGGCGCAAAAAACGCCATTGATGATAAATGCGCTACATAGTGCGACTAGTTTTTGTATTTTGCTCGACATAGTAATTACTCCTTCGATGTGCTTGTTTGCGTTGATGTTGTGCTGATGTTGTTACTCTAAAGCCGAGCTGCGTCGTGTGCCAGCGGGATGCGATGAAATGCAGAATTGACGGTATCAACGCCCGATTCCTTGATGTAAATCGTATTTGCTTTTATGTTTATTTTTCTGTTTGCAGGTGTTTTGCTGCGGGCGCTGGCTCTGCTTCTATGGCGTTTTTCAAGCAGGCTATGCTGTGGCGATTTACTTCAGGTTTTACCGTAGTTACTTATCCGCTCTGTCTGCATAATCCGTTCACCCCACGAGTCGAGCACTTCATACCGTTAAAATTAAAGTTGGTCGGATACGGTAAGCAAATTTGCCTGCGATGTTTTACAGTGGATTTGCTTTTACAGTTTCTATATCGAGGATACATCATGAAAAATTCCACTAAACAGTATTTATACTCAGTATTGCGTCAAGCGTGGCAAGAGTTGCGTGCGCTTGGTAATAGAGCCGCCCAAGTATTGATGCAAACACCGTTGCCACGTTTATTAATGCTGTGCATAGGCATCGCATTATTGATTACTATCGTGCCTCTGATATTGACGCTGTTTGTGATATTCATGTTAGTGAAGCTCTTTTTGCTGTTGGTCGTTATGAATGTCCGTAGTCAAAAAGCGGCAGACAAACCACAGTGGTCTTACAAAGAAAGTGAAGATGCGCAATTGATACGCGTCGAGCAAATTACTTACCGTCACGACCAGAAATAAAACTTGGAAAATCTGTGCAGGTTTTGTTCGTGAAAATGCCCTCAATGTGAGGGCATTTTTTTGGTTGAATTATGAAAGATCTACTATTGATCCGCCATCGATCCGCTATTGGTTAAATCGATTTGCTCTGGGTATTGGGTAGATTTCTTTTTGGCGACCATCAATGTAGCGTACTTTCGTTCCATCAAAGTACGCGTCTTCTTCCAGCATGATGCGAATATCTTTTTTCCATTCGGGAATAGTGCTGGTCGCATTGAGTTCTATGGAATAGGCTGTGTTGGCGCGTAGCGCCTGATCACCCGTCCCGATAACATTGTTCTGGTTGTCCCACATACCGATTGCGGGACCTGCCGCATGACCATGGTAACCGATCGGATGCGAATAAATGCTTGCCGCGATATTTTCTTTTTTTGCTTGTGATAAGGCGTCTGTCAAAATTTGATTGCCGGTTTTGCCCTCTTTAAACTGTGAGGTCAAAATATCCTGTAAACGATTGGCTTTGGCGAAAGCTAGTCGTATGCTTTCGGGTACAGCGGTTTCACCCGGTTTTAAAATGTAGGCGTGCTGCTGAATGTCGGTATTGAGACGTAGATACGTGATGCCTATATCGACATGTATTAAATCACCAGGAAGAATAATATTATTCTTGGGACGCGACGCAAAACTACGTTGCGCTTGGTCATGATTATCCATACGTTGTATATCTACCGTAGGATGAAACCAAGTGTCATAGCCTGAATCTCGTATTTTTTGACGGAACCACCACACTACATCATCGCTGGTGGTGATGCCTGGTGTAATCACCAATTCAGAAAATCCTTCTTCAATAATTTTGTGTGTGGCGTTGATTAATTGAGGATAAAACTGCATCTCTCTAGCGGTACGAGTTTCTAACCAGCGTATCGCCAGCGGTTCGGCCGAGACGAGTTTGGCTTTTAAATTGCTAGGCAATCTTTGCGTGAATTCTTGATATTCCGTCTGATCTAAACCGTCAGCGTGGGCAAAATGCTGTGAAGTGTTAATCCCAATTTTTTGAGGATTACGCTGACTGATAAGATTGATAAGTGCGTCCCATTGTTCAGGGTATTTTTGCGTATCCCATGCCGCTTTAATATTGTCGCCAAAGTCATAGCGGGCGACGGCTAATTTTTCCAATTTTTTGCTTTGTAAATCGCGATAAAACACCAGTATGGTGCGGCGGCGCGCGCTCAACCATTCGGCTGGCAGCATGGTCTTTAACACTGGATCTTCATTGTACTCACGCCCTATGATGACCCACATATCGATCCCAGTTTGCGCCATCATTTCTGGCAATAAGTGCTCAAAGCGTTCTGCTAAGTTTTCGTTGATGATGCGTGCTTGTTCGCGAACCGGTAAAACTTGAGCCTGACTTAATGGTGTATAGCACATCGCTGCGATACCAAGTAGTTTTAGCGAGAGTAATAATTTTTTCATGAAAGATCCTTTTTGATCGAGACAAAGGGATGCAGATGGTAGCTGGGCGATACGAAAGATATTAGGCGAAAACTTATAAAAATCAGTTTATACGGCATTCGATAGATATCGTAAAGATTGACTATTTCGACCTTCATAAGTTCATCATTTTCTAGCCCGTTCTGGGATTTTTTTGATTGTCGATTATTGGTGGACTATTAAGTGACGATCGATCAACCTGATACGAGTTTTGCCTAACTAATGTTTGTTATTTTAAATTTTCTATAAAGCCTAATTTATTGACAATTTTGAGTTTGCTAATGATACTTGCCGCTCGTGATGTGCCTGATAAAAATAATAAGCCTAGACATTTTTTACCTGAACCGTATTCTTTAGAGTAAGCAAGGAATTCACTAATATGATTGCACTACAAAATATCCGTAAGACTTACCTACAAGGAGGGAATGAGATACGGGCTTTGGACGGCATTGATTTGTCTATCGCCAAAGGTGAATTTGTCGCCATCATGGGGCCTTCGGGTTCTGGTAAGTCGACTCTGCTCAATGTTCTTGGTGCGCTCGATAAGCCCGATAGTGGCACTTATCACTTAGACGCTGATGAAATTGCGAGTATGGATGATGATGCATCATCGGATTTGCGTAATCGACGGATAGGTTTTGTTTTCCAATCGTTTCACCTCTTGCCACGTTTGACGGTGTTAGAAAATGTCTTGTTGCCACAGCGTTATGCGGCCGTCCTTGATCCCAGTGCAGAGCAACGCGCACGTAGCTTGCTAACTCGTATCGGCCTAGGCCAGCGCATGACGCATCTGCCAGGAGAGCTGTCGGGGGGGCAATTGCAAAGAGCTGCCATTGCCCGTGCATTATTGAATCAACCTGCCTTATTGTTAGCAGACGAACCTACCGGTAATCTCGACTCGAAAAGTGCGGTCGATGTGCTGGAATTATTAGCCGAGTTACATGCTAATGGGCAGACTATGGTGTTGGTGACGCACGATCCTAATATCGCAGCAAAAGCACAGCGCACGATACATTTAAAAGATGGCAAAGTGGATGAGGTGCAGGTATGAAGTTGAGCAAAAATTTAACACGAAGCTTGCTTAGTTGGGGCAGTCTTTTATTTTTCTCATTGTCTCTCGTAGATACTCCTCTGTTAGCGGCAACGCTCAGTAAGCCAACTACTTTGCCCTTGAGTGGTACGCAAAATAAGACGCAAAATCAGGCGAAAAATAGATTAACCGCGTATCAGCGCCCTGTATTGATAACAGGTGAAGTACAAGCGATTGATTCGTGGCCTATTTTAGTTCCAGCAGCAAATGTATCTCCAGTGACGCTCAGATATTTTGTTCCCGAAGGGGCAAGTGTGAAGGCTGGCGAAGTTATTTTAAGAGTCGATTCGCAAGGTGATTCTGAGTTGGAGCGACTAGAGCTTGAGTTCGTGCAAACTCGTGAACGAGGGTTGAAAGAGATTGCAGAATTAGAGGTAAAAACGGTGGAAGCTGAGCGTGCATTAGTCACTGCTCAAAGTGCGCTAGCAAAAGCGAAAATTGATGCGGCTTTGCCGAAGGCGCAAATATCTGCATTGGACTTCGATAAATATCAGGGGGAACTTGGCAGAGCGACGAGCGATTTGCAGGTAAAGCTAAAGGCTTCAGATAACGCACGTGATGCGGTAAAAAGGAAACTGGAAGATAGTGAATTGGCTGTCAAGCGTTTGCAAATACAAATCGCTTACGCCAAGGTGAAGCAAGCGCAAAGTGAAGTCCGTGCGGGTCGTGATGGGATTGTTATTCACGGCTATGATATTTGGAATGGCAAGCGTTTGGATGAGGGCGGTTCAGCCCACATAGGTTCGATGGCGGGGCAAATTGTAGGCGCAGGGAAATTGAAAGTAGCTGCTTGGGTCTTGGAAGCGGATCGTCCGTTTTTAAAAGAAGGTCAGACGGTTGTATTGCGTTTTGATGCCATACCAGGTTCGTTGAGCAAGGGGCGAATCGAACACATTGCCAGTGCCACTGAAGCTAAGGCGATTTGGGGTAATGGTCGCTACTTTAAGACTGATATTACGCTAGCTGATGAGTCGGGGTTGTCGTTACAGCAGGGTATGAGTGTATCGATAGAAGTTGGCACTGAATCGGCTAATAATTTGGCAGATGATGCAAAAAATCAGCGTAAGTCTGATGCGCCGAGCAATCTCGATACGGCCTCAACGAAGGGAAATAAACTTAAAGTAAGCCAGAATACTGCGGACGTAGGCGCTAAGGATAAGCATGAAGAATTGAGTATAGAAGGCGAAGTTTTATCGCGGCTTTCGTACTCGATTGCACCGCCGAATATACAGCAGGTCTGGGAATATACTTTAGTGATGTTAGCGCCAGAAGGGAGTCAGTTGAAGGCAGGAGAGATGGCGGCGGTATTCGAGGCCAACGAAGTAAAAACTAGACTGGAAACTAACCTAAGTTCTCTCAAAGAAAAACAGCGCACATTAGAAAAATTGGTATTGGATCATGCTGAGTTAGCGAAGGCTGCTGACTTGGCCGTGAGTGAAGCCAAGAGCAATGCGGAGAAAGCCCAACGCAAAGCATCATTACCTAAAGAGTTGGTGAAACGAATTGAATACGATAAGTTGGTGATAGAACGCGATTTGTTTAATCAATTGGCGCTATTGTCGGAACGTCAGCGTGATGCGCAACAGCGTGCCAGAAGTGCCGAGTTCCGTGGATTAAAAACTGAAATAGCGCAATTGCAGCAAAGCATAAATGGATTGCAAAAGGGACAGAAGGACTTAACTGTTTTGGCAAAAAAAGCAGGGACGATGGTGCATAACAGTGGCTTTGACGGGGAAAAGTTTGCCGTAGGTAGCCGCGTATTTATGGGAAGTATGGTTGCCAATTTAGCAGATCCAGAAAAATTATATGTGGCTGCCAAGCTGCCTGAAGCTCAGGTCTCGCTGGTTAAATTAGGACAAACCGTTAAGATTGTGGCGCCCGGCGCAAATGCGCATCTTGCAGCGAAAATCATTGCACTTGGTCCAGTGTTTCATGGCAAATCCAAGAATCAACCTATCATAGTCAGAGATGTTGAAATCGAATTTGACGCCTTACCAAAAAATTTGAAACCAGGTACGGCGGTGCAAGTCAAATTAGTCAATCCTGTTTTGCCTGGAGTAAGACCTACTTCAACTTCAGTACCAACTTCAATGTCATCAACATCTAGATCGGCATCCACAGTAGGAGCATATAAATGAAAAAAATGGCTTTGATACTAATGGTGTCTGTACTTTGTAGTTGTAGTGACGAAAGTGATGCGGACAAACAGGCGATAGAGACCGTGACGGCGAAACCGTGGCAGGAAGCTTTAGTTGCGGAAGGTGAGATTAAAGCGGCAGCTAGCACGCCATTAAGCGTGCCGGGATCGGGCTGGGATAGCCGTAATTTGATATCGATGGTGCCAAGTGGGAGCTTGGTAGAAAAGGGGCAAGTCATCGCAAAATTTGATGCGGAACAAGCGCGTGTCAAATTATCTCAGGCCGAAATTGATTTGCTGCGTAAAGAATTGTTGGAAGTGGGTGTGCAGGCGACCGCTGAATTGGGACGTACGGAGTTGAAATCAGATAGTGCGAAGGTTGATGCGGATCTGTCCTTGAGTAAGCGTTATGCCAATGCGGACTTACAAATTTTTGCACAGAATAAGATCCTCGATACACTGGCCGACATTGGCTTTTTAAATCATAAGCAAAATTATTTGCAGTGGAAAAATACCCAAATTGGCGCTCGCAGTCAGGCCGAACAAGCAGTTATTACTTCGCAAAAAGATAGCGTGACTCTAACTATTGATCAGCAACGCAAGAGCTTATCGGCTTTGGAGTTAGTGGCGCCGCACCAAGGTGTCTTTTTATTGAAGGCTCGTTGGGATGGAACTTTTCCTCAGGTCGGTGGAAAATTGTGGGCGGGTGATGAATTTGGCTCTCTGCCCGATCTTGATCAGCAAGTTGCACGTTTTAGTATCGCTGAAGGTGCCGCATTTGGTTTAAAAGAAGGGCAGCCGATTAAGGTGCGTTTGTCCGGCACAGGTACAGAATTAGATCTGAAAGTGACGAAAGTTGGAAAAACAGCGAGCACTAAATCGCGAGAATCACCCGTTAAATATTCTGAGTTTGAAGCGACAATTGATAGTGCTCTGGTCAAAAAATTTGCCTTGAAGCCAGGACAGGCAATTACTGGTGAAGTAAGCTTATTAAGTGCGGCAAAAGTTATGACCGTACCGAATATTTCTCTGGTTCAGGAGGGCAGTGATTATTTTGTCTATTTGATGGAAAAATCAAAAATGCAAAAGCAAAAAGTGGAGCTGGGAATGCGTGGGCAAGTGCGCAGTGAGATTAAGTCAGGTCTTAGTGAAGGCGCTCAATTAGTTTTGATTCCGCTGAAGAAGGGTGTGAATTCATGAATCGTGCATTATTGATAGAAGCGGTGGTTGAATTAAAACGTCGTAAATTGCGTACAGGTTTGACTTTACTTGGGATGATCTTTGGGGTGGCGGCGATTGTGGCAATGTTGGCCGTTGGTGAGGGAAGTAAGCGCGAAGCTCTGCGTTTAGTTGCAGAGTTGGGATTGAATAATGTGCTATTAGAAAGCAAACAAATTGCCGCTGAAAAATTAAAAGATATACGGACTCGTTCTCTAGGATTGTCGGCAGCAGATGCCAATGCGGCGATGGCAGTCGTACCTGGAGCGCAGTCCGTTGCATTGAGAAAAGAAATTAAAGTAGATCAATTGGTGTATGGCATCAATATTGTTGCCGCCCGTGCTTTTGCGATATCGCGCAGCTATGCCGAACATGGTGGCCTATTAGTGTCTAATGGCCGTTGGTTTGTTCAAGAAGATAGCGACACTCTGGCACCTGTGTGTGTGTTAGGCGCTAGGCTCGCCAAGAGCTTATTTGGCGATAAAGATCCGGTAGGTGAGAGAATCAAGTTGAATCATACTTGGTTAGAAGTGGTTGGTGTCCTAACCGATCGTTCGGCTGGCAAAGCAGAATTTGAAGGGGTTAAATTAGGCTTAGATGACGAACGTTTATTCGTACCTTGGGAAAGCGGTCGTGCTCGATTTTTATTTACGCAGATTGAAGACGAGGTTGATGGTATTAGCTTACGCTTGGATGGGAAAAATTCACCAGACATTGCTGCCAAGGTACTGCAAACTTTAATAGAACAACGTCATGCCAATGCGGATGACACCAATCTGATTGTGCCTATGGGTTTGTATCGTCAGAATCAACAGACACAGCGTATTTTTACCATCGTTATGAGCTCGATTGCTGCGGTATCCCTGTTGGTTGGCGGTATCGGTATTATGAATATCATGCTGGCGAACGTTTTGGAACGACGTCGTGAAATCGGCTTGAAGCGAGCTTTGGGGGCACGTCGTCGTGATGTGGTGGAACAGTTTTTGGCAGAGGCTTTAGTGATCGCTGTCACTGGTGCTTTAATGGGCGTTGTGCTGGGCGCTATTGCTGCCTACAGCATCGCCACCTTGGCTGGGTGGTCGGTTGCATGGTCACCGATTAGTCTGTTTATCGCCGTGTCGATGTGTATTGCAGTTGGCTTGACATTCGGCGTATTTCCCGCTAAGCAGGCATCGCGTTTAGACCCGATTGCCGCTTTGCGTAGTGATGGATAGATGGACAATTAGCTGACTTTATATACCAAGGGCGCTTAAATTTAGGCGCCCTTGCTGTATAGGTGGGCACCAAAAGTAGGCGTTATTGAGCGGCTTAGAAAATTGAAATAAGGCGTCACTGATGTGATCTTCCAAACCCAACATTTTACGAAATTGTGCCTCGAATGCATCAAAAGAATGTCCGAATGCGACGAAGTATAAGCCAGCTTGATCATCGCGCATCCACGGCATAGAGCGGCGTACCACAAAGGCTTCTGGTTCGAAATTTTCTTGTGCTGTTCGTTTGACGTGCGCGCTTTCGGGGGCGTCTTCTAACTCTTCATTGTCGAGGCGACGGCGGCCTATCATATGATCTTGTGCATGCGATGACATGCTATTAAATTGCGCGAAATTATGTTGCCATTGTTGGATGGCGACGAAACTAGAGCCATGTAATTGTGGATTGTCGCTGCTCAGAATCGCAGCACTAATGGCAGCTGCATCTTGTGGATTTTCAGTGCCATCTTCGTAGCCAGTAAGATCGCGACCAGATTGATATTGGAAGGCATCGACTTGTAGGCTGAGCTTAAAGACTGGACTTAATAGCGTTTGTATTTGCTGCAATGCCTGCACCAATTCACCACGCTCTGCTACACGTAGCCAACACCAAAGATCATAGTTTGGTCTGACGATTTCTACCACTTGATTGCTCAATTCGGGAAAAGCACGTAAACCGGGAATGGATACCCCCAATCGTTCTAGAAGCAAGCTGGCAAGACCGACGACGATATCGTGTTGGCTAGTAAATGAACTTAATTGCGATAGCGTTTGTTTGATTTGTTGTTCTGTACTTGAGGGCAGACAATAAAAATGAAGATACATCGCATGAGAGGGAATCGGCGCGAGTAGGCCAGTTTGAAAATGAGTCATGATTGTTCTCGGTGGTTTTTGGTGTTTTTTATTTAGCGAATATTTTTTCAAGCTCGCCATTTTTTCTGGCATGAGCGATGGCTTTGTTGATTTTTTCCAGCCAACTTTGGTCGGCTTTGGGACTGATGGCAAAATAGGCGTCAATCACCGAAACTGGTTTGGTGGCGATACAAAATACATCGCTCTTTTTCTTCTTATATTCTTCTAGATCGTATGCATAAATTTGATTAAATTCAGACTGAATTTGTTTGATATTGGTGCGTGGTTCATACAGTAAGAAGGCATCCATGCGCTTTTGATACAGCTTGGAAAATCGCCCCGCCAAACTGCTGGTGTTGTATTCCGCTTTAAATAATTGATTAACTTGACTATCAAATTCATCACCGGCGCTGGAGCCTTGAACTATGCCTATGGTTTTACCTTTGAGGTCGGCGACGCTGTTGAAGGTAAAACTATCTTCGCAGCGATAAACCAGCCAAATTTTGTCTGAATAAACAGGTTCTGAAAAAATATAAATTTGCAGGCGCTCGGGGGTTTTGTAAATTCCAAAAACCAAGCCTTCGCCATTTGTTGCGTTATGCAATACGCGACGCCAAGGGTAGCGTCTGACATCCAGTTTTAACTTACCGGTTTGTTCTATGTAATTAAATAATTGCAGTACATTTTTTGTTAAGGGCAGAGCCTGATCGCGGTCACCTTTTTGCTCCGCCATGAGAATCGGAATGGTAGTAACGGGAGGGGCTGCAGGCAATGTGGCGGGAGTTTGCGACGACTTCACGCCGGCGCTGCTATGGCAGGACAGTATGCTTAATACAAGTGCAATCGACAGGTGATAGGCTAGGGAGTTCAACTTCAAGCTTGCATGATTTGAGTAATGTTCGCGCCGTAATGATGGAGCCGTAAAGTGAGCCGCAATAGTGAGTCGTAAAGTGAGCCTATTGTGAAAGCGTAATAGTCGGCCATGGTAAGGCTGCAACCGACTAGTAGCTGGGTATGTAATGTCTTTGATGACTCTCCCAGCTACTTTATTTTAGCTGAATTTTTGCCGAGTAGCTTGGTTTACATCATCCTTGATTTAGCGCGAACTTAGCACTGGGCTAGTTCTGAATCAATACTCAAGTTGATATTGAGGCTGGTATGAACATCGAGCGCACTAGGGCACGTTGACTGGCTGATTGGTACTGATTTTTTTGCCATCGGCAAGTTGTCCTTCCAGATTTCTTCCCCATGACCATAGACTGCCATCGCTGCGAATGCCTAAAGTATGAAATTGTCCGGCGAAGATGTTTTTCCAAATCTTTAGCTCCCCGACTTGGTTAGGGCTGGGTTGAGATTGATAATTCCCTAGACCGAGTTGACCTTCTTTATTGTCGCCCCAGATCCATAAACTACCGTCAGTTTTTAATGCAACACTATGTTTGCCACCAGCGGCAATTGAAGCCCAAGTGTTTGTGGTACCGATTTGAACTGGACTAAGTTTGTCTGAAAATGACCCTATCCCGAGTTGTCCTTCATCATTGGCTCCCCAAGAGAATAGGGTGCCATCGGCACGGATCGCTAGACTGTGGCTGCCACCTGCCGCAATAGAGACCCAAGTTGCAATACCAATCTGAGTCGGTGTTAGCACTGAGGTGCTGGTGCCTGCGCCAACCTGTCCATTACTATTGTAGCCCCAACCCCAGATCGTGCCGTCTGAGCGCCTTGCTATGGTGTGGACGGCACCTGCGGTGACGCTAGTCCAGGTTTTGAGCGTGCCAATTTGTGTAGGCTCTACTTTATCGACTACGCTACCATCGCCAAGCTGGCCATAAAAATTCCTACCCCAGGCCCATAGGGTTCCGTCTTTTTTAATTCCGACAGAATGTGATTTACCAGTGGCGATCGCAATCCAGCTTGCGGTACCGATTTTTGTTGGGATCATTTTGTCTACAAAGCTACCATCACCCAGTTGTCCATTTTGATTAAAACCCCAAGCCCAGAGTGAACCGTCTTTACGGATGGCTAGCGTGTGGAATTCGCCAGCACTGATAATGCTCCAGGTGTTATCAGTGCCTATTGCAGTAAATTCGGCACGGTCATTTGAGCTACCATCTCCTAATTGCCCCGTGCGATTAAGGCCGCTCCCATAGAGATTACCATTGGCTTTTAAGGCGATAGAGTGATTACCACCCGCTGCGGCATTGACATAAGGTCCCTGAACAATCAGTTTTGTCGTGCCGCTGATTTTGCCCACCGTTGCAGTAATGGTGTCGGTACCAACGGCTTTGCTGCTCGCTAAGCCACTAGTTTGTAAGATGCTGGACGCGTCGCCGCTAGTGGTCCAGCTAATGTCTTTAGTGATTGCAGCGCTACTACCATCCGAATAGCTGCCTGTTGCCACAAACTGTTGGCTTAATCCAAGTGGGATAATGGGATTGGCTGGTGTAATAGCAATAGAAACCAAACTAGGTGTTGTGGTGGTAGGTGTCGTACTGGTGGTTGCCGCTTTATCACCTCCGCCACATCCACTTAATCCACTAAGGCAGAAAATTGTGAAGGCTGTTATCCATGTCAGCAATATTTTTATGGGTTTCATAGTGGGGTAATGGTTCTAAATTGGCGGTTGTTTGTGCAGTAGTCGTTTGAGCGTGACTATTTTCTGAAGTGTAGGAGATAAATGTCAAAATTGATCGTTGGATTAAAGCGCATTTTCGATATCTATTTTTCCTATCAAGCTTGTGCGCTTATTATGTCTGAGTGATTGTCTTAATGACTGTCTGATTAATTTAAGGTTGGTAGTCAGTTATGTGAATTCTGTGTCAGTTAATTTTAATCTTCCGTCATCCAGAAAAAAACTGTAGTCAGTCGTTTTTCTCGTAGTTCTTTGCCGAAGTAGCCAGTAGCGCAATGTACTAAGTTTGCTTTGTATAAAATCATACGATTGAATACATTTTCTACTCTCAAGTCTTCATACCATGCTTGTATTGGCAGTGCCCGAACTTTTAATGCATCGACCAGATTATTGTGCGGCGCTAGTACGATGTTTCCACCGATGGCACCGTTGGGATAGCGCAGCCGACAAAAGCTGGTGCCTGAATTGGGTGCTGGATTGGGGCTGAGATAGATGACGCAGGCGTAACGACATAAATTACGGCTATCGGTATGAGGATGTGAGCTGCTTTCGCTAGCACCAACCAATTGAGCGACATTGCAATCGAGGCGCAATCCTCCAGGTGGCTGTTCCATCCATAACTTATCTTTCCCTATTAAACGTTTTACCGTAGCTTCGATATGGCTTAATTCGTCGTTCGTCAGTGCACCGTGAAAACGCATGCCGGGCCAGCTTTCTGGCTGATAGGGCGCACCATATTCCCAGGTGGAGTGATTGAAACAACGCTCTGCGACTTCTTTGGCATTCGGTAGCACATCATCGACTATCCAATAATTCTTTCCCTGTTCTAGCTTCTCATAGGCAAGTTTGGGAGCGACATCGGGGATGCTGCTAAGAATAGTCCCTGGGGCAGGTAAGGGAAGCATAAAAAAATTGAGATTGTTTTTGTTAATGGATTATTTAAAAAATCAGAGTGAAAAATGATCACTCTGATTTTTATTTATAGCTTTATGAAGACTTATTTGGTATCAGGTTTTTTGTAGACGACACCATCTTTCATGACGAAGTCGATTTTTTCTAAGAGGGTGATATCTGTTAATGGATCACCTTTTACCGCAACGATATCAGCCGCGTAGCTCGGTTCTACTGAGCCCAGTCGTTTGGATTGATTTAATAATTCCGCAGCGCCCAAGGTCGCGCTTCGTATCGCGGCTATAGGCGACATGCCAGCCTCGACCATATAGCGGAATTCTTTCGCGTTCTCGCCATTAGGGAAAACGCCTGCATCAGTGCCAAATGCGATGTTGACTCCTGCTTTTACTGCTCGCGCAAAGGTGCCTTGAATGAGCGGACCTATGGCTGCGGCTTTAGGTTGTACCACAGGTGAGAAATAATTCGGGATCTTGGCTTTTTCAGCGACAAATTTTCCTGCTGAAATAGTGGGAACATACCAAGCTCCCATTTTTTTGAATAAGGCAATGGCTTCGTCGTCCATGTAAGTACCATGTTCGATAGAATCGATACCAGCGCGTAATGCCCGTTTGATACCTTCGTTACCGTGTGCATGAGCAGCTACTCGAAACCCGTAGTCTTTCGCGGTGCTGACAATCGCACGTAATTCTTCATCAGTGAATTGACTGTTTTGACCACTGGCCGCTTGACTCAGTACCCCACCTGTCGCAGTAATTTTGATCAGATCGGCACCTTCTTGATAGCGACTGCGAACTGCTTCTCGCGCAGTATCGGCGCTATTGATTACGCCATTTTCTGGTCCCGGCTTTCCTTTGGCGCGGCGCATTGCCATAGATAGACCATTGGATGGATCCGCATGACCGCCAGTAGTACCTATGGCTTTACCAGCGGTAAACATACGTGGACCGGGGATGGAGCCATTTTCAATCGCACGTTTCATGGCGACGTTTAATCCGTCCGCGGCACCTAAGTCGCGTACCGTGGTAAAACCCGCCATCAGAGTGCGTTCTGCTAATTTGGTCGAACTATAAGCGTAATCAATCGCATCTAAACTTAAGGCATTTCTAAATTGTTCAACTTGCGGCTTAGGATCATCCGACAGATGCACGTGCATATCCATCAACCCAGGCAAACAAGCGTAATTGCTCAAGTCGATATGGGAAGGGTCTGATTGCATTGCCGTGATCGATTTCACACTATTATTTTCTATGGTGATGCTGACACGCTCACGCCAGACGCCCGCTTTGACATCTAATAGTTTTCCGCAATTAATCACGGTAGTGCCTGCGATGGCATGGGACGCTCCAGCGCTGCTAAGTGTTGCGGTGATGGCGGTGGCGATCAGAAAGGTGAGTCGAGTTAGTTTAGGCATCTTTGGTCTCTTTTAGAATAGGTAGTGTCAGAATGCAAAATATACGGAATAGGAATAATGCGGTCTTTTTGGTCATGGCGGAAGCAGAGATGTGCTTTGACCAGTATTTTTTTAAGAAAAACCGATATCGCTGTTGTAAATTTCTGAAAAATGCGCAAACAAGAATAGGTGTAAGTCCCTATTCTTGTTTTTCTTAGGCGCTGACGGGAAGCTCTAGAAAGAAATTCGCACCACCACGTCGGTCTCTTTCAAAGTCTAGGCTGCCATTCATCGCCTCCATCAATTCTCGGCTGATGGCTAAACCCAAACCAGTACCACCTAGTTTTCGGGTATCGGACGAATCTGCCTGAACAAATTTTTGGAACAAGCTATCTTGAAATTCCGGTGGAACCCCAGGGCCTTGGTCGATGACAGAGACCCGAACTTGCTGTGCATGTGGTTTAGCGTTCTGTTGATTGTCGATCAGTTGGACTTTAATCGAAACATTGCCATGATTAGGGGAATACTTAATGGCATTCGAAATCAGATTAGACATCACTTGTAGAAAACGATTTTGATCTATCGTGACCATCAACTCTTGGTAGGGATTATCTGTGGTGATGGAAATCATTCTTTCTATGCCTGCTGCTAGATTGCTCTCCGAGGCGATTCTTAGTGTGTTGCCGAGTTCAACTCTTTGCATATGAAATTGCATTTTACCTGCGCTTAATTTTTCCATATCCAACAAGTCATTGATCAGATAGCTCAAACGCTGGCTATTTTTATGCGCGATATGCAGCATGGCTTTAATTTTTTCTGGTAGCTCACCTATCACGCCACCAACGATGAGACCAAGCGCGCCAGAGATGGAAGTGAGTGGCGTGCGTAATTCATGGCTGACGGTGGAGATAAATTCGCTCTTCATCGTTTCTATCCGTTTGCGTTCACTAATGTCTTGAATTGTGCCGTACAGACGCTCACAACGACCTTCATTAAAGTGGGTGAGTCCTAATACCCTAACCCAACGTTCGTGGCCTTGCATGGTGATGATTCGTAGCTCACTATCAAAACTCTCACCAGTGGTCATCGCACGCTGAATTTTTTCTTGTATCGTGTCGCGGTCTATTCCTTCTTTGTAGAATAATACGGCTTGCTCTTGGGTGCAGGAGTAACCTGCGGGCACTTGATGGATTTGCTCGGTGAGTCGACTCCATTTGGCATACGATTTATTTAAATCTACTTCCCAAGTACCAATGCGTGCCGCATTATTCGATTGCTCCAAAAGCTCAACGGTATGCGCTAGTTGGGCTTCAGCAGTCTTTTGTTTTGAAATGTCAGCATGACTGCCGGACATGAGTAGTGGCTTGCCATCCTCGGTTCGGCTGACTAGGCAACCACGATCTAATATCCACACCCAGTGCCCATCTTTATGGCGCATACGGCTTGCAAGTTCATAGTAATCAAGTACGCCATCGAAATGCTGTTGGAGTAAGAATTCGGATTGTTTTTGATCATCCGGATGTATTAATTTATTCCAGGTCTCTATGCTGACTGGCGCTAATTCTTCTAAGGTGTAACCCGCAATATTGGCCCAACGCTCGTTGAAAGTTGCCGCGCCTGTTTGTACATTCCATTCCCAAGTGCCGATATTGGTGCCTTTAATAATATCGGCCAAGCGGCGTTCACTATCCAAGTGACTGGCGCGAACTCTGGCTGCCTGAATCAATTGAGCAATAGTGAGAAGAATCGGCTGTAGGAAACTCACTAGATCTTGCTTATACCCGAAGGGACGATTGGCTATTCCTATGGTCGCAATGATGGCTTCATTGTAGTAAATCGGTAAGCCGAGAAAATTATGTATGCCTGGATGTATCGACGTGCCCAACATTCTTTCATCGGTCAGCTCATTTAAGATCACCACGGATTTGGTGCGAATGGCCGCACCGAACAAGTCGTCGAGCTCAGTCAGTTTTAGATACTGTATCCTACAGTCGTCATAGGCCGAGTGAGAGGCTCTTTTCTTTGCCGTTTGGTTAATGGTAAATATTTTGAGATGCGTTTCCGTTTGTTGATCTTGAAATACTTCTCCGATGAAGCCGTAGCTGCTTCCTGTCAGTTCCAATATGTCATGCAGCAGGCTTTTAAATCCATCGCTTTGCTCTTGGCTATGAATAAATTTTGCTTGGGCATTAGAAATCACTTGTGCCAAGCTTTGTTGTAATTTTAACGAGCTGGCGAGTTCCCATTCGTAGATCGTATTGTTAACCCATTCTGAAAATAACTTGATAAATTCAATTTCAATCTGGCTGAAATAAGCAGGTTTTCGTGCAAGCACGTCGGAAAATGCTAGGGTGCCAAAGCGAGTGTTATGGGGATTAATAGGAACGCCTATATAACAGCCAAATACTAATAAGGAGTTCTTTGCTAGCTCTGCATATGGGCTGGTCTCAACTTGCGGCAGCAGCGTCATTTCGTTGGTTTGCATGCTGATAGAACATAGGGTCTGGTCCAAGGATAAGACCGAGCCTTCGCACGGAAAGTCAGGATTCCACTGCACGACCACTTCACAATCATTGCTGCGGTTGCGATTAATCATGCCGTTTGACATGTTCAAGAAGCGGCAAGCAATTTCCAAAGCTTGTCTTAACAAGTCGGCATAATCCGTGTTATTCAAGGAGGAAATTTTGGTTAGTGCGAGTAGGGCGTTGTGTTGCTGATTTTGCTGAAATTGTTTGATTTCTTGTTCGACACAATCTGCTAGATCTCGCAGTGAACGTAGCTCTGCGATGCTTAATGTGCGTGGTTGACTATCGATAATGCATAGTGTGCCAATATTGTTTTTGCCATCGGGACGTAACGGTGCTCCCGCGTAGAAACGAATGTTCGGTGCATCAGTTACCAGGGGATTATCGGCAAAGCGGGGATCTTCAAGTGCGTTGGGAATGTGGAATATATTTTGCTCTAAAATCGCATGACCACAAAAGGAAATATCCCTGCCAGTCTCGCAGACGCTCAGTCCTTGTTTGGACTTAAACCATTGACGATTCGAATCGATTAGTGAAACTAAGGCGATTTCAACACCAAATAATTGTTTTGCTAAACGCGTTAGCCGATCAAATCGCTCTTCGGCGATGGTGTCAAGAATATTTAAATCGATCAAGGCCTGAATGCGCGTGTTTTCATTCAGCGGCATGTCGGGCAATTTCATGCACTTCACTCCCATGATAAAGATGACAAGCAGACCACGAATTATTAGTAGTCACGGCGACTTAGTGGGTTTGGGAGCTCGCTGCTGAATCTCATACCGACATTTTTCATAAAACAACAGCAAAGATCGTCCACCTGGATACTTAGATTAACAGTCAAATTAATTTGGCTACTGCGAGTATCTAGTAAGAAATTCTTCTAGGCAAGTTAAACTGAGTTTTAGTGATGATTTATTGCTAGTTTTGATTAGCTTGTGGGTAGTTGCTAGTAAATTGATGGCCGTTCATTTAAGCCAGATTTTTCAGTGAAAATGGTGTTTAGCATAGTGGAGAATGGTAGTCTAAGTAATGTGTTACATGGCTACCATACTAATATTGCATTTGAATAATGAGTAGCATTACGTCGCACGTATGCAGTCCAAAAACTGAAAAATTTATTGTCGAACGATTTGTTGCTTGTGTGCGATTAAAGTATCTAGTGCTAAAAAGCAGGCTTGATTACGTCCTTGTTGTTTAGCTTTGTACAACGCGGTGTCCGCTGCATCGACTAAAGCAGAGACTTCACGATGTTGATTCGGATCGTAAGTACTCAAACCTATACTGATGCTGATGACTTGATTACTTTTTGATTTTAAGTGGGGAAGTTGTAAATCGGTAATGGCTGCGATCAATTTATTCGCAAATTGCAAGCCGTGTTCAGCCGTCATATTTGGCAACACCAAGACGAATTCTTCGCCACCATAACGTGCCAACATATCAGAGGAACGCGAGATTTGTGCTTTCAAAGTCGCAGCTACTTTGATCAAAATTTTATCGCCAGCGGGATGCCCGTAGTAGTCATTGTATTGTTTGAAGTAATCAATATCTACCATGAAGATAGATAAAAGATGCTTTTGACGTATGGCTTGTCCTAGGGCGATTTTGTAATGTTCATCGAAGAAGCGGCGGTTGTGTAGGCCAGTTAAACTATCTGTAGTAGCATCTTTTTTAAGCACTTCTGAATGAGAGCGTAACATCTTTTCTCTGCGTATAGACGTACTAGAGTCAGTGACTTGGATGAGATAGCAAGATGCTTGGTTACCCGCTGTCAGTGTGGTAATTGTAATTGATTGGTGAATAGGAATTTGTTGATGACCACTTTCATCTTCAGTGAAAAGTGGCAGTGGTGAACGGTGCAAAGCATTGGACAATATCGCAGGCAAGCCGTAGGTAATCGAATTTTTGAGTGCATTGATAAAAGCGATGCTTGGTGCGGTCGGAAACACACTATCGATACGTTGTTGCAAGGCCGTAGCAGCGGATATGCCGGAATGTTTTTCCATCCATGAATTCCACATCATGATGTGGCAATCAGCATCAACGACGATCAACCCCATATTAATACTATTTAAAATTTCGCTTTGATAAGACTCTACAGAGCTCATTCTATATTCCCTAAAAAGTGCTCTAAATGTGCTACTAAACTGTGTAATGACATTGAGCTAAGCAAAAAAATCAAATGCCCCTCTGAATGGCGTTTTTCAATTGATAAGTCAATGTGCAGAACTAATACGTAAGGTTGATCTTCTGAGCTATGAAGACTCTTGAAGATTTCTTCGGTCGTTGCAATTTTGTAATCTGGTAGCGAACTGTTTAAGGATATGTGCAACATATCTGCTATAGCAGACAGGCAAGCATTCAAAATGATATTGCCCAATTCGCACATCGCCTCTTGTTCAAATTCCGCAAGTTCTTCAATACTCATTTGCGAACCCATCATGTCCCTGACAATTTCCAAGGCATGACTTTCGGTAAATAAGAGTAATGCTTGCGCATCAAAAGGGCCGGAGAAATTCTGGCTAACAACACCGAATTTGGGACTGCTAAAGTCCATTGCCGCAGCATTAATTTCTGAAGTTCTTTTGACTTCGATGGAGGGTACCGAGAGTTTAACCTCGTCTCCAACGATCTCACTCAAACTCGCGGCTGCGCGACCAGCACCGACATTAAATACCTCGGCAAGCGCGTCTAGATGTAGTTCGCTCAGACTTTCCACATTTATCCTAAAAAATAATGTAAGGCTTCGGCAATCGATTTCTCCGTGATAGGTTTTGCAACGAAGATGATGCCCATAGCATTGGTTCGCTCACGAAAGCTTTCTTGAATATTCGCAGAGAAAATTACGACACGACAATGAGGCATTTCTTTTAAAAGAATCTCGGCTGCATCAGTCCCTAAGATGCCGGGCATATTAATATCCATAGTGCAAAAGTCGGGACGTTGCTCAAGTGCTAAAGCGATACCGTCAGTGCCATTGCTAGCTTCTATAATTTCCCAATTGGGATGAACATCCAAGATTCTGGCGCGGATGATCATCCGAGATACTTTACTATCGTCAACAATCATCAGCTATTTTACTGGCATGTCAGTTGTCATCGTGCTGTCCGTGGTAGGTCGGTAAAAAATATCGATGTCTAGGTAATCACTTTTTCGCTTAACGGTATTTTACCTGAAGCGCTGGCAATCACCTTTGTTATGCATGTGTGTCGGTGTAAATAAAAAGTAAGTTTCTGTTAAATTTTGTTTCTTTTTGGATCCCTTAATTTACGCCATAAGGTCGTTCTGCTTATTCCTAAGTGCTTAGCGACATCATCTCGTTTATTCTTGAACTTATGCATCAGAAAATCAAGTGTTTCTTCAGAAGTGGTGGTTTTTTCAAACTGGATCGTGGTGTCAGTTGTGCTATTAGTGTCATTAGGGGGACGGCTAGTGATATTCTCTGCCAAATGTTTGACTGGGTTGACGGGAAATGTATCTAGACTATTACTTTGATTCTCTTGCGCTAATTCAGGAAAAAGTTTCAATATAAAATTGGGCGTAATCGCCTGTAACGGCATAGCGGAAAGATGTAGGGCCAAGCGCTCCATGAGGTTGCGTAGCTCCCTGACATTGCCTGGCCAGCTATAGGCTTGTAACAAGCTTGCACAACGACTGATCTCAGCATGCAAATTAGGTGGTGGTCGGTTTCCAATAGCGGCACAAGCTTGTTTTAAACTCCATTGTGCGAGTGGAACTAAGTCCTCGGTGCGTGCGCGTAAGGGCGGCAGGCGCAAACGCAAAACAGCTAAACGATAAAACAAGTCTGCTCTGAAACGACCTTCATGTATTCTTTGTTCCAGATCACAATGGGTGGCGCTGATAATGCGGACATCAACTGGGATAGGCCGAATACCGCCAACTCGCACCACTTCTCTTTCTTCTAATACACGTAATAAACGGGTTTGCAAGCTCAGTGGCATTTCGCCAATCTCATCGAGAAATAAAGTGCCACGATGTGCTGCTTCAAACAATCCTGCGTGACCACCACGGCGTGATCCAGTAAACGCACCTTCTTCATAGCCAAATAGCTCGGATTCTAATAAGGATTCTGCGATCGCCCCACAATTCACAGCAACAAAATGTTGGCGCGCGCGGGCGCTTTCCTTGTGTATGGCTTGGGCGGCTAATTCTTTACCAGTTCCAGTCTCGCCTTGTATTAGCACCGTTGCAGGCGAACGCGCATATAACATGATCGCTTGTCGTGCTTCTTGCATGACACTGGAGTCGCCACGTAGATCGTTGATGCTATGTCGTGCTCTCAATTCCCCAACTGCTTGCTGTCGACCTTTGTTTGCTTCTAGGCGTGTTAAGCGAGAAATCTCGATTGCATCGTCAAAGGCTTGGCGGATAGAGCCTGCGGAATACATGAAAATCCCAGTCAATCCGGCTTCTTCGGCTAAATCCGTGATTAAACCAGCACCGACAATGGCTTGTATTCCCATAGCCTTTAATTCACTGATTTGACTCTTGGCATCCTCTTCCGTTACGTAGGTTCTTTGTTCTACTTGAAAGCCGAAGGTCGCTTTAAACTCAGCTAATTCCGGCATGGTTTCCTGATAGGTGACAATCGCAATCTGACGCGAAACCTTGCGTGCGCGCGCCAAGGCTTGCATCACATCAAAACCACTGGCTTTGGCAATGACGACCGGGATAGGTAGGCGATTTTTAAGATAAGCACCATTGGAGCCGGCCGCGATCACTGCATCGCAACGCTCTGTTTGCAGACGTTCACGTAAAACTTGTGCAGCCTCTTCAAAGCCGAGGTGGATAGGCTCAATGTCGGCGCTAGCGTCGTACTCCACCATGATGTCGCGGAATAAATCGAACAGGCGTGAAATCGAGACTGTCCAAATAATCGGCTTATCTTGGGGATCACGCGGGATAGGAGGACGACGGCTCATGGTTTGATGACGTAATTTAAGTGGTGTTTCATTGTGCGTTTCAAAATGCGTTTCAATTATGTTTCAAATGTGTTTCGCTTGCAACGTGTTTTAGCTTTATTGCCTAGTGATTTAGTCGGGATTGCTTCCAGAATTGATTACTTAAGTCTTTGATTTTTAATGTATCTCCATGTGTCAACTTGCATGCGTCCTGATACTGGCACGCGCTTTGCAATAGCAGCAGCATCCAAACAAAAGGAAAAGAACATGTCCCAATATTCCGCAGGTGCCGCCTTCCGTAAGGCGATGCAAGAAGAGTCTCCACTACAAGTGGTTGGCGCAATCAACGCAAATCACGCTTTGTTAGCGAAACGCGCTGGATTTAAAGCGATTTATTTGTCAGGCGGCGGAGTTGCCGCTGGCTCGCTCGGTTTGCCAGATTTGGGTATCTCCAATTTGGACGACGTGTTAACCGATGTGCGTCGTATTACCGATGTCTGCGATCTGCCTTTGTTGGTCGACGTCGATACCGGCTTTGGTTCATCGGCATTCAATGTGGCGCGCACGGTGAAATCGATGATCAAGTTTGGCGCAGCAGCGATGCACATTGAAGATCAAGTCGGTGCCAAGCGTTGCGGTCATCGCCCAGGTAAAGAAATCGTCAGCAAACAAGAAATGGTCGATCGTGTGAAAGCGGCGGTTGATGCGCGTACCGATGAAAATTTCGTGATCATGGCACGTACCGATGCGCTTGCCGTCGAAGGTTTGGAAGCCGCAATTGATCGCGCTTTGGCGTGCGTTGAAGCCGGTGCGGACATGATCTTCCCAGAAGCGATTACGCAACTCGATATGTACAAACAATTCGCCAACGCGATGAAAGTACCTATCCTCGCCAACATCACCGAATTTGGTTCTACACCTTTGTACACAGTAGAAGAGTTGGCCTCAGCCGATGTCGGTTTAGTGCTCTACCCATTGAGTGCTTTCCGCGCCATGAATAAAGCCGCAGAAAATGTTTATACAGCGATTCGTCGCGATGGGACACAAAAGAATGTGGTCGACACCATGCAAACGCGTATGGAGCTCTACGAGCGCATCAACTACCACGATTTTGAACAGAAGTTAGATGCTTTGTTTGCGCAGCAAAAGAATAAGTAAATTGGATTGAAAATCAAAACCCTTCAACGCTGAGACGCAGAGGCGCTGAAGAGCGCAGAGAAAGCGTGATTAGCTCCTCCCCATTGAAGGGGAGGGAGTAAGTCTGAAGCGCCTCGGCGTTGAGGGGTTTAAAAACTGAATCGAATAAATTTTCGGAGAATCAAAATGACCACACAAGAAAACCCAACATTTAAACCAAAAAAATCCGTTGCTTTGTCTGGTGTTGCTGCAGGCAATACAGCACTGTGCAGCGTCGGTAAAACTGGTAACGACTTGCATTACCGTGGTTACGATATTTTGGACGTGGCAGACAATTGCGAGTTCGAAGAAATCGCGCATTTGTTAGTGCATGGTAAATTGCCAAACGTGGCAGAACTCGCTGCTTATAAAGCAAAATTGAAAGCCTTGCGCGGCTTACCAGCGAATTTGAAAACAGCTTTAGAGGCCTTGCCAGCGTCTTCCCATCCTATGGACGTGATGCGTACTGGTGTCTCGGTTTTGGGTTGTACTTTGCCAGAGAAGGATGATCACAATGTGCCAGGCGCACGTGATATCGCTGATCGCTTGATGGCGTCTTTCGGTTCTATGCTCTTGTACTGGTACCACTTCAGCCACAACGGTAAACGTATTGATGTCGAAACGGATGATGATTCTATTGGTGGCCATTTCCTGCATCTCTTGCATGGCGAAAAACCAAAAGCATCATGGGTACGTGCAATGCATACGTCCTTGATTTTGTACGCAGAACATGAATTTAATGCGTCGACATTTACCAGCCGCGTGATCGCTGGTACGGGTTCTGATATTCATTCCGCCATCACGGGTGCGATCGGTGCTTTGCGTGGCCCAAAACATGGCGGTGCCAACGAAGTTGCGTTTGAAATCCAAAAACGTTATGACAATCCAGACGAAGCAGAAGCCGATATCAAACGTCGTGTGGAAAACAAAGAAGTGGTGATTGGTTTCGGTCACCCTGTCTACACCGTGTCAGACCCACGCAATAAAGTCATCAAAGAAGTGGCACGTACTTTGTCGGTGGAAGCGGGCTCGACCAAGATGTATGAC
Organism: Affinundibacterium danionis; assembly: GCF_042432465.1. Lineage (NCBI taxonomy): Bacteria > Pseudomonadati > Pseudomonadota > Betaproteobacteria > Burkholderiales > Oxalobacteraceae > Affinundibacterium > Affinundibacterium danionis. Next base: position 291,091 of record NZ_JBHLXJ010000018.1, on the reverse strand, counting down.
ATCGCCGAGCGTTTGGAAACAGTGATGTGGGACATCAAAAAAATGTTCCCGAACTTGGATTGGTTCTCTGCCGTGTCCTACCACGTGATGGGCGTACCAACAGCGATGTTCACTCCCTTGTTCGTGATCGCGCGTACATCCGGCTGGTCGGCACACATCATCGAACAACGTATCGACAACAAGATCATTCGTCCGAGTGCGAATTATGTGGGACCTGAGGATCTCGCATTTGTACCGTTAAAAGATCGCAAATAAATTTGGATCATTTCTAAAACCCGTATTCGGGCGCATCGCGTTGTTGGCAATACTCGCAATATCGACATATTGCTCCGTTTGCCGCCTAGCGCTGCATCCCGACTACGGATTTTCTAAACGATCCGTTCCAGCTCAGCGGTCATGATCTAGACTCTGCCGAGCTAGTAATAACAAAAAAAGGAACAATGAATGAACACACAATTCCGCAAAAATCTCCCCGGTACTTCACTCGACTATTTCGATGCACGTGAAGCGGTGGAAGCGATCGAGGCGGGGGCTTATGCCAAACTGCCTTACACCTCGCGTGTCTTGGCTGAGAACTTGGTGCGTCGTTGCGATCCTGCGACTTTGACGGACTCCTTAAAGCAGTTGATCGAACGTAAGCGTGAGCTCGATTTTCCGTGGTTCCCAGCGCGCGTGGTGTGTCACGATATTTTGGGTCAAACGGCGCTGGTTGATTTGGCGGGCTTGCGTGATGCGATTGCCGATCAAGGTGGCGATCCTGCGCAAGTGAATCCTGTTGTGCCAGTGCAGCTCATCGTTGATCACTCCTTGGCGGTCGAATGCGGTGGTTTTGATCCGCAAGCGTTTGAGAAGAATCGTGCGATTGAAGATCGTCGAAACGAAGATCGCTTCCATTTCATCAATTGGACAAAATTGGCGTTCAAAAACGTCGACGTGATCCCGCCAGGCAACGGCATCATGCATCAGATTAACTTGGAACGTATGTCGCCCGTGGTGCATAACCAAAATGGCGTAGCGTTCCCAGATACTTTGGTCGGTACAGACAGCCATACGCCACACGTCGATGCACTTGGTGTGATCGCGATTGGTGTCGGTGGTTTGGAAGCTGAAAACGTTATGCTCGGTCGTGCTTCGTGGATGCGTTTGCCGGACATCATTGGCGTTGAATTGACGGGCAAACCGCAGCCTGGTATCACAGCAACCGATATCGTCTTAGCACTCACTGAATTCTTGCGTAAGTCCAAAGTGGTTGGCGCGTATCTCGAATTCTACGGCAGCGGTGCAGCAGCCTTGACACTCGGTGATCGTGCCACGATTTCGAATATGGCACCGGAATATGGTGCAACAGCAGCGATGTTCAGTATCGATCAACAAACCATCGATTACTTGAAATTGACTGGCCGTGAAGATGCACAGGTCGCTTTGGTTGAAACCTATGCCAAGGTCGCGGGTTTGTGGTCTGATTCCTTAGTGCACGCCGAATACGAACGCGTACTGCAGTTTGATTTGTCCGGCGTGGTGCGCAATATGGCGGGCCCATCAAATCCGCATGCCCGTGTTGCAACGACGGATTTAGCTGCAAAAGGTATCGCAGCGGCCTGGGACAATGTGCCAGGTCAAATGCCAGATGGCGCCGTGATTATCGCGGCGATTACCAGCTGCACCAACACTTCAAATCCACGTAACGTGATTGCTGCGGGCTTGTTGGCACGTAATGCTAATCGCCTAGGCTTAACACGCAAACCTTGGGTCAAATCTTCCTTAGCGCCTGGCTCCAAAGCGGTCACGCTGTACTTGGAAGAAGCCGGCTTGATGCAAGACTTGGAAGCACTGGGCTTTGGCGTAGTGGCGTATGCATGTACCTCGTGTAACGGCATGTCCGGTGCATTGGATCCAGTAATCCAACAAGAAATTATTGACCGCGATTTGTACGCGACGGCTGTCTTGTCTGGCAATCGTAATTTCGATGGCCGTATTCATCCATATGCGAAGCAAGCTTTCTTGGCTTCGCCTCCATTGGTGGTTGCGTATGCGATCGCTGGCACGATCCGTTTTGATATCGAAAAAGACGTGTTGACCGTGGTTGATGGCAAAGAAATCCGCTTGAAAGACATCTGGCCTAGTGATGAAGAAATCGACGCGATTGTGAAGTCGAGCGTCAAGCCAGATATGTTCCGCAAAGTGTACGAGCCAATGTTTGCGATTTCGACAGAACAAGCAGCGAGTGTGCCGCCACTCTACGATTGGCGTCCACAATCGACCTACATCCGCCGTCCACCGTACTGGGAAGGTGCATTGGCAGGTGAACGCACGATGAAAGGCATGCGTCCTTTGGCAGTCTTGGGTGACAACATCACGACCGATCATTTGTCTCCATCGAACGCGATTATGCTCGACAGCGCTGCTGGTGAGTACCTCGCAAAAATGGGTTTGCCGGAAGAGGATTTCAATTCCTATGCAACGCATCGCGGTGATCATTTAACCGCACAACGTGCCACCTTCGCGAATCCGACCTTGAAGAACGAAATGGTGCGTGATGCTGAAGGCAAAATCAAAGCCGGATCCTTAGCGCGCATTGAGCCAGAGGGTAAAGTCACGCGCATGTGGGAAGCGATCGAAACCTATATGGAACGTAAGCAGCCTTTGATCATTATCGCTGGCGCGGATTATGGTCAAGGTTCTTCACGCGATTGGGCCGCCAAAGGTGTTCGTTTGGCCGGCGTCGAAGTCATCGTTGCAGAAGGTTTTGAACGCATTCACCGCACCAATTTGATTGGTATGGGCGTCTTGCCACTCGAATTCAAAGCAGGCGAGAATCGTTTGACTTTGGGGCTCGATGGTACAGAAACCTATGACGTGATCGGAGCGCGTACACCACGTGCAGACTTAACGCTGGTCATTCATCGTAAGAACGGGGAGCGCGTCGAAGTCGCCGTGACCTGCCGTTTGGATACAGCGGAAGAAGTGTCGATTTACGAAGCAGGCGGTGTCTTGCAGCGTTTCGCGCAGGACTTTTTGGAGTCTTCGAAATCTGCATGAGTAGGTCGTTGACTGTCATTTCTGCGCAGGCAGGAATGCAGTGGCGTTGATGAGTGAGCTTGATCTGTCGACGAAAGACGCTGGGCTCCTGCCTTCGCAGGAGCGACGACTAACACACTCAGCCGTGTAGCTGAACTGTACAAGAAATTGAGATAGTAAGGAAAACCATGTCCCACCCAGCCCAAATCAAAATCCCCGCCGTCTACATGCGTGGTGGCACTAGTAAAGGTGTATTTTTCCGCGTGCAAGATTTGCCAGCCGCAGCACAACAAGCCGGTGCGGCACGTGATGCTTTGTTGTTGCGCGTAATCGGTAGCCCCGATCCTTATGGTAAGCAAATCGACGGCATGGGTGGCGCGACCTCGAGCACATCGAAAACCGTACTGTTAGCGAAAAGTGCTAAAGCAGATCACGATGTTGACTATTTATTCGGTCAAGTCGCGATCGATAAAGCTTTCGTTGATTGGAGCGGCAATTGCGGCAATCTTTCGGCAGCAGTAGGTTCATGCGCGATCAGCATGGGCTTGGTCGATAAGGTGCCAAACAACGGCATCGCGGTGGTACGCATTTGGCAGGCGAATATCGGCAAAACGATCATCGCGTATGTGCCGATAACGAACGGTGAAGTACAAGAAACAGGTGACTTCGAACTTGACGGCGTGACGTTTCCTGCCGCCGAAGTTCAACTCGAATTTATGGACCCAGCCGCCGAAGAAGAGGGCGCTGGCGGTTCTATGTTCCCAACTGGGAATTTAGTCGACGATCTGGAAGTGCCAGGCATAGGCACACTCAAAGCGACCATGATCAATGCGGGCATCCCAACAATTTTTGTGAATGCGGAAGAGATTGGCTACACCGGCACCGAACTGCAAGACGCCGTCAATGGTGATGCAGCCGCCTTAGCGAAGTTTGAAACAATTCGTGCCTACGGCGCAGTGCGCATGGGCTTGATTAAGCACATCGAAGAAGCCGCAAAACGTCAGCACACACCGAAAGTCGCCTTCGTATCCAAACCTTTGGATTATGTGTCATCGAGCGGAAAACAAGTGAATGCCAGTGAAATCGATTTGTGTGTACGTGCACTGTCGATGGGTAAGTTGCATCACGCGATGATGGGGACAGCAGCGGTGGCGATTGGTACAGCAACGGCGATTCCTGGCACCTTAGTGAATTTGGCAGCCGGTGGTGGTGCCCGTTCGGCTGTGCGCTTCGGTCATCCTTCTGGCACTTTGCGTGTTGGTGCTGAGGCGCAATTGGTCGATGGCGAATGGGTCGTAAAGAAGGCGAGCATGAGTCGTAGTGCTCGGGTGTTGATGGAAGGGTTTGTGAGGGTGCCTGGGGATTGTTTTTGAGTTTGTGCTTTGAATTGAGGTTTGTAGGTCGGGTGTGGCCCGACAGCCACTCACTTTCTTTGCTTCGCCAAAGAAAGTAAGCAAAGAAAGGCGACCACGCTGCCACTGCCCTTCGGGTTCCCAATTATGCAAGACAAAAAATGGGAAAGCTTCGAAACTCGCTACGCTCAAACAACGAAGCTTTCTTTATCCATTTTCTGTCTCGCACAATTGGCAGTGTCAGAAGTGGATGAAAGTCAAAAGCAACAGCAACACCAAAACAAACAGAACCGAACGCCGAGCATTTTTCTAATAACCGTTGTAGATCGTTGTTTTTGCTTTTGACTTACCCCCGTTTGAGACGATGTAATTTGTGCGTCACAGAAAATGGATAAGAAAGTGTTGTTGTCTGAGCGTAGCGAGTTTCAACACTTTCCCATTTTTTGTGATGCACAAATTATGCTGGAGCGTAGCGTAAGCACCCCGCAGGGGCGAGTCTACGGTCGCCTTTTTTGGATTACCTTTTTTGGCGAAGCAAAAAAGGTAATTGGCCGCCGGGCCACACCCGGCCAGAGAATGCAGTTAGACCGTAAAAGTTAGATGAGCCACATAGGAATCAAAGCACAAACTTGATGTAATACAAAAGGCGATTAAGCAAAACAAATAACAATCAATAACAATCAATTTCGCGCCAAACAGAATTCAAACCAAAACGCTATAAAAATTGGAGACACCATGAACTACCAAGATTTTTATCAAGCCTCAATTCAAGACCCGGCCAGCTTCTGGGACAAACAAGCCCAACTCATCAGTTGGCACAAACCCTATACTCAAGTGCTTGATCACAGTAAACCACCATTTGCCAAATGGTTTGTTGGTGGTGAAACGAATCTTTGTTATAACGCGATTGATCGTTGGTTGGAGACACAGTCGGATAAGGCGGCATTGATCGCCATTTCGACTGAAACCAATTCCGAGAAAACCTACAGTTTTGCTGAACTGCATGCCGAAGTACAACGCATGGCGGCGATGATGTTGGAACTCGGAGTCAAGAAGGGCGATAGAGTCTTAATCTATATGCCCATGATTGCCGAAGCAGCATTTGCCATGTTGGCCTGTGCTCGCATCGGTGCTGTGCATTCCGTGGTGTTCGGTGGCTTTGCCTCTAAGAGTTTAGCAACGCGTATTGATGATGCTAAACCCGTATTGGTGGTGTCCGCCGACGCCGGGATGCGTGGCGGTAAGGCGGTGCCTTACAAGCCTCTGCTGGATGAAGCAATTCAATTAGCCGAGCATAAACCCACGAACGTACTGTTAGTGAATCGCGGTCTGGATGTGATGAATCTCGTTGCCGGCCGTGATGTCGATTACGCAGCATTGCGTGAACAACACATGAACGCGCAAGTGCCCGTGACTTGGTTAGAGTCCAATGAAATGTCTTACGTACTCTATACCTCAGGCACTACAGGTAAACCAAAAGGCGTGCAGCGTGATGTTGGTGGCTATGCGGTGGCATTAGCATCATCGATGAAAAATATCTTCTGCGGCAATGCAGGTGAAACTTACTTTGCGACTTCTGATATTGGTTGGGTCGTCGGCCATTCTTACATCGTGTATGGCCCTTTGATTGCTGGTATGGCGACGATTATGTACGAAGGCACACCGATTCGCCCCGATGCTGGCGTATGGTGGAGCATCGTTGAAAAATACAAAGTGACGCGTATGTTCTCTGCGCCAACTGCGGTGCGTGTATTGAAAAAGCATCCTGTGGAATTGATGAAGAAATACGATATCTCTTCGCTCAAAGCCTTGTATTTAGCCGGTGAGCCGCTCGATGAAACGACTTCGAATTGGATCGCGACGGAATTGGGCGTACCGATTATCGACAATTACTGGCAGACTGAAACAGGCTGGCCTATCTTGTCGGTGGCGCGTGGTGTTGAACACAAAGACACACGTCTCGGCAGCCCAGGGATTGCCATGTATGGTTACAACGTTACCATCATTAATGAAGCGACTGGCGCCGTTTGTGGACCGAATGAAAAAGGTGTAGTGGCGATTAAAGGCCCATTGCCACCAGGTTGCCTACAAACCGTGTATGGCGATGATCAACGCTTTGTGCAAACCTATTGGACTAACTTTGCGCATGAGCAGCTGTATTCCACTTTCGACTGGGGTATCCGTGATGAAGATGGTTACTACTTCATCCTGGGACGCACTGACGACGTGATCAATGTGGCTGGCCATCGTTTAGGCACACGTGAAATTGAAGAGAGCATTTCTAGCCATCCACAGATTTCAGAAGTGGCGGTGGTTGGGATTGAAGATAAATTGAAAGGGCAGGCTGCAGTTGCGTTTGCGATTATTAAAAATCCAGAACGTGCGGCAACGCCCGAATTGGCAAAGGCATTGGAAGCCGAGGTGATGGCGGTCGTCGATAAACAACTCGGTGCGGTAGCACGCCCCTCGCGTGTATATTTTGTGGCGATGCTGCCTAAGACGCGTTCGGGTAAGTTATTGCGTCGTTCTATCCAAGCCGTGTGTGAAGGGCGTGATGCGGGTGATTTGACGACGATAGAAGATCCCATGTCTTTGCAACAAATTAAAAATGCAGTACAGGCATAAAATCCAGGTCAACACGTCTTAGTTTTGGCATAAGTAAAAAGGGTTTCGACTTTGATCTCGAAACCCTTTTTTGTTTACGGAGCTTGGCGACTGATCATCGTGGCGTTTTATATGATTAATGCCGCAGATAAAGTAATGACCTCATCTTCTGATTCTTCCAGAATACTCAGCAAACTACCTTCTCCGACCACAAAATCAATCTCAGATTCACAGCGATTCGTTTCAGTATCGGTGCGTGTGTCCAAGGGAGATACTGTTTTTGCTAAATCATTCGCTAGTAATAGCGTATCTCCTAGAGTTTCTGGTGGCATGGCATGTAAGCCGTACCACATCGCTTCTACTGCTTCGTTAACTTCAGTTGGAAGATTCAGGTTTTTTAATACAGCTCGCCCTATGATGACCTCTTCCGTTTCAAGTTTGGTGACGGTATTTCTAAATTCGTCAAAGTTTTCATCATCATTCGCGCCCGACAAGTCATCGGGTTCCAGCAGGCATGGAAATTCTTCTGCCCGTGATAGTAAATAGAAACCACCTACTTCATGCACAATGCCAGCGAACATTGCTGTATCCGGATTTAATTTTGTTACGCGGCGCGAAATAACTTGGGACAAAGCCGCGACTTGGGCAGAGTGTTCCCAGAGTTGATTGATTTTGCTGCGAATAATCGGATTTTTGCTAGCACCGGCAATCTGACGCATCACGATAGATGCGGTTAATCCTCGTAAAGTATTGAATCCAAGTCGCGCAATGGCAGAGCGCACATTGGTGACTTCACTCCCTCGCGTGTAGGCAGCGCTATTGGCAACGGCCACTACTTTCGCCGCGAGCATAGGTTCATTTAGTATAATTTTTGTCGCGGTATCTAGATTACAATCTGGTACGTCTATCGCTTCTTGAACTTTGAGGGAGGTGGCCACGCTCGCGGAAAAAACTAATTCTCCTTGACGCGCTTGTTCTACTAAGATGGCTAGGGCTTCGGATTTATTCATGGCACAGAGTCGCTCCGTAATGAGAAAATCACACTTATCTTTGATTAATTAGATGCAAATACTCGTTTATTGCAGATAGTTTTAGCGTCATTTAGCTTCATCTGGTGCTGCTAAAAATGACATTATTAGATTGTGTGCTTGAATGCTGCTTTCGTCAAATTACAATGTAACAGATAAAATTGCTTTATAGAAATTTTATTTATATTTATTGGTTCTTTTGTAGAAGTCTTCGTTGTGTTAAAGCAATCAAACCTACTGCGCTTATCGTTGCTCCTATGCTCATGAGTATGTGGGTTAACTGAGGATCTCCAAAATAGAACAGGTGGCGCAAGCTCGGCACGGTAAATACCAGTAATAACATGCTGCTCGCAGCAGCACAAACCCACCATAGCATAGAGTTAGGGGAGCGCAGAGTGCGGACGATGTTACCGTTGAGAGAGCGATTTAAAAAGATGAATCCCAGATTGCCAGTTACCACTGCCGCAAAAGTGATGGCGCGGGTTTCGTTCGTTGCGATGTTGTGTTGCATTGCGAGCCAGTGGACACCTAGTATCGCGAGGAGCGTAGCGCTGCCTTGCCAAAATCCGCGCCACAATACCTCCGCTTGAAAAATACTAGATTCCATGCTGCGAGGGGCTCTCTGCATGATGTTGTCTTCTTCCTCTTCCGCCTCAAAGACCAGTGAACAACTGGGATCAATAATGAGCTCCAATATTAAAATGTGTACCGGCATAAGCAGCACGGGCCATCCCAACATGACGGGTAAAAATGAGAGCCCTATGATAGGTATATGAGCCGCAATAATAAAACTTAAGGTTTTACGTAAGTTATCAAAAATGCGGCGACCAAGGCGCACTGCCGCCACGATGGAAGAGAATGCGTCATCGAGTAAAACCAAGGCCGCTGATTCTCGCGCGACATCGGTGCCGCGCTTGCCCATGGCAATGCCGATGTGGGCGGCTTTTAAAGCAGGTGCATCATTCACGCCATCGCCCGTCATCGCAACGATAGCACCGGATTGTTTAAGCAAGCGTACGATGCGTAGTTTTTGCTCGGGCATCACGCGGCTGTAAATTTGGATTTTTTCTAATTGCGTTTTTAAATTCTCATCTGACATGGATAGCATTTCCTTGCCCGTCAGCACGCCCGCTTGATTGTCAATACCACATTGTTTGGCAATATTAATTGCTGTGGCAGGATAGTCACCCGTCATCATCATGACGCGTATGCCTGCACTATGGCATTCTTTAATAGCAGCAGGTACACCTTCGCGTAGTGGATCGGCAAATGCGATTAAACCCAAGATTTGAAAATCAAAATCATGCTGTTTTAAAGGTAAATTTACCTGTAGTTGAACTTCATTAGTTTGACTAAATTCTGCTTTGGCTACTGCTAGCACACGTAGGCCACGCTCAGCCATCGCATTCACCTGCGCCATCAGTTTGGCCGTTTGCTCTGCATTCATGTGGCAAAGATCTGCAATGGCCTCGGGCGCACCTTTGCTTGCGATAATTTGATGTGAGCGATTTTTGTCGGTACTTTGCCAGGCACGGGAAATTGCCATCAGTTCTTTTGACAGCGGGTACTCTTCCAATAGCGCCCAATTCTGATGCAGATGCTCAGTATCTTTTAAATAAACTTGTCCCGCCTGATGCAGGGCATTATCCATAGGTTCATTACCTTGGCTTTGACTGGCTAAAATAGCGAACTCTAAAATCTCGTGGAATGAGTCTGGCAAATTCGTTCCCTGCTTACATACAAAATGCTGATCTTCTGCTGCAAGCTCGGCCAGTGCCATTTTGTTTTGGGTCAAGGTGCCGGTCTTATCGACGCACAAAACATTGGCAGAACCCAAGGTTTCGATCGCGGGAATGCGACGAGTTAAAACTTGTTTTTGACCTATGCGCCAAGCGCCTATGCCCAGAAAAATAGTGAGTACGATGGGAAGTTCTTCCGGAATCATCGCCATAGCAAAAGTCAGACCTACTAAGGCGCCACGTATCCAATCGCTACGGGTATAACCGAACCAGCAAGCCAGTAGTAATGCTAAAGCGATGCTGGCGAGTGCTACATACTTGACGACTTTGCGCGTTTCTTTTTGAACCCGAGTTGGTTCTTCTTCAATCGATGCGAGTGCTTGACCAATTTTACCGACGGCGGTGTTACTGCCAGTCCGTGTTACTAGGATGATGCCTTTACCTTGAACTACCAAACTACCAGAAAACAGCATGCCAGTAGGATCGGCATCTGCGTTATTATTTGATTTGGCGTTGATCGCAGCACTGCTTATCTCGGTGGCGGTGCGGCGCTCTTGGTGTTGGCTGCTAGCCGCTTTTTCGACGGGGACAGATTCCCCTGTTAACAATGATTCATCGACACTTAAGTTGAGACTGTTAATTAGAATGCCATCTGCGGCTATCCGCTCACCTTCGCCAACCACTAGATAGTCACCATTGACGACTTGCTTACTTGGAATACTCACTTGCACGCCATCTCGAATCACTCGCGCACGAGGATTGGACAAGTCACGCAGAGCCTCTAATGCTCTTTCGGTTTTATGTTCTTGATAAAAACTGATCACTAACATGCCAGCGACAAAACCACATAACACCAGCGCTTCGTGCCAGTCACCCAACACCAGATAGATACTGCCGCACGCGATCAATAACAAAATCATAGGTTCTGAAACAACCTGCCAAGCGATTTGCCATAATTTCTGCGGTTGTGCTGTGGCTAGCTCGTTAGGGCCGTCCTGCTGCAGTCGGGCTAAGGCTTGTTGAGAAGTCAGTCCTTGGATATTATCTTCAGCAGAGTTGGGCATAAGGGAACTCTCAGGCTAAGAACAGCGATGTTTTCTGAGTGTTACATGGAATTGTGCTTCAACATAACATGCTAGTCAGAGCTAATGTGGAATTTCAAAACATTTTGTGCCAGATCAATAAAAAAGCCGACCGCGATGATGAATGGCGGTCGGCTTCTAGTTATTTATGTTTTTACTTATGTTCTTACCTATGTTCTACATACGTTCTTAATTTCTTCCTTGCTGCTACTCTAAAGTGGCGATCACAGGTGCGTGATCAGAAGGTTGTTCCCATTTGCGCGGTACTTTATCAACGACGCAAGAAGTGCAGCGCTCAGCCAAGGGTTTTGAAAGCAGCACATGGTCAATTCGGACGCCTTTATTTAAGCGGAAACCTAGTTGGCGATAATCCCACCAACTATAGGTTTTTTCAGGCTGTTCAAATTGACGGAAGCTGTCACTGAGTCCTAGATCTAACAAGGCTTGGAATGCGGCACGTTCTGGTGGTGACACCAGGTTCATGCCCTCCCATGCTGCCGGATCGTGCACATCGCGGTCATCGGGAGCGATGTTGTAGTCGCCTAGTAAAGCGAGTTGCGGATGTTTAGCCATCTCGCTTTTCACCCAAGTGTGCAATGCCGCGAGCCAGCTGAGTTTGTAAGGATACTTTTCGGAATCCAATGCCTGACCATTTGGTACGTAGGCGCAAATGATGCGCATGCCTGCTATGGTGGCTGCGATGATGCGTTGCTGCTCATCTTCAAACAATGGATTATTTTTTTGTACATCTTCTATAGGATGACGCGACAGTATGGCGACACCGTTGTAAGTTTTTTGTCCGGTGAAGGCAACTTGATAACCAGCCGCTTCGATTTCCGCTTGTGGAAATTTATCATCGGTTAACTTGGTTTCTTGTATGCACAAGACATCGACAGGATTGCTTTCCAGCCATTGTAAAACTTGCGGCAGGCGAACCTTCAGGGAGTTCACATTCCAAGTGACTAGTTTCATATTTGATCTCACGCAAAAGCTGGATTCATAAAAAATAAAAACGCGCTCGATGCGGGCAAAGAGCGCGTTGATAGACTACATCTGCAGCTTAACCAGCACGGTTCATTAAGAACGTGGTCAGCATAGGTACTGGACGCCCAGTAGAACCTTTGGCTGCACCCGATTTCCAAGAAACACCAGCGATGTCCAAATGTGCCCATGTGTATTTCTTAGTGAAACGCTCTAAGAAACAAGCTGCAGTGATCGAACCCGCGGCTGGACCACCAATATTCGCGATATCTGCAAAATTGGATTTCAATTGTTCGTTGTACAACTCACCAATCGGCAAACGCCAAGCCACGTCATTGGCTTGTTTACCCGCTGTCAGCAATTCTTCTGCTAATTTGTCATGAGTTTCATCATGACGTGTGAATAGGCCAGTCGTATGGTGGCCTAGTGAGGTGATAATCGCACCGGTCAAAGTCGCAACATCGATCACAGCCGCTGGTTTGAAACGTTCAACATAAGTCAATGCATCGCACAATATCAAACGACCTTCTGCGTCGGTATTCAAGATTTCTATAGTTTGACCGGACATGGAAGTGACGATGTCGCCAGGACGCGTGGCGCTGCCAGAAGGCATGTTTTCGCAAGTTGGGATGACGGCGATGACATTGAGTTTTAATTTCATTTCACCGATAGCGCGCATGGTGCCGAGTACAGAACCCGCACCGCCCATGTCGTATTTCATCTCATCCATGCCTGCGCCTGGTTTCAAAGAAATACCACCAGAGTCGAAGGTAATACCTTTGCCCACCAATACCACAGGCGCGTCTTTGGCTTTGCCGCCCATATGTTTTAGGACGATGAACTTAGGTGGTTCGTCAGTGCCAGCCGAAACGGACAAGAAGCTATTCATCTTCAAAGCTTGGATTTGCTTGCGTTCTAATACTTCTACGCCCATCTTAAATTCAGCTGCGATCTTCTTGGCGGTGTTGGCCAAATGCGTCGGTGTGCAGAAATTGGCTGGCATATTGCCTAGCTCTTTCGTTAATTCCATGCCGTTCACCAGCGCGATGCTTTGTGCTAAGGCTAGCTTGGCGACGTTCGCTTCGTTAGTCGCCACGATGAATGCGACTTTTTTGACATTGGCTGGGATCGTATCTTTTTTGCTCTTATGTGCGTCGGTGCGGAACACCGCTTCGTTAAAAGCGATTACCGCTTGGCGAATCGCCCATGCTAAATCACGACCATCAACGCTAGGCAAAGCAATGCTGATATCACCCGCACCCAGATTGTTTAAGCTGCGAGCGGCAACTTGTACGGCGGTGTTGTACGCTTTTTCGCTGATTTTGGAGGGATCGTCGCCCAAACCTACCAATAAGATGCGTTCTGCAGCGATTTCACTCAAGCTGCGCAAGAGCAGGGAAGAACCAATCTTGCCGCTAATGTCGCCGGATTTCAAAGCGGCATCGATGGCGGATTTCTTATTTAGTTGAATCGCTTGCGGCGATAATTTCTTGTTTTCGAATACGCCGACCACGATGCAGCCCGTTTTGACCGTGGCGAGGTTATCTGCCGCGCTTTTTGCTGCAAGTGTTTTTATGCTAAAGTCCACGTTTTGCTCCTTATGTTTGATCTGTGTGATCTATTTGATCTGTGTTAGCGATCAGTTTTTTTGATTTTTTTATCAGCGATTAAATTCTCATGTGTCGAGGAGAATTAACTAAAGCGATTATTATAACCGCCTTATAGCGCCTAGATTCATTTCCTGACATTGGCCAGTGAGCTGCTTTCGATTCGATAAACGATACTATGTTCGGCGATATTGATAAGCTAACTAGCAATAAACTGAGCTAGGCGCTGAGCCAACAAGATTTACGTAACTAATTACGCAACCCATTATTTAAAGTTATATCCCTATGATTTTTGAACGTGCGCTCAGACGAGAATTGCTCAGTACTGCAGGCGCTGTATTCACGACACTTTTCACGATCACCGTAACCTTTATGCTGATCCGTATTTTGGGGGAAGCAGCGGGCGGTAAAGTGGCCTCCAAGGATGTCTTGATTTTGATCGGTTTTAATTCACTCGATTATTTTCCTATCTTATTGATCTTGACCGGATTTATTTCAGTATTGTTGGTGGTGACTCGCGCCTATCAAGATTCAGAAATGGTCGTGTGGTTTGCTTCAGGGCTGAGTTTAACGAGATGGATTAAGCCAGTATTAAGTGTTGGTATTCCTTTGGTTTTGATAGTGGCGACGCTGAGCCTAGTTGTATCTCCTTGGGCGAATGAACAAAAAATGGAAGTACGCAATCATTACGAAAAACGGGAAGACATTGCAAAGGTCGCGCCAGGTAAATTCCAAGAATCGCGTAGTGGTGGACGTGTCTCTTTCGTGGAGGAAGTATCGGGTGACCTCAGTAAGGTACAGAATATTTTCACCAGCATGATGAATGATGGACGGTCCAGTGTGATCGTGGCGAAAGAAGGCAAGATAGAGATTGATGCGCATGGCGATCGTTTTTTAGTAATGAGTCAGGGACGACGTTATGATGGTCTGCCGACTGAAGGTGATTTTCAGATGATGCAGTTTGAAAAATACGCCGTGTTGGTGTCTACACAAAATACGATGGATAGCAATAATCGTTCTGCTAAAGCCTTACCACTACAAACTTTATTGGATGAACCTAACCCTAGTCGCGATGGTGAGTTGTTGTGGCGTGTTTCATTGCCATTTATGGGTTTGCTTTTGATGTTGTTGGCCATTCCTTTAGGCTTCGTCAACCCGCGCGTTGGGCGCTCGGCTAACATGATAGTAGCGTTGGTCTTTGTCGCGATTAATTTAAATGTTTTAAATATGCTGCAACTGGCGGTGGTTGAGGGACGCTTAAGTTTTTGGAAAGCGTCTTGGCCAATGCATGCGCTGGTTGCTTTGTTTATTGCGATCTTCTTTATATGGCGTTTGAAATTGAATAGTCCTTTACATCCGAGTGGGATCTTGAATCGCGTCAAAGGCTGTATACAAATAAAAAAAGAGCAGAAGTGCGCTGAAGATCAAACGGTGAATTCATAATGAAAGTTCTACAGCGATATTTTGGTACGGAAATTATTCGTGCTGTGTTTTTTGTTTTACTAGCCTTGCTGGTGTTGACTTCATTTTTTGATTTAATGAATGAAGCCTCCTCGGTCAATAAAGGCGGATATCAAATCAAACATGCTTTGCTGTATGTGCTTTTGAATATCCCAGGTAATGCTTACGATTTTCTACCTATCGCAGCCTTAATTGGGACTATTTATGTGTTAGCGCAATTCGCTAGCAATTCAGAATTTACCATCATGCGTGCCGCTAGTATGTCGTCTTGGACGGCCGCAAAAATATTGGCAAAGATTGCGATTATTTTGATTGCGTTTACCTTCTTGCTCGGTGAAGTGATTGCACCCATGTCTGCAAAGACGGCCAAAAAAGTGAAGCTAGCAGCCACCAGTGGACCAGTCACACAAGGGTTTCGTAGCGGCTTGTGGACTAAAGATTTGATCCGTGATTCTCACGATAAAAGTGTGGTGACAGGCACACGATTTTTAAATGTGCGTGAAGTTTCTCCAAGCCGTGCTTTATTGGGTGTGAAAGTGTATGAGTTTGATACTAATTTTCAATTACTGCGCGAAATTAATGCTAGCAAGGCCGAGTATATTCGGTCTCATGTGTGGCGCTTAAGTGATGTGGTGGAAACTGATTTTCCGAAAAATTTAGCGCAAGATACCAAGATCGCTTCCAATACCCACAAGTTGGCGACTAAAGAACTGGAGTCAGAAATTACCCCCGATATTTTAGCGGTGCTGTTCATTGATCCTGATCGTATGTCGGCCTATGAGCTGGCGTCGTACACCCGACATTTATCGGAAAATAAGCAGGCTACCGAGCGCTACGAAATCGCGTTTTGGAAAAAACTTACCTACCCGATTTCTATTTTAGTGATGATGGCGCTGGCCTTGCCGTTTGCTTATTTACATGCGCGTGATGGCGGAATCAGTCTGCGTATTTTCAGCGGCATTATGTTGGGTATGGTGTTTTATTTGGTCAATAGTTTGTTCTCACATTTAGGCATGATTAATACTTGGCCTGCGATGATTACCGCCTTGTTCCCAAGCTTGCTTTTTTCTGGAATGGCATATGCGGGATTGCGCTATGTTGAACGTAACTAAACTGACGGAGTGAGGACATCGTGTCTAGAAAAGCTTTGATTTTGTTTGCCCACGGCGCACGCGCGGCAAGCTGGGCGGCACCTTTTCAACGTCTGCAAAAATTGACTCAGGAAAGTTTGCCTAATGTTCAGGTTGAATTGGCTTTTTTAGAATTGATGCAACCGCAGCTACCCGAGTTGGTAACGGATTTAGTCAATGCGGGATGTGAAGACATCACCATTACACCGATTTTTCTGGGACAGGGCGGACACGTGTTACGTGATTTGCCTTTGATGGTCGAGGAATTACGTAGTCGTTTTCCCCATGTAAAACTAGAACAAGTGGAAGCTGCGGGCGAAAATCCTGCGGTATTGCTGGCGATTCGTGATTATTGTGTTGGTGCGCTAGGTAGAAATTAGCGAAATTAATCGTAATAGATTTAATTCGATTTCAACGATAATTCATACACAAAAGACGCTATCAAATTAGCTTCTTTCAAGGAACCGAAGTCGCATCGCTTCCCCCATCATTACTAATACCGGACCTTCGCTAGGCGTTAAACCTTGTGCGAGGTCGGCTAGCGTTAAATGTAAATGTTTCTCTTCAGGGCGACTGCAACTCTCTACGATGACGATAGGCAAGTTGGCAGAAAAACCTTTCGCCAGCATGCGTTGGGCCGTGAGTATCGCCTCTTTGCCACCCATGTATTGAACTAAGGTGTCGCAATCAGGAATGCGGGTCTCGGCGGGTTCTCCGGGAGCGGTGCTGGACGTGAATAGGGCGACACTGCGTGTTACACCGCGTTTAGTGAGCGGTAGTTTTACACTCGCTGCGGCAGCCATCGCTGTGGTAATGCCGGGTACAATTTCAAAACGTATGCCAGCTTGCTCGAGTGTCGTCATTTCTTCATCCGCACGACCGAACAGCATAGGGTCGCCACCTTTGAGACGTACTACGATGGCGTGTTGTTGGGCTGCTTCGACCAATTGTTGATTGATGTGTTCTTGTGCGGCGGAGCGTTGTCCACTGCGTTTTCCTACCGATATCTTGATCGCTTGTGGGCACAGTTCCAGCATTTCTGGCGTTACCAAGGCATCGTGCAAAACAATATTCGCTTGCGCTAAAAGTTTTGCACCTCGCACCGTAATCAAATCAACTGCCCCCGGACCAGCACCGACTAAATAGACGATGCCTGTCTCTTGTTGGATCGAGGGCGAAGTAGATTCAGATAGATTAGCCAAGACGTATCATTCCCGCTGCAACTGTTTGATGGGTGACTTCGTCTATCAAAATAAATGCGCCTGTTGCACGGGTGATGTCGTAAGCATCGGCAGCTAAGGCTTGTTGTACATTGAGATTGACGCGAGCGATGTCATTCAATTTAAGTGTATCAGTTGCGCGGCGTTCTTGGGTATTGATATCCAATAAAGTGTCGATCGACGCGACACGTGCCGCGACTTGACGGGTGGTATGTTTCAACCAATATTTGCGACGCGAATCTAAAGCTTCTTCAGACAACCAACATACATCAGCACTCACAGATTTGAGTACGGTTGCTGGACGATCTGCTGCCGCTAGCATGTCGCCACGTGAGATATCGACATATTCGTTGAGTAAAATGGTGACGGACTGACCAACTACCGCAGTTTGTAATGAGCTATCCAAAGTTTGGATATCTTTGACAGTCGCGCTTTGGCCGGAAGGTTGTACCACGATGCTGTCGCCAACACTGATCTTGCCTGCTTCTATGCGTCCCATGTAGCCGCGGAAATCATTCGCTTCGTGACCATTGTGACGTGCGACTAATTGCACAGGGAAACGGAAAGGTTCGTCGTGGCATTCATCGTAGACGCTTAAGGATTCCAGCAACTCGATTAAAGTTGGGCCTTGGTACCACGCCAATTTTTCGCTATTGGTCACGACGTTATCGCCAGCCAGTGCGGATAATGGAATGGGGTGGACGTCGCGTAGACCTAATTGATCTGCGAAGCTTTGGTAAGCAGCAACGATGCGGTCGTACACGCTTTGATCGTAATTCACCAAATCCATTTTGTTGACAGCAACGATCACGTGTTCGATTTGTAGCAAATGGGCGATGGTGGAATGACGCTTTGTTTGGGTGAGCAATTCTACGCTGCCGTCGTCGCCGAGTTTGACTTTGGAGACGTCGATCAAAATGATGACCGCATCGGCCGTCGATGCACCGGTGACCATATTGCGTGTGTATTGCTCGTGACCCGGCGTGTCTGCAATGATGAATTTACGTTTTGGCGTGGCGAAATAACGGTAAGCGACGTCGATGGTAATGCCTTGTTCACGTTCGGCTTCTAAGCCATCTGTTAGCAATGAGAGATCAATGGTGTCGCCAACGGTACGCTTATGTTTAGCTTTAGAAATTGCATTGAGTTGGTCCGCGAAGATGCCTTTACTATCGAATAGCAAACGACCAATCAGCGTACTTTTTCCATCGTCTACTGAGCCAGCCGTGATGAAGCGTAATAGGCCGCGTTCACGTGTGAGGTTGTTGGTCGTGGCGGATTGTTGTACCTGGGTGCTCATTAGAAATATCCTTCTTTTTTACGTTTCTCCATGGAGGATTCAGAGGTTTGATCATCCATGCGTGTGGCGCCGCGTTCGGTGATTTGGGTAACTGCGGTTTCTTCGATAATCGCTTCGACAGTCGCAGCATCGGAAGAGACAGGGCAGGTACAAGAAATATCACCAACGGTACGGAAGCGCACAATTTGTTTTTCTACGGTTTCACCAGCACGTGGCGGGGTTAATTCAGTGACTGGAACCAACAAGCCATTGCGCGGAATCACTTCGCGTTCATGTGCGAAATAAATCGGTGGCAGCTCAAGTTTTTCACGGGCGATGTATTGCCAAACGTCGAGTTCGGTCCAGTTCGAGATAGGAAACACGCGCATGTTTTCACCAGGGTGAACGCGAGTGTTATACAAGTCCCATAATTCAGGGCGTTGGGCTTTTGGATTCCATTGACCGAATTCATCGCGGAAGGAAAAGATACGTTCTTTGGCACGGGCTTTTTCTTCATCGCGACGCGCACCGCCTATGCATGCATCAAATTTATGTTCGGCAATCGTTTCCAGCAAAGTCACGGCTTGCGCCGCATTGCGTGAATCTGTTTTGGGGTTACGCAAGCGCACGGTGCCGCGATTGATTGAGTCTTCGACCGAACCGACGATTAAACGTTCGCCCAACTCCGCCACGCGTTTGTCACGGAAAGTGATTACTTCTGGAAAGTTGTGGCCGGTATCGACGTGTACTAAAGGGAAAGGGAATTTACCCGGGCGAAAGGCTTTTTCAGCGATACGCAATAACACCACAGAATCTTTACCACCCGAAAACAGCAGCGCAGGATTAGTACATTCAGCAGCCACTTCACGCATGATGTGGATGGCTTCGGATTCCAGCCAATCGAGATGGCGATTACTCGCGGCATCAATGAAGTGATTTTCTACTACGGTGTTCATGCTAAGCCTTTTAATTCAGTATTCGGTTTTCAAATAATTTCGTTCAAATTGCTTTAATGCGGACTAATTTTCCATCCACCACATGCAAGCCACATTCTTTGGACTCTGGGTTTTCCCACCACCAGCGTCCTGCGCGCACATCTTCGCCGGGTTGGATGGCGCGGGTGCAAGGTTCGCAGCCTATCGATGGGTAGCCTTTGTCATGTAAGGCATTGTAAGGCACATTATTGCTGCGAATATAGTGCCAAACATCATCTTCTGACCAATCAGCCAAAGGGTTGAATTTTTGCATAGCATGAGCGACATCGTCTTCCTGCACTGCTAGCTCAGTACGTGTCGCTGACTGTGCGCGTCTCTGGCCGGTAATCCACGCTTTTTTGCCTTTTAAAGCGCGATTGAGTGGTTCTACTTTACGAATTCTGCAGCATTCTTTACGCATGTCTACGCTGTCATAAAACGCATTCAAACCGTGTTGCTTGACATAATTGTCGACCGCTTCGGTGTCTGGTTTGTAGAGTTTGACTTCATAGTCATAAGTCTCTTTGATACGCTCGAGCATATTCAAAGTTTCTTTGTGTAAGCGTCCTGTCTCCAAAGAAAAAATGTCTATGTTTAATTTATGTTTCAAAATCAAATCGGTCAACACCATGTCTTCCGCCGCTAGGCTAGAAGCGAAAACGGCTGGGGAAAATTCGTTTGAGATCGTTTCTAAAACACTGAGCGTGGTCGCTAGGCGAACTGCAAATTCACTCATTTAAATACCTGTTCTTTCCACGCGGCGGAAAAGTGGATTTTTCTCGTCAACAGAGGTCTGATATTTTTCACTAAAATCGGTCAAACCTTTGATCGCATCGTGAATATTCTTGTCGGCGCGTACTGCAAAAGCATTGAAGCCAACGCGCTGCATGTAGAACAATTGGTCGCGTAAGACATCGCCGATGGCACGCAATTCACCAGTGTAATTGAAACGAGTTCGTAAGTTGTAGGCGATGGAGTAGCCACGCCCGTCGGCAAATTTTGGAAAATCGACTGCTAGCAAATTGAAGAACTGTAAATCGTTTTGTAATTCTTTAGCCTGTTCATTGCTGCTAAACCAGACTGCGATATCCGCGCGATTTTTTGCACGATCTAATAAACTTTCTCTTTGTAATTGCCATACTTTTAAAGGCACAATAATTTTGCCTTCTGGTACTTCAATAGCGTCGGCACTGTCATCTTCGGATAATTGCAAAACTTCCCAATCATCATCGACGACTGCGCGATCTTTAATTATTTTAGTCATTCCATTCTCCCCTTAGTACACAACTGCTGAACCGGCATCTTCTCCGTGATGCTCGATAGTTTTTATAGGTGTTGCATAAACATATTCTTTGAAAGGCGCGATACCCAGACGTTGTGCGGTATCGATAAAGCGTTCGCCACTCACACGATCGCGCAAATACACTTGCACGATGCGGTCTATCACTTCAGGCATTTGTCCTGCTGAAAAAGATGGTCCTATGATTTTGCCGATAGCAGATTGGTTACCCTGCGCGCCACCAATCGACACTTGATACCATTCGCTACCATCTTTATCCACACCCAGAATGCCGATATTGCCGACATGGTGATGACCGCATGCATTGATACAGCCTGACATATTTAATTCCAGATCACCGATATCGTGTAAGTAATCGAGATCGTTAAAACGATCCGTAATATCAAGTGCAATTGGAATCGATTTTGCATTGGCCAATGAGCAGAAATCACCACCCGGGCAGCAAATCATATCGGTCAATAAACCAATATTTGGTGTTGCCAAACCATGCGCTTTCACTTCTTTCCACAGCTCAAACAAACGACTTTGCTCCACATCGGCCAGCACCAAATTTTGCTCATGAGTGACTCGAACTTCACCAAAACTGTAGCGTTCTGCCAAGTCCGCAATAAAATCCATTTGATCTGCACTTGCATCGCCGGGAGGCACGCCAGGTTTCTTAAGTGATAACACAACGGCATTGTAACCCGCGACCTTGTGCGCTTTCACATTCCGCTTCACCCAATTAGAAAATGCCTTATTTTCTTGTTGTAATTGCACAAAATTACTGTCGCTGGCAGGCAAAGTGGCATAGTTTGGCGCTGTGAAATAGGCGGCGACGCGTTGTAATTCGGCATCCGTTAAAGTACCCGGACCATCCTTAATATCTTGCCACTCTTCTTCCACCTGACGCGCGAACTCTTCGGCACCGATGGCTTTGACCAAAATCTTGATACGCGCTTTGTAAATATTGTCACGACGGCCAAATTGGTTGTAGATACGCAAAATCGCTTCTAGATAAGTCATGACGTGTTGCCATGGCAAGAATTCACGAATCACACTCCCCAAAATAGGTGTACGTCCCATGCCGCCACCGACCATCACTTTAAAGCCAACTTCGCCAGCTTCATTGTGAACAACGGTTAAACCGATATCGTGGACTGCAATCGCAGCGCGATCTTCCTTGGCTCCGTTGATGGCGATCTTGAATTTACGTGGCAAATAGGCGAATTCGGGATGGAAGGTGGTCCATTGACGCAAGATCTCAGCATATGGACGTGGATCAATAATCTCATCCGCAGCCACGCCAGCAAATTCGTCTGAAGTGATATTGCGCATGCAATTGCCCGAAGTTTGAATCGCGTGCATTTCCACACTCGCTAATTCAGCCAAGATGTCGGGCGTGTCTTCTAAATTGATCCAGTTGTATTGGATGTTTTGGCGTGTCGTGAAGTGACCATAACCACGATCGTATTTACGCGCGATAAAAGCGAACTTTCGTAACTGTGTGGAAGACAGCAGGCCATATGGCACAGCAACCCGCAGCATGTATGCATGACGCTGCATGTACAAACCATTTTGTAAGCGCAGGATGCGGAATTCATCTTCCGTTAGTTCATTAGCGATACGGCGGCTTACTTGATCGCGAAATTGTGCGACGCGTTCTTGAATGATTAAGTGATCATGTTGGTCGTAACGATACATCTTCAAACTTCCTATTTAAAAGTACCGAGTCTGCAAATGAGGTTTGCCACAGACTTAGCATTAAGATTATGAACGTGAGGGTACAAAGTGCCTTGTTGCTACTAAATACGGCTACAAACAGTGGTACAAACTCAGCAGCAACAAATTGCTTTTGGAAATCCACTGAATCACTAAAGTACTAATTTACAAGCAACCAAAGTTAAGGTCGTCGCCAAAATGCCGCGCAATAATTTTTCAGGTACCGCTTTCGCAGCCAACGACCCCAAAGTGATGCCAGGCACTGAACCTAGCAGTAAGGAACCTAATAATTCCCAATTAATCGAGCCTAGCCACCAATGCCCTATGGCGGCGATTGCAGTTAGGGGTACGGCATAAGCGATGTCAGTGCCAGCGACGTGGGCTGCTGGCATTTTGGGATACAACAAAACTAAAATAGTCGCGCCAATTGCACCTGCACCAATCGAAGAAATCGTGACGAGCACACCCAAAATAGCACCAGCGGTGATGGTCGCTACCGCAAGTCTCTGGCCGCGCAATTGGCGTTCTGGGTGAGCGTTGATCCAAGCGATTAATTTGCTTCGATATAAGATCGCGATGACGGTTAGGAAGACTGAACCAGCGATGGAGTAACGTATGATTTGTCCTAATTCCTGACTGAGCCCGCCGAATTGTTTTAAAGCCAGAGTCGCCAACAAAGCCGCCGGTAGCGCGCCACAACACAACAAACGTACTACATACCATTCTACGGTGCCACGTAAACGGTGGGTAAAAGTGCCGGTCGCTTTGGTAATAGAGGCAAATGCCAGATCCGTACCAACCGCTACCGCAGGTGATACGCCGAATAACAGGGTCAAGAGAGGCGTCATCAAGGAACCACCACCGACACCCGTCAAACCGACCAGAGTGCCAACTGCGAAACCGGAAATAATATAGGTAAGTGTCATAGCGCCTCATACAAAGTAGCATGCATGATAAGTCTAAGCCGCTTTATAACAAACTACTTAGTATTTATTTGCTTATATGTGGTTTGACTATATAGAAATACGAAATTCTTACTATTGGCATTAAATAGCGAGAATAAAGGTGAAAGCGCAGTGCGAGCCTTAATTTGTAATAATTTGTGTGCGCTCAGCTATGGACATAGTTCGACTTTTTGACATAAATGCGCTTGTACATTTACCCCCTTTGAAAATTTCATCTGTGACCAAGGGTGAAAATGCCGGTTTTCTGCAATTGCGCGTAGATAGTCGCGCCACCGCAGCGCAAGCCTGATGTTTCATATTGTATCGAAAACCAATATCCCAGCTCTTTTCTATACATATCAGGTTTTCTCGTCTTTTATTATGCGGTCTGGGCTTCGTGGCTGGATGAAGCATGACGGGAATTACCTAAAATAGATGAAGAAGGAAGTACAGCATGATGACAAAATTTTTTCCTATGGCAAAGCGAGTATTGGTGGGTGCGGTGGCGAGCGGCTTGTTTGCAATGTCAAATGCGAATGCCGTTGATGTCTGGGAGTTTAGGGCGCAAGATATTTTGCCGATATTAAATGAATATAAAGCGAATGCCAATTTCACTGCGAATCAGCAAGCGCTTTGGGTGCAAATCGAAAGTAAGACGAAGGCCATCTTGCGCACGCGCGAGATACGGCGTCAGGCAATACAAGTTGATATCAAAAAACGTTTGCAATTGAAGGCACCAGAGCTGCGCGATTTAGCACTGACATTGGATCAAGATGATCTGACGACCGCACAAGAAAACCAAGCATTGCGTGAGGCATGGATGACCATGTATGACGCCTTGAGTGATGTTCAGCGTGATGCATTGGTACTTATGCTGAATGAGCAGATAAGTCGTGTCGCCGATAAACCTAAGGATGGCCGTGCGACCAGTGAACGGCCGCACGGTGAGGGACGTCGCGGTGGTAAAGGCGGCGCTGGCGGGATGGGGGGCGGAAAACCTTGAGATTTTCAGCGTTTGTTTTGCATCCGCAATTATTTCATCGCTTATTTGATCGCTTCAGAACTAAGTTGAAGGCACAAGTGCATTCAGATCGGTTACGCCAACATCTACGCCAACTTGGCTAAACAAAGTGGTAATCTGACCGCGATGATGGGTTTGATGGTTGAAGATGTGCATGAGCAAGCTAAACAGTGGTTTGTTATGTTGATTGCCTTTGGTATCGCTATAGGTCACGAAGGTTGTTAGCGCCTCGTCTTGTGCTTTGTTGCCCAATAATTGCAACATGGCGTCAAGTTTGTGGCGATAGTCACGTAGAGATGTTAGATCTGTAAAGAGCGTCGTATCTAGCGCCTGAATATGCGGTAATTGTTTGGCATCTTCTAATTCCCACGCTGGTGGAAAGATCGAGCTTAGGCGTTTGAGCCAAATCGTATCTGCTACGGCTAAGTGATTTAGCGTTGCCAATATTGAACCGAAGAAGGCGCCCCGATTTTCTTTTAATGTCTCTTCCGGTAAGTTGGCTGCTGCGTCATATATTTTTTGATTCATCCATTGATTGTAGTGCGCCATTAGTTGGACGTGAGATTGTAGGGGCTGATTGAGTGGCATTAGAACTCCGTTTGGTTGAGGACTGTTATTGAGGTTCATTAACTTATAAATGAGGAACGAGCCATAGTGGATGGGTTCGGTTTCCTCAGCCTACAATAGCCAGTCGTTTTTTTTGACTATTTTGCGAGTGGTTTTTACGTGAATTTAGAATTTGATTTCGAAAGTTTATCTGGATTGGCATTTCATCGTGAGTTGGTGCAAAGTAGGCGTATAGCGCAACGAGATCATTTATCACCAGAAGCAGCGTTGATGCAGGTTTTAACTCAGAGCGCAGGGGATAATGGATTGACTGTCTTGTTGGATCAGCGTCGCCAACAAAAGTTGCGGCAAGCAGAAATAAAAAATGAAAAGCGTCACTTAGCACAACAGAAATTTCAGCAAAAAATAGCGAGTAGAGCTGCTCCTATCTCTTCGTGGTGTGGGTGGTTTGACGGTTCGGCTCGTCCTAATCCGGGAGTCTGTGCTATTGGGGTTGTATTGCAAGCACCTGATGGACGGCAGTGGACATTAAGTCGGGCCATTGGCTATGGAACTAGTAGCACTGCCGAGTATCAGGCCTTGATAGCGCTGTTGGAACTCGCTATCTCTCATGGCAGCTGTGATATTCATATTTATGGTGATAGTCGCGTGATCATCGACGACCTGTATGCGCATACATCAAGTGATACATCCAGCTATGTAGTTCAATCCGCACCAAGTTTAGTTTCAACTCTAGTCCCCATGAGATCGGCGGCGTTGGAGCTGATGGAACAAATTGCTGGTGTTCATCTACATTGGATACCCCGCGCTAGAAACCAACAAGCGGACGCTTTGGCACAGCGTGGATTTGCAATAAATCCTTGAGCATCCCTGCAATCCGTTCAAATTAGTTGAACATGGCTGCGGTTTTTGATTTTCAACTTGTTTCTTTTCCTGTATTGCAGAAATGCCTAGAACTCGCTTAGGATGATATAGCGATCTGCGCACTCTAAATTTAAGTGTTTCTGAGCGCATAAATAATTCGTACAAATAATTCGCATCAATAAATATATATAACAGGGGACAAAATGAGTGAACTCAATGGTGGGCCCAGTGGGCGCGACGGCGACAGTGCCGCCCCAGATATTCGTATGGTGATCGATCAAAAAAGCGCGTTTCCGCCAGTGGCGAGGTTAGGTACTTTTCGTGCCTTTCATTGGTTGTACTTGGGTTTGCAAGATTTCCGCGCTGAACCGATGGCAGGTTTGTTTTATGGCGTTTGCTTTGCGGCAATGGGGGCGGTACTGAAATTAACCTTGGCTAATGCGCCGCAATATTTATCCGCATTAACTTGTGGCTTTCTCTTAGTTGGACCACTACTGGCACTGGGTTTGTATGACGTCAGCAGGCGTATCGAAAATCTGCGGTCTGGCATGTTAGGCAGTGCGTTTTCTATGAGTGGACGCTGGAGTAATATTGGGACCTTTGCCGTGGTTTTGGCGGTGATTATGATGGTGTGGGCGCGTGCTTCACTGGTGATCTTCGCTTTGTTTTACAACAAGGGTATGCCAACCATGGAAGGTTTTTTAGCTAAGCTTTTTTCATTGGAAAATGTAGAATTTTTATTCGTATATGTTTGCGTCGGTTTTATTTTTGCCAGCTTAGTATTCGCGATTAGTTGGATTTCGATTCCTTTGATGCTCGATAGAGATACCGATGCGATTACCTCGATGATTATTAGCATCGTGGCTCTATTTGTGAATGTGCCCTTGACCATGGTGTGGGGTTTGACCATTGTCGCTTTTGTTGTACTGGGTTTTATGACTTGGAATTTGGGATTCATCATCACCATGCCCATCATTGGACATGCGACATGGCATGCTTATCGTGAAGTGGTGGGGCCGGCTGATCAACGCAGTTAGTTTTATGTTGCTTGGTTTTATGTTTGTATATCAATAGTAAAATACACAGTAAATTTACTAGAAAAAATGGCGCAGAGTTTATTTAACTCTGCGCCATTTTTTACGCTGATTTTGAGCGATTGATGAAGACCTATTTCAGCGGTGGAATTGCCTGTGGTACTAAAGGTTTAATCGGTTGCTCTTTGAGTTTTTTCTGCAAATAGTTCAATGCCGTTTCCAATTGTTTATCTTCACCTTTGAACGTTGCATTCGGTAGATTATCGACTTCGATGTCAGGTGCAACACCCACACCTTCTACTAGCCAACGACCATCTTTGACGTCGAATTGGGCATTTTCAGCGGCGCGCACCATACCGTTGTCGCTCAGCGTATTTCTATCCGATAACCAGACACCAGCGCCTGCTGTGCGTTTGCCAATCAAGGGGCCAAGATTGAGGGCTTTGACCCCAGCGGCAAAAGTCTCGCCGTCTGAATAAGTCAGTTCATCAATCAGTACCACCAAATGGCCGCGGAAGGTTTGTTGCATATTGGTGTAGGGTTGATTGCCGGCGGATGACCAGAATGCCCATGCTTTGCGCAAAAGTTTTTCGATGATCCAGCTATCAATATTGCCGCCATTATTCCGACGTACGTCAATGATCAATCCTTCGCGATCAAAGTTGGCGTAGAAGTCGCGAGCAAAGCTGGCTACATCGGCAGGAGTCATCGCGCGCAGATGCAGGTAACCAATTTTACCTTTGGAACTGCTATCTACTTTGCTAGCTAGACTTTGCTCCCAATCGCTGTAACGCAGGTTCGCTTGTTTCATCATATTGATTGGTGACACCAGTACCGTTTTGCTATTGGTACCGCGTTTTACTTGCATCAATACTTGTTTATCCGCCTGATTTAACAGAAGGTCAGAAATATCGCGTGCAGCTAACACATCTTTGCCATTGATGGAGGTAATGATGTCACCTTCTTTGACATCAAGATCAGGATTATCTAAAGGTGCTCGTTGTGACGGTAAGTCAGGCTCGCTACGATAAATGTGATCAATACGATAGCCTTCAGTCACTTTGCTCAATACGGCACCTAAACCGGCTGCTTGTCCATCTGGCGCGGTACGACGGACATCACCAGGACGTACTTGCGAGTGTAATGAGCTGACTTCACTAACCATCAAACCGAGTACATCATTCAATTCCGCACGGTCAGTAATACGATCCACCAGTGGCGCATATTTTTCACGAACTTTGACCCAGTCGACGCCGCGCATATTGGTATCGTACAAGAAGTCACGATGCATACGCCAGGCATCCATATACATTTGTTTCCACTCTTGGCGTGGATTGGAGCTGAAACTCCAGTCCTCAATTTTTATCTTGGCCTTACTTAAATCACTCGGCGCTTTGGCTGCTGCATCCACCACGTAGAAGTCGCCATTGCCTCCACCTGTATGTATAAGTACGCGTTTCTTATCCAGCGATAGATCAAAGTTGCGTGCACCAGCGGCGAAGATTTCAGCTTGTGGCGCGGTCTTGCTGATGGCTAAAGTTTTCACATTGCTGCGGCTACGATCATTGGCATCGCGTTCCATGAAGTACAGACGTTTATCATCGGCGATTAGACGACGATAATTGCCAGCAGCGATAGGTACTTCATATAGACGCTCGGCTAAACCTTGGTACACGATAGCATTGCCCGATTTTTTTGCAGGCATAGCGTCCGCTTTTTTGCCTGCATCTTTACTAGCACTAGCGTCAGCGATATCCGTTTTTTCGCCTAATTTGTCTGGGGATTTATCGTTAGACTTGTCAGTGTTTTTATCGTTGGCTTTGCTCAACTCATCGTCAGGCTTGAACGGGAAGCGATTGCCTGGTTGTAAGGCTAGGGCGAAGATGCCGGCACGCTTATCGAAGTAGGTACCCATATTGCGATCGCCCCAAGGTGCGCCGACGCCCGGTTGGAAATTGCGGTTCGATAAAAAGTACAACCATTTGCCATCGCTTGAGAAAGTAGGGGATTCTGACTCGTAACGATCTGTAGTGACAAAATGGGTTTGCTTACTCTCGAGGTCATACAGGCCGATTTGATTGCGGCCTTGTGAGCTGTTACCACGCACCATGGCTAAAGTTTTGCTGTCAGGTGACCAGACGATTTCATCATGGGTGCCATTCCCACCTTTTGACGCATCATCGATGACCACATTGGATTTGGTCGCTAAATCCAGCAACCAGAGGCGACCGCGTTTATCAATGTGAGCTAAATATTTGCCATCTGGCGATGGCGCCATTGCCAGTCTGTGAGTCGAGCCATCTTTGGTTAATTGCTCCGGCTTACCATAGCCATTGGTGGGGAAGCGCCAGATTTCATTTTCACCTGTGCTATCGACGAATGCGTACACATAACGGTCATCATGAGAAAATACTGCCTCACGTGCTCTGGCACCGTCAGGCAAATTGATATCAACTCGGCGCTGAGTCCCTGTACCCGCAATGCTCATCTGACCACGCGCTGTGAATACGAGTTTCTCGTCCTTGCCTGCAACCTGCACATTGGTCAAAAACTCTAAAGGGTTTTTGATATAACGTTGACGTGATTGATCAAAATCTGAAACCAAATCGATATTCAGTAGTTTGTCGTTTTGCGAGGTCAAATCCAATATGTGCAAGTTGGCGCCTAATTGATAGGCGATTTTGCCATCACCTAATTGCGGGTTTCTGACTTCCCATTCTTTGTGTTTGGTGATCGCACGTACCTCTCCACCATCCAAATTGGCGGAATAGATATTGTAGGCACCATCGCGATCACTTAAGAAATACAAACGATTTTTCCATAGCATAGGACGGCGGTTGTTTGATTTTTCTTTGGCGAAGATATTGACCGCTTCGGCTTTGCCATTCAAATCGAATTTCCACAATTGTGCCAAACCACCACCGCGATACATCTTGGCGTTGTCATTGCGCGTATGCGAGCCGAGGCGAGTGAAGTATAAAGTTTTGCCGCTTTCGTCTAAAGCGGCTTCATTGGCATCGGTGACAGGAAAAACCTGACGTTGTAGATTTTGTGGATTGATGGCAGAGATGACGGTTTGTGCACTAGGGCCAATTTGATTTTGGCTAGTCACCAACACTTCGCCTTGGGCACTCCAACCCAACACGGTGACTGCCGTATTTTCAAAGCTAATACGCTTGGGTATACCGCCAGCGAGCGGCATCACATAAGCTTCCTGCGCGCCTTCATAGCTGGCGGAAAATGCTATCCATTTGCCATCTTGGGAGATCGCTGAGTTGGTCTCTGCGCCCAAATGAGTAGTCAAGCGTTGTGCCGCACCGCCATTGATACCGACTTTCCATAAATCACCTTCTGAGGTAAATACGACAGAATCAGCGCGAATAGACGGAAAGCGAACATAAGCATTGTCGTTGGGCGCAGCGTAGGCCGAAGCAATCATACCGCCTAAGG
Organism: Affinundibacterium danionis; assembly: GCF_042432465.1. Taxonomy (NCBI): domain Bacteria; kingdom Pseudomonadati; phylum Pseudomonadota; class Betaproteobacteria; order Burkholderiales; family Oxalobacteraceae; genus Affinundibacterium; species Affinundibacterium danionis. The sequence goes on along the minus strand of NZ_JBHLXJ010000018.1, from coordinate 260,735 downwards.
ACAAGCTAAATAGTAGAGAGCGAATTTTCATAATTTTGGGCGAATAGGGTTGAGAAAAATCAAGGCTAAAAAAGATTAATGCGAAAAGTAAGGGAACGCAGTAAACAATCAGTAAAAGCTAAGTAGAATATTCAATTGGTGTAAATAATGCAATCAATGTGTTTGGAAAGTGTTGATGAGCGTCTACACAAAATTCTTATCGTAAGCATCTTGCTAGTTTTTAAACTTCGTTGTTACCAAACTTTGTTTTAGTTTTATAGATGTTGTCAGACCAGTTGCCAGTGAATTAGTTCTGTACATAGGGAATTTGCCCACACAAATTGCTTCAAATTGATGCAAAACAGTTTTTATTTTTTGTACGACTGATAATTTATGGTTAAATGTTTATGTGTCTATAAGAATGACGATGATGATAACTTTCCGATTTGACTTAAACCTGTCTAAGTGCATCTTGGTTTTGTCTGGCTTACTTTTCTTTTTTGCGTCTAGTTTGACGATAAATTCCATCGCATTGGCCGACGATAGTTCTCGAATTGGGACTGCTGCAGATACGTCGACCATAGTCTTGATAGGGGAAGATGAGTGGTATCCATATTCCGCCTATAAAGATGGGAAGTTACAAGGATTAGCGGTTGATGTGATCGAAGCAGCGTATGCCGCAGTGAATGTCAAAGTGCAATTTAAAACAGCACCTTATGTACGCTGCATGATGCTAGTGGAGAGTGGTCAAGAGCTCGGTTGTTTTGATAGTTTAAAAGACAGCAAGCTAATCAGAACCCATCTGTTTCATAATGAGCCTATTTTTAAGGCAGAAATTGGAATCTATGCGAAGTCAGATTCCAAAGAGGATAATTTAAAACCGGCTGACTTAAAGGGGAAGCATGTTGGTGTGACGCATGGCTACACGTATTCAGATGCGGTAGACGGCGATCAGTTGATCTTGCGTGAAGTAGCACCAACGGATTTGTCGAATTTACGTAAATTACTACTCAATCGTTCTGAGTATTCCTTAGTTTATACCCGAGTTGTTGATTATCTTGTCAATAAATATCCGAGTGAATTTAAAGATAAAATCCGCCGGGTTGGTAGCCTGAATCAAAGTGATCTCTACCTGAGTTTTTCTAAGTACCGTCCTGAAGCAAAAAAGTTTGCCAATTTGCTCGATATTGGTTTGCGTAAAATAAAAAAGAACGGCGTGTATGCTCAAATAGAGCAGAAGTGGCGCACGCCCGCTCCTTGACGCTTACTGGTTAATAACTGCTCATGCAATTGGATGATCAGTAGCCTATCGTCTGCGCCGCTTCATGGACTAATTGCTTAAACAAATCATGTCGCATACCGCTGATCTCGCCGCGTTTGACTGCATCTAAAACCGTGCAACCCGGTTCCGTGTGATGGTGGCAATTGTAAAACTTACAGTGCCCAAGATGCGGTAAAAATTCTGGGAATGCGCGCTCCAACATGCCTTCGCTTAAATGATGTAAACCGAATTCTTGAAATCCCGGAGAGTCAATCACATACGTTGGTCTGCCTTCATATGCGTCCATTTGAAACAGGCGCGTGAATGTGGTTGTGTGCTTGCCAGTATCTAATGCTGCCGAGATTTCGCGTGTCGCGATTTCTGCATCGGGGATTAAAAGATTGATCAGTGATGATTTCCCCATGCCAGATTGACCAATCAAAATTGTGCTTTGTCCTTGAATCAAGGACAGCATTTTTTCGCGGGTTGCTTCCGCTTGTGCCGTGACCGACACTTCATGCACAGGATAACCCAATGAGGCATATAAGCCGACGCGCTCGCGCGCTTTTGGTAAGCTGCTTGTCACGTCAACTTTATTCAACACAATATGTGCTTTAATGCCGGAAGATTCCGATGCGACTAAGGCGCGTGAAATCAAATCATCAGAAAAGCTAGGTTCGGTAGCGACCACCACGATCAATTGCGTCAGATTCGCTGCCAGCATTTTTGATTTGTACTGGTCGGAGCGGTACAACAAAGTCGTGCGTGGCACTATTGCTTCAATCACGCCTTGATTGGCCGAGGTCATTTGATATTCAACGATATCACCGACGGCTACATCACTTTTTTTGCCACGTGTCACGCAGTGCAATTTAATACTATCTGCTTGGATTAGATAATGACGACCATGCGCGGCGATGACTGTACCTTGTTCCGTGGGACCGGATTTTTTTTGTAGAGAAAATTTCTTAGACATGCAGTTGGTTTAACCGAAAGTCTGCGTGAAAATAACGTCAAGCTTGGCAGCACAAATGAAATCATTTTCTGAGATTCCGCCTTTGCCATTATTGACAGTATGGGTGTCGAATTTCACGACGCAGCGGTTATACGTGACAACTAATTCTGGGTGGTGATCTTCTTCGTGGATGGTGTAGGCGATAGCGTTGACGAAAGCCAAGGTTTCATAATAATTTTTGAAATTATAGGTTTTGACAATGCGCGGACCATCTTGCGTCCAGCCGGGCGTCGCAGCGAAGTAGGCTGGCAGTTCTTGATCTTGTAAACCGATTTCAGTGTGAGCTGATTTTTTTGCTAAGAGATCTGATGTTTTCATAGAGCTATTAAAAATACTGAGAAAATATTGAGAAAGATGCTGAGAAAAAAAGCGCAAACAATTTAAGCCAAAGCTTGCTGATGTAAATGCGCAATGCGAATCGATGCCGGCGGATGTGAATCGTAGAACGCAGAATGCACAGGATCTGGCGTTAAAGTAGAAGCATTATCTTCATATAATTTGACCAAGGCTGATACCAAGTCGTTCGCGTTGGTATGCTTGACGGCAAAGGCATCCGCTTCAAACTCATGTTTGCGTGAGCTGATAGAAGTGATAGGCGAGAGTACAAAAGTGAAGACCGGCAAGGTCAGCATAAATAAAATTAAAGCCATCGCACTATTGGATGAAGCAAAGGAAATAGGATCCACGCTTAATCCGGTGTAAAACCAAATTTGTTGTTTCAAATAACCGAGCAAAGCCAAAAATCCTAATGACACTGCGAACATTACCACCATACGTTTGACGATGTGCTTCAGTTTGAAATGGCCAAGCTCATGCGCCAGCACGGCCTCAACTTCTTGTGGCGCCAGACGTTCGATGAGCGTATCAAAGAACACGATGCGCTTGGTTTTGCCAAAGCCTGAAAAATACGCATTGCCATGAGCGCTACGTTTTGAACCATCCATAACAAATAAACCGCTTGATGCAAAGCCAACTCTTTGCATCAAGCCCTCTATGCGTGTGCGTAAAGATTCATCAGCAAGGGGTGTGAATTTGTTAAATAAAGGTGCAATCCAAGTCGGGAAAATCAACATCATCAAGAGTTGAAAGCCGCTCCAAACTAACCACGCATATAACCACCATAAATTACCAGACTTATCCATTAAGCTGATGACGACCCAGACCAAAGGTAAGCCAATGGCGGCACCGATGAGACTGCCTTTCATCATGTCGGTGAAAAATAATTTTAAAGTCATCTTATTAAAACCAAATTTTTCTTCCAAGACGAATTGGCGATACAGATCGAAGGGTAAATCAATTGCGCCACTGATTAAAACAAATGCCACCAGTAAACTGAGTTGATAGATCATGCCATCGCCTAGCCATTGAAACAAAGTTGCGGAGAGTAGTTGTAATCCACCAAATAAAGTAAAACCTAGCAAGACCAAAACGCTTACAAATAATGAAATTAGACCAAAGCGAGTTTTGGCTATCGTATAGTCGGCCGCCTTTTGGTGTGCTTCTAAACTGATTTTTTCGGCGAATTCTGCTGGGACTGCCGCACGATGTTTGGCAACATGACGCAATTGGCGAGAGGAGAGCCAAAACTGCAAACTAACGGTCACGCTGAGAAAAACAACGAATAAAACCGAAAACGTATATGAATTCATGGGAAAATGCTGCTTTATCAAAAAATGTTGATGAGAATTATTAGATTATTGCTTTTTTAGCAGTGAATGCTGTTGAATCATACCGAATAAGGCCGCATTACGCTAAAAATAGCGTTAAAAATAAGGCTAAAAATTACGCTCAATAACGCCAAGTTAAGCTTCTAGGAAGAATTATGTCACAAGAGAGCAATATCCAAGCAAATGAAACCACGAGTACTGTAGAGGTGCAAGCAGCCAAACCAGCCAAACCGAATGAAATGAATTTGATTTGGGTCGATATGGAGATGACGGGTCTTGATCCCGACACCGATAAAATTATCGAAGTGGCGGTCGTTGTCACTGATATGCAATTGAACGTCTTGGCAGAAGGTCCGGTATTCGCTATTCACCAATCGGATGAAGTGTTGGATAAGATGGATGCATGGAATAAGGGTACTCACGGGCGTTCTGGTTTGATTGATAAAGTAAAAGCATCTACCGTCACCGAAGCCGACGCCGAGAAAGCCTTGATTGAATTCCTAAAAGCCTATGTGCCAGCAGGTAAGTCACCAATGTGCGGTAATACCATTTGCCAAGATCGTCGCTTTATGTTCCGTGGGATGCCGAAACTGGAAGCCTTCTTCCATTATCGAAATCTCGATGTGTCAACCTTGAAAGAGTTGTGCCGTCGTTGGAAACCCGCTTTGTCCAGCGGCTTTAAAAAGCACCAAAAACATACGGCACTCGCCGATATTATCGAGTCCATCGAAGAGTTGAAATACTACCGCGAGCATTTTATTAAGGAGTAATCCTGACGTAAGCTTGCGGATTAATATGAAAAAGGCTGACAACTATGTCAGCCTTTTTCATTGAGTGATGACTAGTTAAATTTATACGCCCAACAATTCCACTTCAAAAATCAAAGTTGCATGCGGCGGAATCACGCCACCAGCGCCGCGCGCACCGTAGCCTAGAGCTGCGGGAATAGTGAGTACGCGCGTACCACCGATTTTCATACCCTGAACGCCTTCATCCCAGCCTTTGATGACTTGGCCCGCACCTAATGCGAATTCAAAAGGTTCACCGCGGTCTTTACTTGAATCGAATTTTTTACCGGCGCTGCCATCAGGGTTTTGTAACCAGCCAGTGTAATGAACCTGCACATTTTTTCCAGTCGTGGCTTCGGCGCCAGTACCTTCAATTTTATCTTCATATTGCAAGCCACTGACGGTAGTAATCGCTGACATAGTGTTTCCTTAAAAGTGATACGTGGTAAGAGAAGGTGAAAATGCTGTGATCCACTCATTTTCGCTAGCCAATATTTTAGTTCAAAATAGCCACTCTCGTCTTCGTGCTAACTGTGGACTTGCTGCACTGTAGCAGGGGCATAGCAGCACAATCGCTTCGTGAAAACTAGCATTGCTTGCCGCATTTGCAAGGTAAAATAGTGTTTGGTCTAATACTCTGCGCGCTTTCTACAAGCGCTATTTCAAAGGTTGTTACGATGCATTTACAAGAAATCATGCGCTCATGGGCGCGCGCCTTGGCTGCACAATTTCGTTTCAAAATTATTTTATTAAGCTTGATTCCCTTAGTGATCTCACTTTGTCTGTGGGGCGGTTTGATGGCATGGCGTTTACAGGCATTGTTTGATTTTATTCAAAGTTATTTTTCAGAACATAATGGCTTCTCTTCTGCCAGTGCGGTACTAAACTCGCTGGGATTGCTGGCATTAAAAACCGTGATCGTACCTTTGTTGGCGATGTGGGCGCTGTTGCCTTTGATGATCATGAGTTGTCTGGTATTTGTGGGTGTTTTGGTGATGCCGACGATTGCCCGACATGTTGGCCTGAGAGATTATCCAACACTAGAAAAACGTCAGGGTGGTTCTTTCTTCGGTAGTTTGATGTTTTCAGTTGGCTCATTGTTCTTATTTGTCTTTGCCTGTGTTGCGACGGTGCCTTTAATTTTTATTCCGCCCATTTATGTTTTTGTGCAGCCATTATTGTGGGGCTGGTTAACTTATCGCATTATGAGCTATGACGCATTGGCAAACTTCGCCGATGTAGAAGAGCGTAAAGCATTAGTCGCTGCCCATCGTCCAGCATTGCTCATTATTGGCTTGATTGCAGGTTGGGTTGGTAGCTTGCCGTCGATGTTGTGGATGGGCGGTGCTATGTCTATGGCTTACGTGGCTTTTTTCCCGTTTTTCGTGAGCATGGCGATTTGGATGTACTTGGTTATTTTTATTTTTACGGGTTTGTGGTTTCAGTATTATTGTCTGGCCGCATTGCAAAAAATGCGTGAGGCTAAACTGGCGCACCCCCTTGTTTTGGATCAGTCTGCTGCATAATGAGCAGGAAAATTTTTAAAGAATTCTGGAGTAAATTATGGCTATAGGGCTCATCATTATCGGTGATGAAATTTTATCGGGAAAACGTGTCGATCAGCATTTGCCAAAAGTTATAGCGCTGCTGAAAGAACGTGGCTTAAGCTTAGACTGGGCCGAATACGTTGGTGATGATCGCGCTCGGATCACCGCAACTTTGCAGCGTAGTTTTGCCAGTGGTGATATCGTTTTTAGTACGGGTGGTATTGGCGCGACACCAGACGATCACACGCGTCAATGTGCGGCCGCTGCTTTGGGTTTGGATATCGTTTTGCATCCTGAGGCTAAAGAGTTGATACATCAACGCATCATGGAGATGAATGCAACTCAGGATATGCCTACTGTTCCGGATAGCCCAGATTATTTACGTCGACTAGAGATGGGGGCGTTTCCGCAAGGTGCTGCCATCATTCCAAATCCTTTTAACAAGATTCCCGGTTTCGCGATTCGTGAACATTATTTTGTACCGGGTTTTCCTGTGATGGCGTGGCCTATGATTGCGTGGGTATTGGATACCCATTATTCACATCTATTTCATCAGCAAGCACGTGATGAAAAAGCGGTATTGGTTTTTGAAATTGCCGAGTCCGTATTGACACCTATGATGGAAGCTTTGGAGTTGAAATATCCTTTAATCAAAGTGTTTAGTTTGCCCAGCGTTGGTAGTGACACGATGCGACGTCATATTGAGTTAGGGGTGAAAGGTGAGCCGGCTCAGGTTGCATCCGCTTTCGCAGAAATGTTATTGGTCTTGGATCAGTTTCAGGCGGAATATCGATTGCTGTAATTTACTGAGGTTTTCATTACCTCACTAAGACCAAACGCTCAGATCAAACGCTAAGAGCAAGAGTGTTGGATACCCTAGATGAGATGGTGTTGCGCAAATTCTTTTAAGGTGGAAGCAAATGTCGAAAATTAGATTTACGCTGTTTTCCATGAAAGACGCCTTATTTGCGTTCGGACCTATCATGCTGATGGTAATTGCGGTTATCGTGGCGGGATATTATCTGGTTGACCCAGCACCAGGTCGCACCTTAGATTTTAGCGCAGGTCAGGACAATACCGCGTATCAGGAATTTGCTACAAAATATGCGCAAGAATTGGCTAAGAATCAGATTCAATTGCGCATACATAAATCACAAGGTTCACAAGAAAATTTACATCAAATCAGTGATCCAGATTCGATTATTGATATCGGTTTTGTACAAAGCGGCTCCACTAATCAGGCAGACGCGGAAGCGCAAGGTTTGATCTCTTTGGGTAGTTTGTTTTATGAGCCTATTTGGATTTTTTATAGGAATAAAAAAGATTTCACTAGCTTAGTCGAGTTAAAAGGAAAACGTGTCAATGTTGGACCTGATGGCTACGGTGTGCGCAGATTATTTACGCAGATTCTTTCGGTAAATAATTTGGAAGAAAGCGATATTCAAGTCCAACAATTGGAAAGCAGTGCTGCTGCGGCGGCCTTGATTCAGGGCAAACTAGATGTGCTGGTGATGAGCTCTGCATCAGATTCTTTGTTGGTACAAATGTTGTTGCAGACACCAGGCATTAAGTTGTTTGATTTTGTTCAGGCAGAAGCTTATACCCGTCGTTTTCCTTTCTTATCGCATGTGATTTTGCCGCGCGGTATCGTCGATTTAGGGCGTGATATTCCGTCGCGTGATTATCATTTAATTTCTCCTACTGCTACTTTGGTGGCGCATGAAAGTTTGCATCCCGCTTTGATTAGTTTATTTTTGCAAGCAGCAAAAAAAATTCATGGCGGGGCGAACTGGTTTAGTAAGCAAGCTGAGTTCCCCTCAGATCGTTACACAGAAATTGCGGTGGAAAAGCAGGCAGAAAAATTTTATAAAAACGGTACGCCATTTTTGCAGCGTTATTTAAGTTTTTGGATGTCAAATTTCTTAGAACGGATGTGGGTGGTGTTATTGACTTTAGGCGCTTTGGCTTTGCCTTTGTCTAAAATTATTCCACCTTTATATGTGTGGCGTATCCGTTCCCGAATTTACCGTTGGTATGGGCAACTTAGATCGGTGGAGCATGCCTTTGACGAAGCAACTTCCAAGCAGCGCAAGCAAATTGCGCAAGAACAATTACAGCGCTTGGATGCGATAGAACAAAAAGTAAACCATATTTCGATTCCACTCTCTTATGCGGAAGAATTATATGGCCTGCGTAGTCATATACAGTTCGTTCGTAAGCGTGTATTGGGTGAAACTGCTTGAGATTGTATGAAGGTATTCTTTAGAAAAGCGCAGAATTATTTGAGTTCTTGTTAGCTTTTTTCAGCCAACCCCATCGGCACAGAGACACACGAAATTGTAAGACGGAGGGGAGTATCTTACTTTTTCACAGGTAGTGTGTGTCTCTGTACGTCAGTGGTCCTTACTTACTGCTTAGCCTGAATTTATTTTTCAGACTCATTGAAAAACGATAAGTTCCAAGTTAATTGTCTCAAATTTGTAAATCGCGTTTGCTAAGTGCAAATGCTTTGTGTGCTTACTAGCATCTGCTTATTCATGGACTTAATTGAGTGCAAAAAGATTGAAAGCGAGTGTCGGCATTTGTGTGTTCAAATACCAAAATTACTTATCGGGGATTGTCTGGCGAGATGTTGGGTATTACTGGCTGCTACTTTTTTCAGAAGTGGAACTTTCTTTGAAAAATAGCGCGTTGCACATAGTTGTGCTTAGTTTTAATTTAGAACTTCGTTGTGCGCAGAGGTGTGAGTAAGTCGCGCAAATTATTGTGATCAATTTCATACATCAAGGCCAGCAATTGACCGAGCTCACCTTTAGGAAAACCCTCACGTGCAAACCAAGCCAAATAATGCCCTGGTAAATCCGCCAGCAAGCGGCCTTGGTATTTGCCAAAGGGCATGGTTTTTGTGACTAATGAAATAAGATCATCTTTTTGCATAGGACTTCGTTTGGCTGGAGTAGCGCTATTACGTTAAAAATTTTGAGAGGCGAGTGCTACAATTCTTGCCAATTTTTCCCATTTTATAGAAACCTGTAACTCATGACTATTTCATCGAACGCTAATTACCTCACACCTTATGAGTTAGGTAACAAAAATCAGACTACCACTTGGGAGGACTGTATTCCTTTTTATCAAAAGCTGGCTTGCGATTTTCCTCATGTTTTACAGTTTCAACAGATTGGTGTGTCCGATAGTGGTTTAGCGATGCATGCGGGTGTGATTAGTGCGGATGGAGTATTTGATAGAGCCGTGTTGAAGGCGGAAGGGCGGCCGGTATTTTTTAATAATAATGGTATTCATCCTGGCGAGCCTGAAGGCATTGATGCCTGCATGGCTTTGGTACGCGATTTTTGCTTGCAACCAGAACGCTTAGCAGCGCTTGGCAAGACTGTGTTTTTATTTATTCCGGTTTATAACGTTGACGGTTGTTTGAATCGTCAAAATACCTCACGTGTGAATCAAGATGGCCCAGAAATGTTTGGATTCCGCGCCAATAGTCGTAATCTCGATTTGAATCGTGATTTCATTAAATGCGATAGTCTCGCCGCTCAAGTGTTTAATCAATTCTTCACGATGTGGGACCCTGATGTGATGGTGGATACGCATACATCTAATGGTGCTGACTACAGCTACACGATGACCTTGATTCAAACTCAGGCAGACAAATTGGGCGATGGCTTAGGCCCGTTTTTGCGCAGTACGATGCTGCCTGCAATTTATCGTGAAATGGAGAGTCGTGGTTGGCCGACTTGTCCGTATGTGAATCCAGTCAAAGTGACGCCGGACGATGGCATTGAGGATTTTTTGGAGGTGCCGCGCTTCTCAACTGGGTTTGCAGCTTTGCATCACACCATAGGATTTATGCCGGAAACCCATATGCTTAAACCGTATGCGGATCGCTATGATTCCATGCGCGCTTTAGTGGAAGTGGTACTTGAGTTTACGATCGCTCATGCTTCAGAGATTCAAATTTTACGTAAGGAGGCAAGAGTAGCCGCAGCACAAAAAACACAGTGGCCAGTGACTTGGAAAGCCGATCACTCAAACCCATCGAGCTTCCGTTTTAAAGGTTATCAGGCGGTGTATAGCCCAAGTAAGATAGGAAATTACATGCGTCTGTCCTACGATAGAAATCAAGCATGGGAAAAGGACATCGCTTATTACGATCATTTTGTGGAGGATGTGGTAGTTGCCACGCCTAAGGCGTATCTGATTCCTCAAGCATGGCGTGAGGCGATAGCGCGCTTGAAGTGGAATGGCGTGATCTTGCAGAAACTAGATGCTGATCAGGAATTGCAAGTGCAGACCTATCATATTCAAACCGTGAAGTCGCGAGCGAATGCGTATGAAGGACATTTGTTTCATGATGATATGCAATTACGTAAACAGACTGAAACCGTGTTCGCGAAGGCAGGGGATTATCTGCTGTATTTGAACCAACCCAATGCGCGTTACGCGGTTGAGACTCTAGAGCCACAGGCGCATGACAGTTTTTTCCGTTGGGGATTCTTTAACAGCGTACTGGAAAAGAAAGAAGCATTTTCTGATTATGTATTTGAAGATAGCGCTTATGACATGTTGCAAACTGAACCCGAATTACGTGACAAATTTGAGGCGTGGAAAGCCCAAAATCCAGAATTACTCAGCGACCAAGAGACTGTGTTGAATTTCATATTCGCTAACGGCAAGCGTTTCCATGAGCCAGAATGGCGTCGTTATCCGATTTATTCCGTCGTGTGATCTTCGAATTTCGAATATAGGGCGCCGCACTGTGAAGATCATTTTTTTTGAATATATGCAGCAACCTCGTTTTTGGATCGCGCGCGATGATGACGGGTATTGGCTGGTGCCGGCAAAAGATCAAGGCTGGCACGAGCGTTCGCCTTTTGTTGGGCGCGTCAGCCATTTAGACGATTTGTCGGATTTTGATGGAATTGATCTTGGATTGCCGGACTAGATTCTTTTCTTGTTATTGGTAGTTATTATCAGTTGTTGTTATTTGACTATGATTACTTCTTGATTGATTTGCTATGGCATGTGAAACATAGCCAATTTTGTCGTAAATCTTAAACAGTCTATTTGTCTGAATTTTAACTTCCAAATAAATTTCTTTGATTTCGTCATTTAGTGCTTTGCAGTCCAGAAAAAACTCACTAGAATCAATTCGTTAGACAAAATGGTTTGTCGAAATATGGAGACTCAAATGAAGAAAATTTTTATTAGTGCGTGCGTAAGTTTGGCAATGATTGGTAGCGCTTCTGCAATTGAAGCTGCAAAACCAGTTGATACTTCTGTCGATGGTATTTTCACTGCTTTGTCGACTAGCCGTAATTTACAAAAAACCGTGGATCAACTCATTGCTAACGGTGCTAATCATCATTCTGTCATTTCTATCGCTGCCGCAGCGGGTATTCCACAATCTAAGATCATGAAATTGCAGGTTTGCGTTAATTCTGTGTCTGCTGATTCCACTACTTTGGGTGCGACATGCATGCGTCCAAAAACAGTGATGACCGCCTATGAAAGTGGATTGAACGATCCATTAAATTATTTGCCAGCGACAGCGGCAGGTAAAAAAGCCAAGAAGTAATCTTTCGCAAATTTAAAAAAAGCAGCTTCGGCTGCTTTTTTTTCGACTGTTACATTTGCGGCCTAGCTTTCTATCGTTCTGCACAAAGGAGTTTGGATGTCTGCGATAAATACCAATGGTAAGTACCAGAAGCTTTCAGTTACAATCATTGACCTTCAATCTATGTATTTTTTACATGTTTAAATTCATCCGTATTTTTATTTTGCTGAGTATTTGTGCGGCAGTTAGTTTTTCGAGTTACCGCGCACGAGTGGAATCGGTAGAGTGGAAGTACACTTTGTTGGTGAATATTTATCCCATTAATGGAGACGCTAGTCCTGCCGCAGAAGATTACATACGACAATTGACGGTGGAGGAATTTAAGCCTATCGAAGACTTCATGCGTAAAGCGGCTGATCAATATGGTAAGGCGGGCAGTGCTGGTATAGAAATTCGTTTGCAGCCACGCTTGTACGAAGGGCCACCCGCGCCGCCTGAAGAACTAAGCGGACTGAAGGTGATGTGGTGGAGTCTCAAATTTCGTTGGTGGGCTTATCGTCACGCCAAAGTAGTGGGGCCGGGACCGCAAGTGCGCCTATTCGTTCAGTATTTTGATCCTCATATGAGCCGTTCACATAGTTCGACCGCTTTGCAGCAAGGTCTGATCGGCCGTGTCAATGTTTTTGCTAGTAAAGAGATGAGCGCCAAGAATAATGTCATTATCACGCATGAATTTTTGCACACTTTGGGTGCTAGTGATAAGTACGATAGGAGTAACGATATGCCTCATTTTCCTGATGGTTACGGTGAGCCATATAGAGCACCCTTATTGCCACAGCGATATGCGGAAATTATGGGGGGGCGCATTGTGCTCTCGTCGTCTGATGCGGTGATACCTAGTGACTTCCGACAGGTTTTGATGGGCACTAAAACCGCACAGGAAATTAATTTTTTGCCTAAGCCACAATCTGATTAGTTGCTATATCCTGAGTTGACTTTTAAAGAATTGAATGAGGTTGCAGATGAGTTCTCCAGAATTATTGCTTGACGTGTTGAGAGTTGAATTGCGTCGTGTTGGCATGACGTATAAACAGTTGGCGCAATTGATCGACATGAGCGAATCGAGCATTAAACGCATGTTCGGGCAAAAAGACATGACTTTGTCGCGCATGGCCCAAATTTGTAAAGTCGCACATATCTCATTAGAGGATGTACTACGCCAGGCGGCTGATGTGGCGCCCAAAGCGGATAGTTTAACTTTGGCACAAGAACGTGCCTTAATGGACAATCCTAAATTGTTACTGGTCGCCATTTCATGTTTAGGGCATTGGACATTTGAGCAGATTGTCGAGACTTACACTTTGACCGAGGCGGAGTGCATCTTATGCATGGTCGAGTTGGATAAGCATGCTTTGATTGAGTTAAAGCCTATGAATCGCTATCGTCTGCGTGTTTCACCAGCGTTTAGTTGGCGTGCCGATGGTCCGATACAAGCCTTCTTCAAAGAAGTGGTGGTATCCGATTACTTTAATGGACGCTTTGATGGTACCGGCGAAACATTAATGTGCGTGCCTGCCCGTTTATCACAAAATAGTGCCAGAGAAATACAGCAAAAAATTCAGCAATTAGCGGCTGAGATCGCACGTCTGCAACAAGAGGACCGTCGTTTGCCAGCAGAAGACCGGGACGGTTTTACCTTGATGCTAGGTTTTCGCTCTTGGGAGTTTTCTGCCTTCACCGCTTTGCGTCGCCCAACAACGATGGCCAATACTAAAGGCCGAGTGGTTCACCAGATTGGACCTAAAAATAAGTAAAAAGTGGAACCTGTATTGTGGGTCGCTCCAGCGCCAAAATATAGCGGCCCAAAGCGCGTATCAAAGGCCACGAAGGCGCTGCCGCTACGTTTGATTTTACTAAATTTGACTGCTTCGCCTTCACCAAAACCGCCACCTAATTCAGCAGAAAAACCTAAACGCACAGCACCGCCTAATGCGGCGGGCATGCTGCCAATACGATGTGCCATGACGACGCGCCCAAGGGCAACGGTTTTACTCGATAGCGAGTCGGTAGGCGTACCTGAGAGACGTAAAAATCCCCCCAAGGAGAGCGGCGCAAAATCACCTTGTGAGCGCGCCCATTCACCATAAATATGACCAGCCCATTCTCCTTGCTTAAACGCTTTCATACCTATAATGGAAGAACTGATCGTTGCGCGTCGATTATTGTCTTGAGCCAATGCTCGTTCCCAATCTATGGTCAAGTAACTGCCTCGGGTCGGGTAAGCGAGTGAGTCCAGAGTATCAACCCTAAAGCGCATAAATTCTGCCGACTGAAATACTTTGACCCCGGGTCCAATTTCTTCTGGCAATAACTTCTTCACCTCAGCATGTTCACGACGAAAACCAATTTGGATGTCGCCCCAATTACCAAGTTGTCTGCCTATAGGGAAAATCAAGCTATTTACATTGTAGCCATAGCGCGATTGTTTTCTTCCTTGTGAAAACACATCGCCAGATAAGACGCTACTTTGCATGGAGGGCGCCACAAACCATTCACTCCCGACCTCTAGTGGTTGGTAAAATTGCGCGCCAAAAATCCTATCAGAGCCGATTTTTCCTATTAACCGCGCTTCACCACCCCAGCTATTTTGTGAGGAGGCGATGTGTAAAGCGCCTAAAGAAAATTTGTGATTGTCTTTAAAGTCGCTAGATAATTCTAGGCCTACTCGTAGGCGATTTTTACTCCATGCCGCTTCGTGCGTTTTAATGATCACATCTCTTTCATCTGGCCTGTCATCCATTTCGACTTCGACGTGATCTAAGTCGCCACGGCCATACAGTTTGCCCGTGACTTGTAGGATTTTTTCTTCGCTGGTGACTTCGTTAATTTTGAGTCCAGATTGCTTTAATAAAATTTGTGGATTGATATTTTGAGTGCCTTGAATCTCTATGCTGGCGATCTTCAGACTATTGTCCGGCATATTACTTTCTGCAATTCTGAGACGTTCGTAACGTTGATATTCTTCCGGTGTCGCGCTTAAGTATTGCAATTTGCTTTCCATCTGGCGTGTTGCAATATCGCCCGCTAGCATGGCGTTGTGATGCTCATCAAAATCGAGGAAGTTGATGCCGTTTAAATTAGGGGCTATCAAAATATCTTTTGAACGTAATTCTTTCAAGGAGCGCTGTACATTTTGTTCGGTCAGAATTTGCAGCATTTGTTGTGCGACGCTGATGGCGCTACCTAGTTCTTTTTCTTCCGCCAGCGGTGTTCCTACGTTGACGGCGATCACAATATCCGCCCCCATTTTTTTCGCCATATCGATGGGCAGATTGCGTACTAAGCCACCATCAACGACTAGACGTTTATTAATATGTACTGGTGCAAACATGCCGGGCACCGCTAACGATGCGCGTAAAGTGATGAAGAGCGGTGTATCGGTAAGTTCAACCATATCACCCGTCACCAAATCAGAAGCGACGGAACGGAAGGGTATGGGTAAATGATTGATATGTTCGCTTTTCATGCCATTGGGCAGCAGTCGTGTTAGCGCTTGTTCCAAGGCGGAGTTGCCCGCCGCAGATGGGGGTAAAGCAACGCCTGATTTGGTCACAGCAAACTCTATGCGTGATGGCAGTACCACATCTTCTTCGCGTCGTCTAAAGTCGAGCGCATCGCGTGCGGGGCGATCAGCTAGTACATTTTCCCATGAGGTGTTGCGCACGATGTCTTCAATTTCTTCTACTGAGCGACCAGCGGCATAGGCACCGCCGATCACGGCGCCCATGCTGGTGCCGACCACAAAGTCGACAGGAATCCGTAATTCTTTTAAAACCCGTAGTACTCCAACATGGGCAAAACCGCGTGCGCCGCCGCCGGACAGCACTAAGGCAACTTTGGGTCTCTCTTTGATCGCGGGAATATTTTCTTCTAACTTATGCTCTTGCGCTTGCCCTAAATGAAATGCCATGCAGCCGAAGTACAAGACTGCAATTTTCAATAAATGTTTCAAATGCTGATGAGATAACATGCTTGCCTGCTCACGTAAAAATGTAGTTCTAGAAACTGCCCGTAAATTGATAGCGATTACCCGGATGCCACATCGTCACGATCGTCGCAATTTGATTTTGGGAGCGGGTTTTTCTATGTAAAACTAGGCAGCTTTCTTTGCTGGATATTTGCAACATGTCCGCGATAGTTTTGGGTGGTATCACGGCTTCTATACTGTAGTCCACGCCTTGTAAGGGGGCGACCGCCATGAGATATTCATTCGGTGTTTTGGTGGCAAAATCTTGTGTTAAATAGTCTTGCGCCAGAATTGAGTTGACCCAGCGATCTTCTACTTGAATCGCGATATCATTTTCGAAATGTACGATGACTGAGTGAAACAACGCATGTCCAGGTTGGACTTGAAATTGTTGCGCTAATTGTTCGTTGGCCTCGACCTCTACTAATTCGTGAAGTTCGCTACGATGCTCGTGTCCACGCGAGCGGATTTCTTCGGCGATACTTTTAATAGCGACTAAGGTCGCTTGATATTTTTGCTGTGCGACGTAGGTCCCCGAGCCTTGAATACGATTCAAAATTTGCTCTGTGGTCAACTCTCTGACGGCTCGATTGACCGTCATTCTTGACACATTAAATTGCTGTGCTAAGGCGGCCTCAGAGGGAATGGCATCTCCTTCTTTCCATGTGCCTTTTTGTATTTCTCTCAGTAAGTAATCCTTAATCGTTTGAAAAACAGGCGTGGTCGAAAGTGAAGTTGTCATGTTGGATGCAGACTTGGGAGAGAAGACTTATTGGGCTTATTAGGCTTATTGAGTCTATTGAACAAATGCAAATTTTCTATATTTTCTCACAGAATCAAAAAAAGTCGCTTGCAAAAGTTGTATATACAACTTAAACTGAGTCCTACGTTTTGATTCTTTTACTCTTTAAATCTTGAGGAGATGGCTATGAATAATGATCCACGCTGGGATGCAAGTCGTGAAATCCGCGCACCACGCGGCGCTGAAAAAGTCTGTAAGACTTGGGTAGCCGAAGCGGCTTACCGCATGATTCAAAATAATCTCGATAAAGAAGTCGCAGAAAATCCTAAGCACTTGGTCGTGTACGGCGGCATTGGTCGCGCGGCACGCAACTGGGAATGCTATGACCAGATTTTGGCGAGCTTGAAAGACTTGGGCGAAGACGAAACCTTGTTGATTCAATCGGGTAAGCCGGTCGGTATTTTCAAAACCACGGAAGATTCACCACGCGTCTTGATCGCTAATTCTAATCTGGTGCCGAAGTGGGCCAATTGGGAACACTTCAATGAACTCGACCGCAAAGGCTTGTTCATGTATGGTCAGATGACCGCGGGTAGCTGGATTTACATTGGGACCCAAGGCATCGTGCAAGGGACTTACGAGACTTTCGCTGAAGCAGGTCGTCAGCATTTCGGCGGCGAGTGGGGCGGTCGTTGGATTTTAACCGCAGGCTTGGGCGGCATGGGTGGCGCACAACCTTTGGCAGCGACATTTGCCGGTGCCGTTTCTTTAAATATCGAATGCCAGCAATCGAGTATCGATTTCCGTCTCCGCACACGCTATGTCGATAAACAAGCAAAAGACATCGACGACGCTATCGAACTGATTAAATATCACACCGCACGTAAAGATGCGATTTCGATTGCTTTGTTAGGTAACGCTGCGGAAATTTTGCCAGAGTTGGTAAAGCGCGCGAAAGCGGGTGGTATCAAGCCTGATCTGGTTACTGACCAAACTTCCGCCCACGATTTGATTAATGGCTATTTGCCCATCGGTTGGAGCGTGGAACAATGGAAGGCCGCACAGCAAGATGCGAGTCAACACGCGAAATTAACAGCGGATGCGGCGCAAGCTTGTGCGGTGCACGTGCAAGCGATGTTGGATTTTCATGCGATGGGTATTCCAACGGTGGATTACGGCAATAATATCCGTCAGGTCGCCTTTGATACGGGCGTCAAAAACGCATTCGACTTCCCAGGTTTTGTACCTGCATATATTCGTCCTTTGTTCTGTGATGGCAAAGGTCCATTCCGTTGGGTAGCGTTGTCGGGCGATCCTGAAGACATTCGTAAAACCGATGCTAAGATCAAAGAATTATTTCCAGAAAATAAAGGCGTGCATAAATGGTTGGATATGGCGGGTGAGCGTATTGCCTTCCAAGGTTTGCCGGCGCGTATTTGCTGGTTAGGTTTGGGCGAGCGCCACATCGCTGGTTTAGCATTTAATGAGATGGTGAAAAACGGTGAACTGAAAGCACCGATCGTCATCGGTCGTGATCATTTGGATACGGGTTCTGTTGCTAGTCCGAATCGTGAAACCGAAAGTATGAAAGATGGTACCGATGCAGTATCGGATTGGCCTTTGCTGAATGCCTTGTTGAACACCGCAGGTGGCGCAAGCTGGGTTTCTTTGCATCATGGTGGCGGTGTGGGTATGGGTTACTCACAGCATTCCGGCATGGTGATTGTGGCGGACGGTACAGACGCAGCTGCAAAACGTTTAGCGCGCGTCTTGGTCAACGATTGCGGTTCAGGCGTGATGCGTCATGCCGATGCAGGATATGAACTAGCTGTGGCATGTGCTAAGCGTAATGGCTTGCAATTGCCCATGATTAAATAATTAAATAATTGAAGTAATTTGCTTTTTGCCGCAGAGCCACAGAGCACACAGAGTGGCTTGTTGGTGTCATTCCCGCGTAGGCGGGAATCCAGCGACTTCGGTGGCGCAATTGGAGACACTGGACTCCTGCCTACGCAGGAGTGACAAACAAAAAAACTCTATGCCATTGCGGCGAAAAGAATGACAAGATAAAGGACAAAAATATGAGCACAACATTCACCATACAACCAGGTCAATTCAAACTCGCAGACTTGCGCGCGATCTGGCAAAAGCCTTTTAAGTTAGCCTTAGCAGAGTCTGCTTATGCGGCTATCAATGAATCCTCTGCGACCATCGACCGTATCGTCGCCAAAGGTGATGCAGCTTACGGTATCAATACCGGTTTTGGTAAATTGGCGAAAACGCGTATTCCAGATGAAGACTTGGAATTGCTGCAAAAGAATTTGATCTTGTCGCACTCAGTTGGTTCTGGTGAACTGATTGCTGACGAAGTGGTGCGTTTGATTATTGCGATGAAGATTGCGAGTCTGGCGCGTGGCTTTTCAGGTATTCGCGCCTCTGTGATTGATACCATGATTGCTGCCTACAATGCAGGCATTATGCCTGCGATCCCAGTTAAAGGTTCAGTCGGCGCATCAGGCGACTTAGCACCTTTATCGCACATGACTTTAGCGATCATGGGCGAAGGACAAGTGCGAGTTGATGGCAAGATGGTTGATGCCAAAGAGGCGTTAGCGAAAGCGGGAATTACGCCAGTTGTTTTAGCGGCGAAAGAAGGTTTGGCGCTGATCAATGGTACGCAAGTGTCGACGGCTCTCGCATTGAATGGCTTATTCCTCGCTGAGCGTTTATTAGAAGCAGCAACGATTACAGGTGCTTTGTCTGTCGATGCGGCGAAAGGCAGCGATGCGCCATTTGATCCACGTATTCATGCTGTGCGTGGTCAGCCTGGTCAAATCGCGACTGCAAATATTTATCGTACTTTGTTGAATGGCAGTGAAATTCGTCAATCCCATTTGGTGAACGATGAACGGGTACAAGATCCTTACTGCTTACGTTGTCAGCCACAAGTGATGGGCGCGTGTTTAGACATCATCAATAATGCAGCACGTACTTTGCTGACAGAAGCTAATGCGGTAACCGATAATCCATTAGTGTTTGTGGATACCAATGAGGTAATTTCCGGTGGCAATTTCCACGCCGAGCCAGTCGCTTTTGCAGCCGATACTTTGGCTTTGGCAATTGCCGAAATCGGTTCGATTTCTGAACGTCGTATTGCTTTGTTGATCGATGCATCGATCTCTGGCTTGCCACCATTCTTGGTACCATCTTCAGGCTTGAATTCTGGCTTTATGATCGCCCACGTGACAGCTGCCGCATTGGCATCGGAAAATAAATCGCATGCGCATCCAGCTAGTGTCGACACCATTCCAACCTCTGCGAATCAAGAAGATCACGTCAGTATGGCAACATATGCAGGTCGTCGCTTGCATGAGATGGCACATAACACCGCAACGATAGTCGGCATTGAATTATTAGCCGCAGCACAGGGCGTGGATTTCCATCAACCCTTAAAAACTTCAGATAAACTGACCGTGGTGCATCAATTGTTGCGTTCTAAAGTGGCGTTCTATGACAAAGATCGTTTCTTCGCTCCAGATATTGAAGCAGCCAAGTCGTTAGTGGTTGAAGGTGCATTGAGCGCACAATGTGCCGACTTGTATTCGCATTTGTATTTGGCTTAAGCTGTCATAGTAGTTTTTTTTGCCGCAGAGGTGCAGAGATCGCAGAGAAATCTTTAAAAAACTCCGCGATTTCTGTGTTTCTGCGGCTTGCTTTTGAATTTGATTTGAACCTTCATCATTTTGAGAATAAGCATGCGTAAATGGACCGCAAAAGATTACCGTACGATGCCGTGGAAAAACGGTGGCGGCAGTACCACTGAATTAGCGATCTTTCCAGAAGGAGCGGGAATGGATCACTTTGTTTGGCGATTAAGTACGGCGACAGTGGCGCAAGATGGGCCGTTTTCTCATTTCGCACAAATTGATCGTAGCTTGGCGATTTTGACGGGAGCTGGTTTGGTATTGAAAACCGATACAGGTAGCGTAGCGGAGAAGATGACTAGTCTGACGCAAGAAAGTTTGCCGCATCGTTTTTTTGGTGAGGATAATATTTTTGCAGAATTGATCGATGGCACCGTAGTCGATTTGAATTTGATGACGCGACGCGATGTTTGCCAGCACTATATGCAACGCTTGAGTGCGGGCCAGCATTTGATCCATGCGGAGGATGCACAGCAGGTTTTGGTATTCTGCGAAAAAGGTCGTGCGCAATTATTGAATCAGACAAGCTTGGAAGCGGGCGAGTTGGTGCTGCTCGAAGAAGAGCATGAAGCCAGTGGCGTACGTTGTCATATCGAAGCTGAAGAAGCCAGTCTTTTGTATGTCATGCGAATTAGTTTTTTGAATTATCCAGCGCAACATGGAGGTCTTCATGCAGTCAGCTAATTGGGATAGCTTATGGCTTAACGTGCATCTTGCCACGATGGATGCTGCGCTTGATTACGGCATCATTCGTGATGCTGCGATTGCCGTGAAAGATGGCAAGATCGCTTGGATAGGTGCAGCACAGGATTTGCCGACAGATTACACGGTAAAGGTACGGCACGATGGCCAAGGCTGTTGGTTAACGCCAGGCTTGATCGATTGCCATACGCATATAGTGTACGCGGGCAATCGTAGCAATGAGTTTGAAGCACGCTTAAATGGCGTAGCGTATGAAGAAATTGCACGGCAAGGCGGGGGCATCGTCTCTACCGTTAAAGCAACGCGTGCTGCAACGGAACAAGAATTGATGCAAGCCTGTTTGCCGCGCGTGCTCAGTAGTTTGCGTGAAGGTGTCACCACACTAGAAATTAAATCCGGCTACGGACTTGATACCGAAACCGAGGCAAAGATATTGCGTGTTGCACGCCAGATTCAGCGTGATTTACCTGTGACGGTTACCACGACTTTCTTAGGCGCACATGCCTTGCCGCCCGAATTTGCTGGTCGCGCTGATGATTACATTGATGAGGTGTGTCAGCGCATGTTGCCAGCAATTGTGGCTGAAGGCTTGGCAGATGCGGTCGATGTTTTTTGCGAAAAGATAGGCTTTACCCCAGCGCAAACCGAGCGGGTTTTTCAAGCTGCGAAAAAGTATAACTTACCAGTTAAATTGCATGCAGAGCAGCTCTCAGATCAAGGTGGTGCGACATTGACAGCGCGATACCAAGGTCTATCTGCAGACCATCTTGAATACTTAAGCGACGCTGGCATCGCAGCTATGAAGTCACATGGCACCGTTGCAGTCTTATTGCCTGGTGCTTTCTACTATTTACGTGAGACCAAGTATCCACCGATCGCCGCATTACGCGCCGCGAATGTGCCGATTGCCTTGGCGACGGATTGTAATCCGGGAACGTCACCGATGACGTCGCCATTGCTGACGATGAATATGGCTTGTACCTTGTTTCGCATGACACCATTGGAAGCGTTGCAAGGTTTGACAATTCATGCCGCACAAGCATTAGGATTACAGCAAAAGATTGGTAGCTTGCAGCGCGGTAAACAAGCCGATTTTGCACTTTGGAAAATAGAGCGTCCTGCAGATTTGGCTTACATGATAGGTGTTAATCCATGTGTAACTAGTGTACATAATGGTATTGTGAGAACGCTTTAACTCACTAAATGCGGCCTGTAACGAGGGATGATTTGTTATAGATTAGCTACTGAGGGTTAGATAAAATATTTCTTGTTGGAAAATTTCGACGACTGAGTGAATTTACTTTGACAACATTCTGGCTAGGGATATCATGTAAAGTAAGCTAAATCTCGGTTTAGCTGAGTTTGATTGTATTGTTCCCAATTAGCCATTTATCTAGTGCCTGCGTTCAGAGGATTTTTTATGTCAGAAAAAAAATTAGTCAACATTCTGTATGTAGAGGACGATCTTGATATTCAGGCCGTGGCACAAATTGCTTTGGAGGTTGTCGGTGGTTTTTCTCTGAAAACCTGTAGCTCTGGTGCTGAAGCGATTGCTGTGATTGAACAAGCTTACAAGCCAGACTTATTATTACTCGACGTTATGATGCCGAATATGGATGGCCCAACAACTTTGGCTCAGTTGCGTCAATTGCCGCTGACAGCACAAACGCCTGTCATTTTCATGACTGCCAAAGTCCAATCGAGTGAGCAAGATTATTACTTTACTTTGGGTGCCATCGGTGTGATCGCCAAACCTTTTGATCCTATGGCGCTCTCAGCTCAAGTTCAGGCACTGTGGGATAAGGTGAATTAATTGCCGACCAAAGATGAGGATTTGAATGAGGCTATTCGAGCTTTAGGTCAATTATTCCTCGCAAAATTACCCGCTAAATTTTTAGAAATTGAAACCGCTATTCAGCGTTTTCAGAGCACGCCCGAGGATAGGGAAAATTTCTCGCTGTTGCATCGCTCATTGCATACTATGGCAGGATCGGCAGGTACTTTTGGCTTTCCTGAGATGGGTGAACAAGCGCGTATTTTGGAGACGCAACTAAAAAATTATGTTGCGGGCGAAGTTTGGAGTCAAAGCGCGCGTGACGCATTTTGTGATCAGGTCAGAAATTATCTTACTGTTGCGAGACAGAGAGCGGTAGAGACATCCTCATCAATTGCAGGTACGTCTGACTTCAATGCTGAGCAAGACATCTCTGCTGTCTCAATGGCACCACCAGTAAAAAAAATAGTTTATTTGGTTGATGCCTCAGAAGAAGTTAAGCATGAAATCACTCAACAGCTAGAACAATTTACTTTTTTTGTTGAGTCCTTTTCCTGCTTGCAGGATTTAGAAACCGCCTTACAAAAACAAATTCCAGCGGTCTTGATCATTGATACTGATTTTGATTCCGTGCATCTTGCAGGAACCAATGAAGTAATGCGCTTACGCATGACTGGATACGCATTACCACCCACTATTTTTATTTCTGACACCAATAGCTTTGATAGTAGATTGCACGCTGTGCGTGCTGGAGGTCAAGCGTTTTTACTTAAGCCGGTAGATATTTTGGTGCTAACTGAGCGCATAGAAGAAATATTAGCTCACAATTATCCGCGCCGATATCGGATTATGATTATTGATGACGATACAGAGTTAGCTCAGTATTACAGCGAAATATTGAAACGTGCCGGTATGATTACAGAAGTACTCAATGATCCTGAATTAGTCTTGGAACAGATGGCTAGTTTCCGTCCTGAGCTGATACTGATGGACGTGTATATGCCTAATTGTGACGGTGTAGAGTTATCTAAAGTCATACGTCAAGATCCATCTTATCTTGATATTCCGATTATATTTTTATCGAGCGAAAATGATTTGGAAAAACAAATTGCTGCGGTGAAAGTGGGCGCGGATGATTTCTTGAATAAACCGATTGAACCCGAACTATGGATTTCATCACTATCTTCGCGTGCCGAACGTTATCGCGCTTTGCGCTCCTTGGTGATGCGCGACGGTTTAACTGGTTTGTATAACCACACCGCCATTAAAGAAGATCTGATCGCAAAAATGTCCAGTGCCAGCCGAGATGTCACCAGCGTTTCGGTTGCGATGTTGGACTTAGATAACTTTAAAAAAGTGAATGACACTTATGGGCATCAGATTGGCGATCAAGTATTGCGCACTTTATCTCACTTACTGCGTCAACGTCTGCGAAAAAGTGATGTGGTAGGGCGTTATGGCGGCGAGGAATTCGTGGTGATTTTTCCGAACACGACAGCAGAAGTGGCTCGTTTAGTATTAGAAAAAATTCGTATCGCGTTTAATAAAATTTTGCATGTAGCAGAGCAGGCAGAGTTCTCTGTCGGTTTTTCCGCCGGGGTAGCCGATTCACGTCAAACAACGAATCCTGATGATTTATTGGTGATCGCCGATGCTGCTTTATATCGTGCCAAGCACGCCGGCAAGAATCAGGTGGTATTAGGCGTTCAATGAGTGATGTGCTGTTGCTCTGTCCTGTATTTTTTAAGTTTCTATATGTACAGGTCTGTAAGGATTAATGAGCGATAAATGTATGATAAATGCGTGATAAATTTACGATGAATGTAGATTCTCAATAAAAAAACCATGCCGATATGAGGTATGAGCATGGTTTTTTTATTCGCTGAAATGACCTAGTTTTTTGTTAGGTGCGTCGCTTTAATTTTAGACTCTAGGGCCTTGCCTTTGCGTGCGCGTTTGCCTATATGAATCGCGAGTCCGCTAGCGCTCAAACTGACTTCTTGTGGTTTTGCGGCGCGTCCTATGCCGCTGACCTTGACGCCTTTTTGGCTGATCGCAGTCGCTGCGAGCAGTTTTTCCTTTGGTTCCAATTCCATCAAAATCACTCCGCGTCCACCGCTGGATAATTGCTTGATTTCATTTAAGCCAAATACCAGTAAGCGTCCTTTTTCTGACAAGCAAGCGATGGCGCTAGCGTCTTCAGCGACAGCGCTTGGTGCTAATGGCTCGTCGCCATCGTCCAATGTCATGAAGGCTTTACCGGCTTTCATACGGCCAACCATGTCACCGAGTTTGGCGGTAAAACCGTAACCTGCGCTTGATGCCAATAAGAGTGGTGTTTCAGCTTTGCCAGCGAAATAGTGGAGGATGCGTGTGCCAGTTGCTAAGTCAATTAAGGTGGTGACTGGTACGCCGTCACCACGAGCGCCCGGTAGTGCGGAAACGGCTACTGAATAGACGCGGCCATTCGAGCCGAACACCAGCATGTGATCGACCGTGCGGCATTCAAAGGTGCCATATAAACTATCGCCTGCTTTAAAGCTAAATTGCGCCGGGTCGTGGTCATGTCCAGTACGCGCTCTGACCCAGCCTTTTTCAGAAATCACTACGGTGACAGGCTCGTCAATGACTTTCTGTTCAACCGAGGCACGTTGCGCTTCTTCGATCACCGTACGACGTGCATCGCCATACTGTTTGGCATCAGCTTCGATCTCTTTGATGATGCATTTCTTCATCGCCGAAGGATCATCTAAGAGGTTTTGCAAATTAGTCTTTTCGTTGCGTAATTCTGCTAACTCTTGTTGAATTTTGATCGCTTCTAAGCGCGCCAATTGACGCAAGCGGATCTCTAAAATGTCTTCCGCTTGACGATCGGATAAACGGAAAGCTTCGATCAAAGCAGGCTTAGGTTCATCCGATTCGCGTATGATCTTAATGACTTTGTCGATGTTCAACAATACCGCTTCACGGCCTTCCAAAATATGGATACGGTCGTTAACTTTTTTCAGCTTAAATTGGGTACGGCGCGTAACTGTCTCAAAGCGGAAGCTAATCCATTCGGTCAAAATGTCGGTTAAAGATTTTTGACGTGGGCGACCATCGCCACCAATCATCACCAAGTTCAGCGAAGCAGAGGTTTCGAGCGATGTGTGTGCTAATAACATCTGCATGAATTCAGCTTGATCTTGATTCTTGGATTTGGGCTCCAAGACCAAGCGTACGGCAGCATCCTTGCCTGATTCATCGCGTACCGCGTCGAGTACCGATAACATCACTTGCTTCAAGCTGACTTGCTCTGGCGACAGCGATTTTTTACCGATCTTGATTTTCGGATTGGTAATTTCTTCGATTTCTTCCAAGACTTTCTGTGAAGATGTACCTGGTGGCAGTTCAGTGATGACGGCTTGCCATTGACCCCGCGCCAGTTCCTCTATCTTCCAACGTGCGCGTACTTTGACACTGCCACGACCGCTGGAATAGATTTCACTAATCGCTGCTGCTGGCGTAATGATTTGACCGCCACCCGGAAAATCCGGGCCGGGGATTAATTCCATCAATTCTGCATGGGTTGTTTTCGGATTGCGAATTAAAGCAACTGCTGCTTTTGCGACTTCGGTCAAATTGTGCGAAGGAATTTCAGTCGCCATACCGACTGCAATACCGGAAGCACCATTCAATAGAACAAATGGCAAACGTCCTGGAAGCAGGGTCGGTTCTTCATAAGAACCATCGTAGTTGGGCTGGAAATCAACGGTGCCAAGATCAATTTCATCGAGCAATAATTTGGAGATTGGGGTTAAACGCGCTTCGGTATACCGCATCGCCGCTGCGCCATCACCATCGCGTGAACCGAAGTTACCTTGACCGTCAATCAAAGGGTAGCGCAAGGAAAAATCTTGTGCCATCCGTACCATCGCGTCGTACACCGATTGATCACCGTGTGGATGAAGCTTACCGAGTACATCACCGACTACAGTTGCCGATTTACGTGGTTTAGCCGTTGAGTTCAATCCCAATTCATTCATTGAATACAGGATGCGGCGTTGTACCGGTTTTTGTCCGTCGCTAACGTCAGGTAAGGCACGGCCTTTGACGACAGAAATCGCGTAGTCGAGGTAAGCGCGTTCAGCGAAAGTCGCTAGCGTCAGTGTCTCACCATCTCCACCATTGCCACCGTTATTGTCAGGGGCTTCATCAAATAAATTTGCTTGTTCGCTCATATTCTTACAATCTAATTTTGGGCGGGTGCAACCCGCGTTTTTTGGCTTTTTGTTACCGCATGGCGGATTTTGCCATTTTATGTTTTCACTGAAACTTGGGGGCTTCTAAAACTGCTTAGTTGGGATGAAGTGCAAGGCGCCGCTTGTGTAAAATTCTGCAGCAATACTGGAGTATTGCGAGGACAAGCAACGCCGCAATTCGCCCAAGTATGCGGTTTTAGAAGTCCACAAGCTAGATGTCGGCCTCTACCTCATTCCCATGCTCTTCCAGCCAAGCCTTACGTGCCGACGCTTCTCCTTTGCCCATCAGCATATTGAAGCGGCCTTCAGAAAATTCTTGATCGAACTCGCCCAAGGAAACTGGCAGTAAACGACGTGTATCAGGATTCATTGTTGTTTCCCACAATTGGTTGGCATTCATCTCGCCCAAACCTTTAAAGCGAGAAATCGCCCAAGCACCATCTTTGACGCCGTCTTTGCGCAGCTTGTCTTCGATCGCGGTGAGTTCACCTTGATCCAGTGCATAAATTTTCTGCGCAGGTTTCTTGCCGCGCGCCGGCGCGTCAACACGGAATAGAGGAGGGCGAGCGATGCAAATATGACCGCGTGCAATCAGCTGTGGAAAGTGTTTGAAGAACAGCGTCAACAACAAGACTTGAATATGCGAACCGTCCACGTCCGCATCAGAGAGTATGCAGATCTTGCCGTAACGTAGATTGCTCAGATCTATATTGTCATTGATGCTGTGTGGATCGACACCAATCGCGACGGCGATATCATGAATCTCATTGTTAGCGAACAGACGATCACGTTCAGATTCCCACGAGTTCAACACTTTACCGCGCAATGGCAGAATCGCTTGAAATTCCTTATCGCGGCCCATTTTGGCTGAGCCACCAGCGGAATCCCCTTCGACTAAAAACAATTCATTGCGAGTGATGTCGTTCGATTCGCAATCCGTTAACTTGCCTGGCAAAACGGCGACGCCAGACGATTTTTTCTTCTCGACTTTTTGCAGCGAACGTAAGCGCGATTGCGCTTGTTTGATCACTAGTTCAGCCAATTTCTTGCCGAGTTCTACGTGCGAATTGAGCCACAATTCTAAAGGCGGTTTGGCGAAGCTTGAAACTAAGCGCACCGCATCGCGTGAATTTAAACGCTCTTTAATTTGCCCTTGGAATTGTGGATCTAATACTTTTGCAGACAGCACAAAGGAGGCGCGGGCGAAAACGTCTTCTGGTAAAAGTTTGACGCCTTTCGGTAATAAGGAATGCATTTCGGCGAAGCTTTTTACCGCACCGAATAAACCTTCGCGTAAGCCAGATTCATGGGTGCCGCCAGCCGGCGTTGGAATTAAGTTGACATAGGATTCGCGTACGACACCGCCATCTTCCGTCCACGCGACCACCCATGATGCGCCTTCGCCTTCGGCAAAGCCATCGGCGTCGGCATTGGCAAATTGTTCGCCTTCAAACATGGGAATGACAAGCTCGCCGTGCGAGGCTTGTGTTAGTGCTTCGGTCAAATAACCGCGCAAGCCTTGATCGTATTGCCAGGTTTGACTTTCGCCGGTTTTTGCATTGGTGAAGGTAACTTTGACACCTGGCAGCAGCACGGCTTTCGAACGCAATAAACGTTGCATTTCGGGGATGGATATATTCGGTGAATCAAAATATTTTCCATCTGGCCAGACTGAGACGCGTGTACCGTTTTTCTTATCGCCACGCCCTAATGGCTGGGTACTTAATGGCTGAATGACTTCACCGTCTGCAAAGACGAGATTGTGTAATCCACCTTCGCGCCATACGGTAATTTCTAAGCGTTTAGAAAGCGCATTGGTGACAGATACGCCTACTCCGTGCAAACCGCCAGAGAAAGCATACGCACCGCCTGAACCTTTGTCGAATTTACCGCCTGCATGCAAACGAGTGAAGACGATTTCGACTGTAGGGACGCCTTCTTCAGGATGCAAACCGACAGGAATGCCGCGTCCATCGTCTTCTACACTGATACTGCCATCTGTGTTCAGGGTGACTTGGATGTTTTTGCAATGACCACCTAAAGCTTCGTCAGAGGCATTGTCGATGACTTCTTGGATAATATGCAGCGGGTTCTCGGTGCGGGTGTACATCCCAGGTCTTTGTTTGACCGGTTCCAGTCCTTTCAGGACGCGGATGGATGATTCGCTGTAGTCGGATGGAGTTGTGGTTTTTTTAGTTGCCATGCGATGAAATGGGTGAGAAGTTTATTAATTTATTGGCTTGTTTATTTGCTTTCGCCCGAACTCGAGCGACGCTCTTCTTTTTTTATCCTACACGGAAAACCGCCAATTTGACGAATTATTGTAAAGGGAAATACTGGTTTTATGTACAGTTAAATTTTTATTTGCGTGGGAAAAGATAAATGCCTCAAGGGTAAGAGCTAATTATTTACTCAATAGACGCATTCCTTGTTCCAAACCTGACAAAGTAATCGGGAACATCCGATTGCTAAGTAATTTACGCATGATGTCGATAGATTGGCGATATTGCCAAATTCCTTCTGGTTCGGGATTGAGCCATAAATACTTGGGGAAGTGTGCGGTAAATCGTTGTATCCAAACCGCACCGGCTTCTTCATTGTTATATTCTACCGAGCCGCCTGCCTGCAAAATCTCATAGGGACTCATGGTGGCATCGCCGACAAAAATCAACTTGGTATCCGGCGTGTGTTTACGTAAGACATCCCAAGTAGCAAATTTTTCGGAATGGCGTCGATGATTGTTCTTCCATAAATAGTCGTACACGCAATTATGGAAATAGTAGAACTCCATATTTTTGAATTCTGTTTTTGCCGCGGAAAATAGCTCTTCAATCTGTGCGATGTGATCATCCATGGTTCCGCCCACGTCGAATAACATGAGTACTTTGATATTGTTTTTGCGTTCTGGCTGCATTTTGATATCGAGGTAGCCCGCATTATTGGCGGTCGCTTTGATCGTTGCATCTAAGGCTAATTCTTCCTCCGCACCTTGTCTGGCAAACTTGCGCAGGCGACGCAGTGCGACTTTGATATTGCGGGTGCCGAGTTCACGCTCGGTGTCGTAATCTTTGAACGCGCGCGCCTCCCAGACCTTGACTGCGGAACGACGTTCGCTTTTGCCGCCTATGCGGATGCCTTCAGGGTTGTCGCCACCATTGCCGAAAGGCGAAGTGCCACCCGTGCCTATCCAGCGATTGCCGCCTTCGTGTCGCTCTTTTTGCTCTTCGAGTAATTGCTTGAGCCTATCCATTAATTTGTCGTAGCCAAATTTTTCTAAGGCGGCGCGTTGTTCATCCGTGAGCTCACGTTGGAGTCGCTTTTTTAACCAATCCAAAGGAATTTCAGGGTGCTTTTCGAATATCGTTTGTATGCCTTTGAAATACAAACCAAAAGCGCGATCAAACTTGTCGTAATTGGCTTCGTCTTTCACCAGCATGGTGCGCGACAAAAAATAGAATTCGTCGATTGAGGTACCAACTATGCCTTGTTGCATAGCTTCCAGTAAGGTCAAAAACTCTTTGATCGATACCGGGATTTTGGCGTCTTTTAAAATGAAGAAAAAATCAATTAACACGCTGTTTGCCTATGATGTTGAAAGATTGGTAGAGCGAGATGGATCTCGGGAAAGTTTAAATTGTAGGTTAGCTTTTACGCCAGGCCATTCGTGTTTCAGTATGCTGTACACCACCGTATCGCGTACACGTCCATCGGGCAAGATCATGTGGCTACGGAGTACGCCATCGCGCTTTGCTCCCAAGCGTTCGATGGCTTGTTGCGAACGCTGATTAAACCAGTCAGTTCGAAATTCAACTGCATTGCAGTCGAGTACCTCAAACGCGTGGGTTAATAGCAAAAGCTTACATTCAGTGTTAATCGGACTGCGTTGGTAGGATAAGGCATACCAGGTGTAACCGATTTCCAAACGTTTATTTGCACGATCAATGTTGCAGTAGCGAGTAGAACCGAGGATGTTCTGGCGTGATTGATCAAAGACTGTGAAAGGAATAGCTAAACCTTGTTCTTGCTGCTCCATTGCTTTATCAAACCAACTCGTCATCGTCGCTGGTGCTGGAACCGAGGTAAAGAATAACTCCCAAAGTTTTCCATCATTGGCTGCGGCAGCGAGTCCGCTCAAATGCTCGCGTTGCAGCGGCATCAGTGCAGCAAATTGGCCAGTTAATTCCTTACTGTGAGTCGACATAGTGCTTCCTAAAGTGATAGGGGGGGAGGCTAGGAGATGCGGCTATTGTAATGCCTCAAGCTGCACGTATCATTGGTGGATTGCATCGGTTTTATTGCGAATTTTGCAGCACAGCCACAGTTTTCATCAGTAAAAGCATGAAGCGGCTTGCACATGGTTTTAAAACACGTTATACTGCAAAGCTGTACAGAATTTTGCGGCGCGGCCATGTGGGTAATTAAATTCACATCTTGAACCCGTCGCGTTGACCACGTTTAGGAAATCTCATGGCAAATACCGCACAAGCACGCAAACGTGCTCGTCAAGCAGTTAAACAAAATGCACACAACTCTAGTCAACGTTCTGCATTGCGTACAGCTATCAAAGCTGTGCGTAAGGCAATTGAAGCGGGTGATAAAGCTGCTGCTGCAGTGATCTTTCAGAACTCTGTTTCTAAGATCGATAGCATTGCTGACAAAAAAATCATTCACAAAAACAAGGCAGCTCGTCATAAGAGCCGTTTAGCTTCCGCTTTGAAAGCATTGGCTTAATTGTTTTTGATTTGCACTGATCTGTTGGTGCAATAAAGTAAGAGATAGGCAAGCTACTTTGTAGCTACCTTATCAAATAAAAAACCGCAATTTTTATTGCGGTTTTTGTCTTTTCTGAAGCATTAAGCGCGTATTTTTCTGGAAATTAATCGTTTTCTTGATGCTACTGTTGGTTGCTATCTAGTGGTAAGCCTTGAATATACTGTCCAGCTTTGATCTGCCGCTGCTGATACCACCCCGTGTTCATCTCTAAAGCGTAGCGCGCCTTGTTTTTTGCGCAGGTGGTTTCCTCGCTATGGGCCTTCATTTCTTCGATGTTAATGATTTTGCCTTGTTCATCAATGAATGCAATTGATAGTGGAATTAAGGTGTTTTTCATCCACATGCAGTAATGGTCTGCATGCGCAAACTGGAACATCATTCCTTGATTTTCAGCCAGTGACTCTCTAAACATTAAGCCGCGTTGACGCGCTTCAGCAGTAAGTGCTAGCTCGGCATCGACCATGTGTGTCCCAATTTGAAATTGCTGACGTTTTGAACTTGGTTCTGTGGCGATTGCGATTGGGGCGCAGATTGTAGTGCAAGTTAAAACCAGTAATTTGGTAAAGAGGTGGCTGTGCATGAGTAGTGTGATTGCATGGTAAAAATGACTTACAGTCTGACTATTAGTTTTGAAATTCGTTCACTTTATTTTCTCGCCGATACAATCTTATGAGGAAATTTCCATCGTTTCGCCAGGTAGCAATGGATGTGTCGCGAGATTGTAATCGCCTATGCCACTACGAATTAGACGTAAAGTGGGCAATCCTACCGCGGCGGTCATACGCCTAACTTGACGATTTTTTCCTTCTGATAAGACGATGCAGAGCCAGCTAGTAGGAATGTTAGTTCGCTCCCGAATAGGCGGTGTGCGCGGCCAAATCCATTCTGGCTCCGCAATTTTTACTGCTTTGCAGGGTAGTGTGATGAAATCGCCCAAGTCGAGTGGGTTTGCTAGACGAGTGAGTTGCTCTGAGTTAGCGTTGCCCTCAACCTGAACTAGATAGGTTTTGGCCTCTTTCCAGTTGGGGTGGCTAATCTTATGTTGTAGTTTGCCGTCGTCTGTTAATAAGATTAAACCCTCGCTATCGGCATCGAGTCGCCCAGCGGGATAGATGTTTGGGGTTTTGATGTAGTTCGCTAGAGTTGCACGTGTCGGGTGTGGTGAAAATTGACACATTACGTCAAACGGTTTGTTAAATAAGATAAGTTTCATTGATCTAATCGGTAAAACGGCAAAAATGCACGCCAAAAGCGGTTTTGCGAGTGTCGCAAAATTATGGCATCAAGTAAAATAGTAGTGCATAATACGAAATGGTGGTCTTCTGTCTTATATAAGAGTTTGATTTTTGGTTTGTTTGCATCAGAAAAATCATTTATATACGACATAGAGACATGTTAACAGCAAAGCGTGATTCTATATTCGCAAAGTGTAGTGTAGCGCTTGATCGCACGTATCCACGGAGAAAACGATGTATCAACATATTAAAGTACCTGCAGAAGGTCAAAAAATTACCGTCAATGCTGACTTCTCATTGAATGTTCCAGAAAATCCAATTATTCCTTATATCGAAGGCGACGGTACTGGTGTTGATATCAGCCCAGTCATGATCAAAGTGGTTGATGCAGCCGTGGCAAAAGCGTACGGTGGCAAGCGCAAAATCAGCTGGATGGAAATTTTTGCAGGTGAAAAATCCACTAAAGTGTATGGTCCAGACGTATGGTTGCCAGAAGAAACTTTGGCAGCATTGAAAGACTACGTTGTCTCCATCAAAGGCCCTTTGACAACACCAGTGGGTGGCGGTATCCGTTCTTTGAACGTGGCATTGCGTCAAGAGTTGGATCTCTACGTTTGTTTACGTCCAGTACGTTATTTCAAAGGCGTGCCATCTCCAGTACGTGAACCAGAAAAAACGGACATGGTCATCTTCCGTGAAAACTCTGAAGATATCTATGCAGGTGTTGAATTTGCTCAAGGCTCTGATCAAGTGAAGAAATTGATCAAGTTCTTGCAAGAAGAAATGGGCGTTAAGAAAATCCGCTTCCCAGAAACATCTGGTATCGGCGTGAAACCTGTTTCTATCGAAGGTACAGAGCGTTTGGTACGCAAAGCGATCCAATACGCAATCGACAATGACAAACCATCTGTGACGATCGTTCACAAAGGTAACATCATGAAGTACACCGAAGGTGGCTTCCGTGATTGGGCATACGCATTGGCACAAAAAGAATTCGGTGCAGAATTGATCGACGGCGGCCCATGGTGCAAATTCAAGAATCCAAAAACGGGTAAAGAAATTATCGTTAAGGATTCCATCGCTGACGCATTCTTGCAGCAAATCTTGTTGCGTCCAGCAGAATACAGCGTTATCGCTACATTGAACTTGAACGGCGACTATATCTCCGATGCTTTGGCAGCACAAGTGGGTGGTATCGGTATCGCTCCAGGTGCGAACTTGTCTGACTCTATCGCGATGTTCGAAGCAACACACGGTACAGCACCAAAATACGCTGGTAAAGATTACGTGAATCCAGGTTCCTTGATCTTGTCCGCAGAAATGATGTTGCGTCACATGGGCTGGTTCGAAGCCGCTGATTTGTTGATTTCTTCAACAGAAAAAGCGATCACTTCTAAGAAAGTAACCTACGACTTCGCGCGCTTGATGGAAGGTGCTACGCAGGTATCTTGCTCAGGCTTTGGTGATGTAATGATCGAAAACATGTAATTTTAAGCGTCGTTAAATCCAATTCTCGGGCGCATATCTTCGTTGCAAATGCTCGCAATACCTTGGTATTGCTGTGCTTTGCGCCTCGATCTGCATCCCGATAATTGAATTTTCCGAAGCTTAAAAGAAGCTGAGTGTTTTACTTAAAAAGCCGACTTTTGTCGGCTTTTTTGCGTTTGAAACTGTGGGCGAAATTTTACTTTTGGCGTCATGCCAGACTTGATCCAGTATCTATTTTAAAGGCACGAAGTCATTTAGAACTTGGATACTGGATCAGGTCCGATATGACGGAGCCTCTATATTTGAGATTTCAATGTAGAGCCTGATTGATTTCGACCCTAGGTATTTATGGCTATCGCCAGTAATGTGGCGTGAATGCAGTTTTGCAATCTGCGCGTGCACATGCAAGAAGTTAATTTGTAACGTGGCCGCTAACAAATAAATTTAATAGAGCACGAATTTCCGCTATTTCTTTAGGTCGTTGTTTTTTTTTGTACGTTTCAAGTAGTATTAAATTTTAACCAATATTGGTTGTAAAAAATGAGTAAATCAAAATACCAATTGTCTCCTATTTTTCGTGTCACTGCGGGAATACTAGCGACGGCTTTCTTAACGTTGTTTGCAGTATTTTTATGGGATCGTGAAGTGAGGGTAAAATATACAGAAGTACTTGTTAGCCTTTGTGTTTGCAGCGTGGTATTCGCTTATGGAGCAATAAAGGGAGAAAGCCCTGCATGCATAGAAAATCCTGAAATACTCTCTAATTGGTTTCGAGATTTGATTAGCAAAAAGTGAGCTACTTGATGTTGTTTTAGGTTTATTAAAAGTCGGCATTGTGTGGATACTTTACATTTTTAGCTCACTGAGACAAGACTTACACCCATAAAAAAACCCGCCGCAGCGGGTTTTTTCTTAACATTACAAAATCGGATTAAGGATTTTGGATGTTAGAAGCTTGCTTGCCTTTTGGACCCTGAGTCACTTCGAATGTTACTTTTTGACCTTCTTTCAAAGTCTTGAAGCCATTCATTTGGATCGCGGAGAAGTGGGCGAACAAATCTTCACCGCCATCATCAGGAGTGATAAAACCAAAGCCCTTGGAGTCATTGAACCATTTTACGGTACCTGTTGCCATAATACATCTTTCAAATATAAACTAATCACACGAGCCGAAAAAGCAAGAAAACTCAATAAAGCTACCTTTCTTAACCTGCCCACTTCATATTGATAATAAAAACTCAAGTTAGATATCAATAAATATCATTCTTGGCGGAAAAAAAAGTAAAGTCAAGAAAATTAGCTTGTCTATGTAGTATTGTTGTTTTTTTACGTGAAAAGTATTGCTCTTGATCTGCGGAAAATGATCTCCATCTACGAAAGTAGTGACAAACCTATAAAGCATTTCTAGATTTTAAGCTGACAGTTTTCTTGGTTAAATTGCATTGATTAAATAGACTCATTAGTTGTCTCATGAATTGTCTCAAAAATAGATTCAAGCTTCAGCAAGAATTACGTAAGCGCTTTACAATGAATAGACGCACTTTTATTTGTCTAATTTTTGACTTCGACCACGATCAACGTACTAGAATAGACGTATGGGAATAAAGCATGAAAATAGTACGGTACTCGAAAAACAGGCGCAGAAATTAAAGCCGCCTTCGATGTATCAAGTGGTACTTCTGAACGATGACTACACGCCTATGGAATTTGTCGTTGCGGTCATTCAAGAATACTTTAGTAAGGATAGAGAAACCGCGATGCAGATTATGTTGAAAGTACATGTCGAAGGGCGTGGGGTTTGCGGTGTATATACGAAAGATGTCGCATTGACAAAAGTTGAGCTGGTTTTAACACACGCTAAGCATGCGGGTCATCCGCTGCAATGTGTGATGGAGGAAGTATGATTGCGCAAGAATTAGAAGTCAGTTTGCATATGGCCTTTGTGGAGGCACGGCAAGCTCGTTACGAGTTCATCACTGTAGAACATTTACTGTTGGCTCTGCTAGATAATCCATCTGCGGCCGAAGTGATGCGCGCCTGTGCCGTCAATATTGAAGACTTGCGTAAGACCTTGTCTAATTTTATTTCCGACAATACGCCTACCGTGCAAGGTACAGGTGAGGTTGATACGCAACCGACTCTGGGTTTTCAACGCGTGATTCAACGTGCCATCATGCATGTGCAGTCGGCATCGAATGGTAAGAAAGAAGTAACTGGTGCAAACGTGCTGGTCGCGATCTTTGGTGAAAAAGATTCCCATGCCGTGTATTACCTGCATCAACAAGGCGTGACACGCCTCGATGTGGTGAACTTTATTTCGCATGGTGTGCGTAAAGATAGTCACAATGAACCGCAGAAATCTCCCGAGGGAGCAGAGGATGCGCAAGCTGATGCACAAGCTAAAGAAAATCCACTAGAGCAATTTACTCAAAACTTAAATAAAGCCGCGGCAGAAGGTAAGATCGATCCTTTGATCGGACGCGATAGCGAGGTTGAACGTGTGATTCAAATCTTGTGCCGCCGTCGTAAAAATAATCCTCTGTTAGTAGGTGAGGCCGGTGTCGGTAAGACCGCGATTGCAGAAGGACTAGCATGGCGCATTACGCAAAATGACGTGCCAGATATTTTGAGTCAGGCGGTGGTGTATTCGCTCGATATGGGTGCATTACTCGCTGGTACGAAGTATCGTGGTGATTTTGAATTGCGTTTGAAAGGCGTTTTAAAGCAATTAAAAGATGCACCAGATGCGATCCTATTCATTGATGAAATTCATACCATTATTGGTGCTGGTTCTGCCTCCGGCGGGACTATGGATGCATCAAATTTATTGAAGCCAGCTTTGTCCAATGGCCAATTAAAATGCATAGGTGCGACAACTTACACCGAGTATCGTGGGGTATTTGAAAAAGATCATGCGCTCGCACGTCGTTTCCAGAAAGTCGATGTGAATGAACCAACGATAGAGCAAACAGTACAAATCTTGCGCGGATTGAAGTCAAAATTTGAAGAACATCATAATGTCAAATATTCTGCTGCTGCGTTGACGACTGCGGCTGAATTGTCGGCACGTTTCTTAAATGATAGACACTTACCTGATAAAGCAATCGATGTGATTGATGAAGCG
Source organism: Affinundibacterium danionis (assembly GCF_042432465.1). NCBI lineage: Bacteria > Pseudomonadati > Pseudomonadota > Betaproteobacteria > Burkholderiales > Oxalobacteraceae > Affinundibacterium > Affinundibacterium danionis. The sequence continues at coordinate 223,099 of NZ_JBHLXJ010000018.1, read as the reverse complement.
GGTGCCGCACAAAGAATTTTGCCAAAGTCTAAGCAGAAGAAAACCATAGGCAAGGCAGATATCGAAGACATTATTTCTAAGATTGCACGCATTCCACCACAAACAGTGAATCAAGATGACCGCAGTAAGCTTCAGACTATTGATCGTGATTTGAAAAATGTGGTGTTTGGTCAAGATCCTGCGATTGAAGCTTTGGCGGCTGCGATTAAGATGTCACGCGCTGGCTTGGGTAAAACCGATAAGCCAATTGGTTCATTCTTGTTCTCTGGCCCGACAGGCGTTGGTAAAACCGAAGTCGCAAAGCAGCTTGCTTTCACTTTGGGTATTGAGCTGATTCGCTTCGATATGTCTGAGTACATGGAACGTCACGCCGTCAGTCGCTTGATTGGCGCGCCACCAGGTTATGTTGGATTTGATCAAGGTGGTTTATTGACGGAAGCGATTACCAAGAAGCCGCACGCTGTCTTGTTACTGGATGAAATTGAAAAAGCCCATCCTGATGTGTTTAATATTTTGTTGCAGGTGATGGATCACGGTACCTTGACGGACAACAATGGACGTAAAGCGGATTTCCGTAATGTGATCATTATCATGACGACCAATGCAGGCGCTGAAAGTTTGCAAAAAGCCTCGATAGGCTTTAGCAATAGTAAGCAAGCGGGTGACGAAATGGCCGACATCAAGCGTATGTTTACGCCAGAATTCCGCAATCGTTTGGATTCGATTATCAGCTTCCGTTCCTTGGATGAAGAAATTATTTTGCGCGTTGTCGATAAATTCTTGATGCAATTAGAAGAGCAATTGCATGAGAAGAAAGTAGAAGCGACTTTCAGTGAAAATCTGCGTAAATTCTTGGCGAAAAAAGGCTTTGATCCATTGATGGGTGCTCGTCCTATGGCTCGTTTGATTCAAGACATGATACGCAAAGCCTTGGCCGATGAGCTCTTGTTTGGGCGCTTGGTGAGTGGTGGGCGTGTTGGTGTTGATCTGGATGAAAAAGATCAGATTAAACTAGAATTTTCAGAAGGTGATGCGCCACCACCAGTCGCATCGCAAGAAGTGGTCGAGGTCGAATAGATTTTTCTTCCAGTATTTTTTAAAAACCCAGACTCTGGTCTGGGTTTTTTTTCGTAAGAACGAGGTCAGTTGCCATCGTCGATGGGTTCTATTCTTTTCAAAGGATTTTACATTTTTGCACTAAAAATGAAAATTTTCTTACGCCTAGTTTGAATAAAAGTGGTCGCTAACACCTTCCTCCAGTATACTGAGCCACCATTTTTCTTGGCCTGTTTGTATAAGCGATCGACAATTTTGGCTAATGTCCTTGCTGAGCTTAAGATGCTGGACTTATTTTTGTATCGAGTAGACGTACGATGAGTACGGCGATCTACTTATTAGATGAAGTCGAAAATTAATAAAAGGGATGTGTAAAACATGAAAAAACGCCTCAATCTTACTACTTACATCATTCTCGGATTGATACTCGGGATCGTTGTTGGCTATTTCGTCAATGCCAATACAGCGAAACCAGGTGACTTTGCCGACATAATGTCTTTGATTACCACAATGTTTTTGCGCTTGATCAAAATGATTATCGCGCCATTGGTCTTTTCTACTTTGGTGGTCGGTATCGCCAAAATGGGCAATGTGAATGAAGTAGGACGAATTGGTGGCAAGGCCGTGGGTTGGTTCATTATGGCGTCTTTGATTTCTTTGACCTTAGGTTTGGTTATGGTCAATATCTTCCGTCCAGGTGACGCGATGCATGCTTTGTTACCAGCTAGCGATGCGATTGTGCCAGGGATTGCAACTACGAGCTTAAGCTGGTTAGGGTTTATTACGCATTTAATACCTACATCCATAGTCGACGGAATGGCAAGAAATGAGATTTTGCAAATTGTCTTTTTCTCAGTTTTTTTTGGTATTGCAGCTGCAGCTGTTGGCGAACGTAGTAAAGTCGTAGTTGACGCGATTGATGGCGTTGCGCACATCATGTTGAAAGTGACAGGTTACGTGATGTATTTTGCGCCTATCGCTGTGTTTGCTGCGGTATCTGGAGTAGTTGCTAAAAATGGCTTAGCTGTCTTGGGTACTTATGGTGTCTTCATGGCGGAATTCTACTTCTCAATTTTGATCTTATGGTTAGTTCTGATATTTATCGGCTTCCTATTCTTGAAAAAACGTGTATTGGGCTTGTTGCGCGAATTGCGCATGCCAACTATTCTCGCGTTTTCGACGGCTTCGTCTGAAGCAGCTTTCCCTAAAACACTAGAAGGTTTAGAGCGTTTCGGTGTAAAGAACCGTATCGCATCATTTGTTTTGCCTTTGGGTTACTCATTTAACCTTGATGGTTCTATGATGTATTGCACCTTTGCTACCGTGTTTATTGCACAAGCCTATGGCATAGAGCTGTCATTGGGAACACAGATCACGATGATGATAGTTTTGATGTTCACGTCTAAAGGCATGGCGGGTGTGCCGCGTGCGTCTTTGGTGGTGATTGCAGCGACCTTGGCGCAATTTAATATCCCTGAAGCTGGTTTATTGCTGTTGTTAGGTGTTGATCATTTCTTAGATATGGCGCGCTCCGCCACTAATGTCATTGGTAATGGTCTAGCTACCGCTGTTGTTTCCAAGTGGGAAGGTGAGTTGGGCGAGCATGTAGAAGGCGATTTAGCCAATCAAAAATTACCCGAATAGGCTTCAATAAGCTTTATTAAGCTTAATTTAAAAGGAATCTTTTTGCTTCCTGCTTGTCCAAGAAACGCTGAATTCTGAAAAGATTCAGCGTTTTTTTATTGACCATCTTACCCGATGAGGGAAACAACAATGAGAATGAAAAAGAATGGTGTGCTGCTGTTGATAGCAGCTAGCGTCTTCACGACGAGTTTTATGCCTGTTGCCATTGCGCAGGTGAATAATCAACTCAATGCGAAGCTCAGTATGGAACAGATTATGGCCAATACGGATTGGATGGGGATTGCTCCCGAGCGTCCGTATTTTAGCCAAGATGGAAAAAGTGTTTATTTCTCTCGCAAGGCAATTGGTTCTGAAATTCGTGATTTATATAAAGTAAATGCAACCGGCGGTGCCGCGCAAAAATTAAGTGCTGCCGAAGTCGTTGTCGCTGAATCTGAACAAAAATTCACTAGCCCTGATCGCACGCAAACTGTGTGGTTGCGCAATGGGAATTTATTTTTATTAAAAGATGGTAAGCGTCAACAAATCACTCGGACTGGCGAGATGAATAATCTTTTAGGTTTTGTGGGGAATGATCAAGTCGCAATGCGTAATGATGGCAAAGTTATTTTGTTTAATTTACGTAATGGCGAGCAAAGCATGTTGGTGAACATCAAAAATGATGATGATCCGGTAACGAAAAAAGAAACGCCCGACTATTTGACGGCACAGCAAACGCGTTTGTTCGACATCATAAAAAAACGCGATGCTGATAAAAAAGAAGCAGAAGCACGTCAACGAGAATTAGCCAGCCAGCCAGCTAGTGCACCGATGCCGATTTATTTGGGCAAAGGACGTGAATTCCGTAGCTTCAGTGTTTCTCCCGATGGTAAGTTTGTTTTAGTCAGCACTGCTGCACCACGTAAAGATGGACGTAACGACAAAATGCCACACTATGTGAGCAGTGATGGCTATGTGAAAATCGAAGATGTACGTAGTAAGGTCGGTACTGGTGCGGACAACGATGAACAGATTTTTGTTGTAGATGTCAGCGCCAATAAAGCGAATAAGCTCAACCTAGATCAGTTGTCAGGTATTAATGAAGATCCCTTATTAGCGCTCAAAACTGATGCCGCAAAGCGCTTAGGAAAGGCTGCGCCTAAAGCAGGAACGCCACGTGCGGTTTATATTAATTTCCGCGGGATACGCTGGAGTGCTTCAGGTCAGCAACTTGCTTTTAGCCTATTCAGTGCCGACAACAAAGATCGCTGGATCTTGAAGATGGATTTAACTGCTGCTGATAAAACGAAGTGGGAGTTGGCGCATCGATTGACTGATCAGGCTTGGGTCAATGATGGCAGTTTTAACGAATTTGCTTGGACTCCTGATGGCAAAGCTTTGTGGTATTTGTCGGAAGAGTCAGGTTATAGCCAGTTGTATGTGCAGCGAGATGGTAAAAATGTCGCGCTGACCAATGGTCGTTTTGAAGTGAATAGTGTACAGCCTACCCATGATGGAAAATGGTTTTACTACCGCGCCAATAAAAAACATCCTGGCATACATGAGGTGTATCGTGTCTCCGCTGATGGCAAACGTGATGAAGCCTTAACCGATATGAATGGCGGTATGGATTTTGAGTTGGCACCGACCGAAGACAAACTTCTACTCACGCATTCCACTACTACACGTCAGCCGGATTTATTCGTACAAGCTGCGGCCCCAGGTGCAAAAGCAATTCGTTTGACAGATTCAACCTCCAAAGCATTTGCGCAGATCGATTGGATTAAACCTGAAATTATTGCGGTGCCGTCTAAGCATGGCGCTGCGCCGATTTACTCACGCGTCTATCGTGATAATAAAACGCAAACTGGCGAACGCAAACCGGCAGTAATGTTTGTCCACGGTGCTGGTTATTTGCAAGCCGCTCATCATGGATGGTCAACATATTTCCGCGAAATGATGTTTCATAATCTGTTGGTGCAACAAGGTTATGTCGTGATTGATATGGACTATCGTGCCTCCGCTGGCTATGGACGAGATTGGCGCAATGCGATCTATCAACGGATGGGGACGCCAGAGTTAGAAGACTATGAGGACGGTCTTGATTGGCTCGTTGATAATGCTAATGTGGATCGTAATCGTGTCGGTATTTACGGCGGCTCCTATGGTGGTTTTATGACCTTCATGGCCTTGTTTAAAACTGATAAGTTCGCCGCCGGTGCGGCATTGCGTCCGGTCGCTGATTGGGCTCATTACAACCACGGCTATACCTCGAATATTTTGAATACGCCCGATGTTGATCCTGACGCTTATGCGCGCAGCTCGCCGATAGAATTCGCAGCAGGTTTAAAACGTCCACTCTTAATTTGCACGGGTATTTTAGATGACAATGTTTTCTTCCAAGACAGCGTGCGCATGGTGCAAAAACTGATTGAATTGAAGAATCCGAATTTTGATTTGGCGGTCTATCCGATCGAACCACACGGTTTCCGCGAAGCCGATAGCTGGTTGGATGAATATCGCCGGATTTATAAATTGATGGAACGCGAGGTCAAAGGCCGTAAATAGCGTAAAGTCGTCGCTCAAAAAAACAGGCAGAGATTGTTAATCCCTGCCTGTTTTTTTTTGAGTTGATATCTTCGTTTCAATAGCTCTGTTTCAATCCTTTAGTTTCAATAGTTTCGTATCAATAACTTATAGTGCGCCACTCTCTTTGATTTCCAAATAGCGATTAACAAGGCTAAAACTAAGTCGCTCGGGCAGTATGTCTATTAATTGTGAGGCGCGTATGCCCAAGCGTTTTATTGCGTGTTCACGTTGTTGTAAGTAGAGAGTGCTTGCAGCATAACGCAATGCGTCGGCATGCTGCTGCACGGGCGTACTTAAGGCTGCATCTAAAGATTTTTCTCTTAGGCTAGCGCACAACACCAGATGTTTCGTTGAGAGTAATTCACAAGCGGTGCGCATCGCTTGATCGTCTTCATCACGCAAATTGGTAATCAGTACCACAAAGGCGCGCTTGTTTAATTGGTGTAAAAGTGTACTGGCCGCTAAGGTGTAATCAGGCGCAACTTCAGTCGCTTGCAGATCATAAACGCCAGCCAAAATTCTATCCAAGCCTACTCGTCCTTTATACGGGGCAAGCCAGCGTTGGTCTCCGCCAAAGGTCATCAAACCAACAGCATCGCCTTGTTTTTGCGCGATAAAACTAAGCGTTAATATCGCATTGAGTGCATGATCAAAATGATTGGTAACACCATCTTGCGCAAGCATACGTCGCCCGGTATCGAGTAAGAAAATAATCTGTTGGTCGCGCTCCTCTTGGTATTCGCGGCTGATGGGTTTTTGATAGCGAGCTGTCGCTTTCCAATCAATAGAACGTTGGCTATCACCTTGGCGATAATCGCGCAGTTGTCGGAAATCCGTTCCCTCACCGCGACGACGTTTACGAATGGCACCCATACTTGGTGAGCGTTTATCGGTCGCATGTAAGTTATTACCTAATAACTTCGAGAAATCAGGGAACACTTTGACACTTTGCGTTTCTCCTAATCGGAATTGACGTTCCCATAATTGGAAATAAGCGCGTACCCGAACGAAGGCCAGCCCAAACTGCGCATCACCACGGTTATTGGGGCGTACCCTATAAGTGATTGCAATAAAACTGTTGGCTGGGACTATGCTCGAATGTGGTAAGCCTTCTAGCTGCCAAGCGCTTGGATAAGCGTCAATGATATCTAGGCGTACTTTCGATTGGCTGGGATTATGAATAGTCAATGTGACCTCATTCCACACATCGACTGGCCATACGCCTTGTAGGCTACGCTTAATTTGTAGATTGGGTGCGCGCCGTAGCTCCCACCAGTCGGCCAGTGTGCAGAGTGCTAGTAATCCAAGTAGCACCCCGACGTAAGTGCCGATTTTGGGCACGGCGACTTGTAAAAAAGCAAGTGCAGCTAGTCCAAAAAAAATCATTAATAAGCGACGGGTAGGCGTCATACGTTGTGCTTTCTCACTTACTTGGTGTAATGCATAATTTTTTAGTTTCAATGAGTTTGAAACTTGATTAAAACTTGGTTGAACCCTAGGCACGTGGCGCCGGGATCTGTTCGATCAGATTACGCAGAATATGGTCGCTGCTTAAGCCATCAAGTTCACTCTCAGGCGATAAGGCAACGCGGTGACGTAGTACAGGTAAGGACGCGGTTTTAATATCGTCGGGAGTTACAAAGTCACGCTTGTTGAGTAGTGCAAAAGCGCGTGCGATACGGATTAAGGCAATCGTGCCGCGTGGCCCGGCTCCGACTGCAATTCCAGCACAATCGCGAGTCGCGCGCACGATACGCACTGCGTAACTTGCGACGGCTTCATCGACACTGATTTGTGCCACTAATTGTTGTAAGGCGATAATCGTTTTAGGCTTGATAATGGTGTTGACCTGTTTCACGTCAAGACCATCCCCAACTCGTTTATGGGTGAGTAGCTGCAGCATCGTTAACTCTTCTGCTTCACTCGGATAATCAATGTAGCACTTCACTAGAAAACGGTCTAATTGTGCTTCTGGTAGTGGGTAAGTGCCTTCGTTTTCCAAAGGATTTTGAGTCGCCAATACCATGAAAGGTGCGTCTAATTCGTGCGATTCATTTTCTATCGTGACCTGACGTTCTTGCATGACCTCTAGCAACGCCGATTGTGTTTTGGCGGGCGCTCGATTGATTTCATCTGCCAGTAAAAGATGAGTAAAAACCGGGCCTTTGCGCACGCTAAAAGTTTGTTGTTTGATGTCGTAAATAGCATGCCCCATGACATCGGCTGGCATCAAGTCTGGGGTAAATTGTACGCGTGAGAATTGACCAGAAAAAGTCTTGGCTAAGGCTTTCACCAACAGGGTTTTGCCTAAGCCCGGTACACCTTCTAATAAGATATGACCACCTGCCAGGCAGCAGGCCAATACTTGGTCAACGACTTCATGTTGGCCCACGACTGCGCGTCTCACCTCATCACGCATACGATTGATAATTTCGTAGGCTTGTTGATATTTTTCTGGAGAGACTCGTGACGAATTATTGTTCGCGTCAGTTGGTGTGTTTGTTGACATCGCAGTAGGGCTGAGGTTTTCAACAGAATTAGGATTTGTGCTCATAATACGCTCTCACTTTTTGGAGTAGTTGAATTTGGCGAGTAAATAAATGCGGATGGTTGGAAGCGGCATCGTGCCATGCATGTGCCAGATGTTCGTGATCAATTTTGCAAACTTGGGCTAGTCGGAGTAATTGTTCTTTGACCGCTAATTTTTGTAGCTCAGGGGCGCGTTTTTGTAGCACTTGTTTAGTGGACAAGCGAACTGCGCTTAGCAGTAAATCGCGACCCACTGGTGTGCTCCAGTTCCAGCGCCCACTGATTTCTATATGTTCCATTAATGATCTGCGTTCCCAGTTTATCTCTGGTAAAAGCGGTCCAAAGCGTGTCATGACGCGCCAAAATAGCAGTAAAACTGTGACGGCAAGTAAGCAAAGCGCTATTGGAAATGTGTTCCAGAGTAGCTCATACCAAGCTGGAATTTTTAATCTTTGTACGATGGTGACGGCTGATTTTTTTTGACTGTTGGTACCTTGATTGGACTGGATTTGTTGGCGTTGCGTCTGATTAAATTCAATCAACGCTAACAGTAATTCAGCATGATCGTAATATTTTAAACCTTGCAGCTCGAAGAGATTGTCGGCTAACAAGGCGATATGACCTTTGCCATACGCATACACTTGTATCACATCAGCATGTTCGTCTGTAAAAAGTGCTCGGTGTTTGTCAGACGTATTTTGTAGTTTTACGTGAGGTTTTCTAATTTTTAGAGGATAAGATGCGCCAGGTAGTTTCAATAAGGTGTTGTGAAAATACTTGACGCCTGTGCGTTCATCGTAGAAAGTAGACACGCCTAAATACTCGCCAATCGGATCGCGTATTAAGGGCGTGGCGGTGCGCTTTTTTGCTTGCTCTGAAGTCTTAGCGGTATTGTTAGGGGTATCGCTGTTAGCACCCTCATTTGTTTCTATATTTTTGTCTGAATCGGTTTCTCGACTCGCATTATCTGTATCTACTTCGCTCTCATCATCTGCAAAATTTTCATTGTTGTCATCGTTAGTGTCTGTATTCACGGGATCGCCTTGCGGAACAACGGTCGGCGCTGCTTTGCCTCTACTAACAATAGATAGTTTAGGAAAAGTAATCAGGGTGTTCCCTTCCGCTATCCAAGCGAAGAGCGCTTGAGATTGTTCTTTGCTCATATAGCCATCGTTGTTGGCAATGATGAGTGTTCCTTTGGGTGCATTTTTGATTACATTCTCGTTCAGAATAGGCGCTAGCTGCACTTGATATTGGCGCTTTTCTAATAGCCGAGTTGCGGCAATCATAGGATTTTTATCAAAAGCGGTGGATGGGTTTTCGATTGCGACCCAAGTCTTTTCTAAGCTTGATATCCACCACGCGATGCCACCTGCGATCATTACGCCTATGATGAGCAAAACAAAACCTAGGGCGCTAAAGCCCCCCAATTTATTTTTATTTGATCGCTTAAATGGATGCAATTCTTTGCGTGCCTGATTCATGTCTGCGCTCCCTTTTTTACTATCGTTTGGGAGCTGCTTGGCGTCGCTGCGTTTGGCTTCTTTAGCGAAAAGATGGCATTCCAATCGAGACAGAGCTTATCAATGTCGTTGGGAAAACGGTGGGCATAGGCGGCATTTAACCAAATGGAAGTACATTGCTCTACGTAGTCAAATATCGGAGTATCGAGTTCTTGCATACTATGTGCAATCTTGGCTAAACGCAGACAATCATTCTCGGTGGCACCGTGGCTGATGACTAAGCCATTTTCATTCACCAAGCGAGAGAGCGTCGCGCGATAGAGTAGCGCAATCGCGGCACGAGCTTGATTGCTATTCCACAATTTGAGTGCTGCCGCGCTGACATCATCAGGCAACGACTCTGGTCGAATGTCCAAGCCCCCAACTTCCGTCGCAAAACGTTTTTTCTCAGGCAAAGTGAAATCCCATATTTGTCTGCGATAACGCAGTAATAGCCACCCTACAAAGAACAAGCCAGAAATAATAGCGACGTATTTGAGTAGCAAGGCGAGCCAACTGAGATCAGCCTTAGCTTGTTTTGGCATCTTGTTGTCGGGGCGTTTCCAGGTTGCTTGACAGCGATAAGGGCGCAAATCTTCGGCACGATAAATCGTATCGATATCGTCTCTGATAGCCTGCTGTTGAGGGCTTTGGGCCGCATCACGTGGTCCAGGCGTTTCTTTTATCCAACTGGGTTTTTCACACTTATCATCATCGCTTTGCGTGGCAACTGATGTTCGATCCGCCGCCGATACTTCATTAGAAGATAGCAATAAGCTAGAGAAACACAGTAAGAAAATAGCGGCGGCTATTTTGCTAGTGTTATTCTTTTTTGGCTGCACGGGTTTTAATTGGCGCAGCATAATTTCTATATCCCATGCCTCCAGACTGGCACGACGATTCAGGTATAAAGTAAAACTGCAAGCGACGAAGATGGGCCCTATGATGCCGACGGCAATACCGTAAGCTGCGAAGCTGGTGAATAACCACAGTGAGCTGCTTTCGCGCATGTTTGCTAAGAAGCTGAGCGGATTAACGATCTGATCGTCGCTCATAAAAGCACCGATCAACGCGAATATGCCCAGTTGTAGTAATCCTTCAAAATGAGCACAAGCTGCGCCGAACCAGGCCGCCGAACTTGCGGTCTTTCTGCCTATGATGCGAATACGATTCGCTGCGATTTTTCCTCGTGCGCCTTCTAGCTGCCAGATAGGCTGATACAGACCACGAGCCGCCGAAAACAGTCTCCACCATACTAATAAGCGAAACCAACCACCACCACATTGACTTGGCCAAGCGCGCAGAGCTTGTTGCCAGCTAACACTTTCACCAAATACACGACGCGATAAAATATACAGTGGTGCTCGCTCTAATAATGGGCGTATCCACCAAGCGATCAATAACCACCAACCGCCACCAAAAAATCCTAGTTTGGGTATGAAAAATGCCGCCAAGCCACAAAGCAAAATCGTGGGTAACCACAGCATTAGCCAAGTGATATAGACGGTGGACGCATTGCTACGCAATAAGGCAAAACCTAGATCCAATGCTTGAGCATTTGGGCGTGGGCGTAAATCGATTTGTAGTTGATCGAGTTGCATGGATTTAGCTCCTGGCTCGACCAGCGAAAATGAAGAAGGCAATAACCAGCAGCCAACATAAGGCGCCCACTGCGTATTTGACTGCATGCGGGATGACTGGGCTAGCACTCCAAAAGGCTTCGAAGAATGCGGCGATAAAAGTCAGTATAGAAGCGCCGACTAGGACTGGAAACATACGTTGACTAGCAGCATACAGTGCGCGCCGACGGCTTAAGCGTCCCGGATGAATCAGCGATAAACCTAGTCGCATGCCTCCTACGCCTGAAAGCAACATCCCAACAATTTCGAAGCTGCCGTGGGTAATCACAAATGACCAGAAATTATGGCGAGTGGCGAGATCGGCACTCAACCAACTCGCTACAGCACCCATACTTAAGCCATTGACACCCATGATGTAAAGCGCAGGTAAACCACCAAATACGCCCGCGCCAAACGTTCGGAAATCGATAGAAATATTATTCCAAATGTACATCCCAAACATGGCGAAATCGCCCTCGGCGCCACGACCCACGCCAATTTTGTCAGACATATACATTTGCCGCATTTTTTCTAGTTTGTCTGGTGATACAAAGCTGTACGCCATTTCAGGCTGAAACCATACCAGCAAACCAACGACAATTCCCACACCCCAAAAAGCTAAATTGATGAATAAAAGCAAGCGCCACTCTTCACGTACTCTTTGTGGAAACTCTCTTAGTAACCAACGATGTAATGTCATCGGACGTTCGACTGCAGTACCGTACAAAAGTTGATGACAATCTCCGACCATTTTTTGTAAATAATCGGTGAGCGCAGGGGAGTAACCACGCTGCAAAGCCAGCGCTAGGTTTTGACATAAGCGTCGGTATAAGGCTGGAAATTCATGTAGGGCGACTGCGGGAGTGCTATCTTTTTTGGGTTTCTTCTTTTGATTCTTTTGTTCCAGAATGCTATTAATTTGATCCCATAGTGCTTCATTTTGGATTTCAAACTGCTTTTGTTTCATCGCTTTATCCCTGCCACGTGAGCACGCAAACGCGCCAAGGATGCCTCGCCAGTTTGGCCAGTGATGGCCTGTGCCAAGCTCGCTAGTTCTAACATACGCGCGTGCGGAATACTTTTTTCACGTTCAAACATCGCAATTAAAGTTCTTTGTTGATCTGGTGTGAGCGGATACGGTAGCGCTAAATTGTCGGCGCTTTCCTCGACAGCGGTTTGTGGGGCGGGGCGGGCGACGACGGGATCGCGATATACAACTTGGGTGCCTGCGACGATATCGCCAAGACGTCGAAATTGTGTATCAAACAGCATGCAGAGCAAGCCAGTGAAATAGAAAAATGGGAGGAAATCTCCAACCAATAATAAGTTGCGTAACACCGATTCGCGCCATCCGACTGGTAGACCATCTACGCGCAAGACTTGTATTCCAAGTACGCGTTTTCCTAAAGTGCGACCGTCCCAATACACTTCGCACAAGATCGCGTAGCCCCAATACAGAAGAAAAGAAGCTATCAGTATTATTCCAGTTCCCAATTTAAATTGAGAAAACAAAAGCGAAAGGAGAAAAAGTGCAATCAAATACACAATGAAATCGATGGCCCAAGCCCAAGCGCGGGGAGCTGGGCCCGCAGGAGTCAATAATAGACGAACACCTTCGGGCGTAATCAGTGACAAACGTCCATTTAACATGTAGTTCTTTTTATAGATTTTGGTGAAATAGCAAGGTGATGATTGTAGCAAGGAAATACTGCACGCGTTTGACTTCTTTGTGTAAAACATAAGGCCAGCTTGGATTGAAACGCCTAATTGAAATCAGCTTGAAGTATGGCAGATGCGTAGGTGCGAAGTTATAGCAATGAGCTTGGAATAGTCGCGTTGGAATAATCGCGTTTGACTAATGATGTTGGAATATCACCGATTAAGTAAACTTTGACACCGAAACATATCCTAGGAGGCCGTTGCATAAAAGGACAGTTGTATAAAAGATTAGATACTGCTTAGTGTGATGGATGTTAATTGCCATTTGAGCCATGAAAAATAGGAAAACACGAGCGCCGCGATGAGAAAAATCGCGAATCAGGCTTGTGATTTGGTAAAATGTGCGATTAATTTTAAAGATTTCAGGGAAAAGTCTGGTTTTCATCAGATTTTATGGCTTTGGATAATTTTGCCCTTGAAATCGGGTCTCGATTTAATTCCTTCTCATCTTAACTGGTCCTGCTATGCAATTTAATCGTCTGAGCGATCTCATCGCTGCTAATAAACTCCAAGGTCAACGTGTCTTTATTCGTGCAGATTTGAATGTTCCGCAAGACGATGCTGGCAATATTACTGAAGACACGCGTATCCGCGCTTCAGTACCAGCGATTCAGCAAGCTTTGCAAGCAGGCGCTGCCGTGATGGTGACATCCCATTTGGGTCGCCCAACTGAAGGTGAATTCAAAGCGGAAGATTCTTTAGCACCAGTTGCAAAACGTTTATCGGAATTGTTGGGCGTGACGGTTGAACTCAAACAAAACTGGGTGGACGGCGTTGAAGTGGCTGTGGGTCAGGTCGTATTGTTAGAAAACTGCCGTGTCAATAAAGGCGAGAAAAAGAACGATGACGCGCTCGCGCAAAAAATGGCGAAGCTGTGCGACATCTATGTGAACGATGCATTCGGTACCGCACATCGCGCAGAAGCGACGACCCACGGTATCGCAAAATATGCGCCTATCGTTTGTGCTGGCCCTTTGTTGTCGGCTGAATTGGATGCCTTGGGTAAAGCGTTGGGGCAACCCGCACGTCCATTGTCGGCGATTGTGGCTGGCTCTAAAGTGTCCAGCAAGTTAACGATCTTAAAATCGCTCGCCGAAAAAGTAGATCAATTGATCGTCGGCGGTGGTATTGCGAATACCTTTATGTTGGCAGCAGGTTTGAAGATTGGTAAGTCGTTGGCAGAAGCGGATTTGGTAGGCGAAGCCAAAGCGATTATGGACATGATGGCAGCGCGTGGCGCGATTGTACCGATTCCAACCGATGTAGTTTGCGCAAAAGAATTTTCTCCTACAGCGATTGCGACTGTGAAAGCAGTCGCGGACGTACAAGACGATGACATGATTTTGGATATCGGCCCTGACACAGCCAATGCATTAGCCGCGCAGATTCGACAAGCAGGTACGATTGTGTGGAATGGCCCAGTCGGCGTGTTTGAATTCGATCAATTTGGCAATGGCACCAAAGTATTGGCTAAAGCAATTGCGGAATCCAATGGCTTCTCGATAGCTGGCGGTGGCGATACTTTAGCTGCGATTGCCAAGTACAACATCACAGAAAAAATTGGCTATATCTCGACTGGCGGCGGCGCGTTCTTGGAATTCTTAGAAGGCAAGACATTGCCAGCTGTAGAGATTTTGTTGCAAAGAGCGGCGCAGTAATCTGCGTTCTTTGTGGCTAAATTTTTGGCTAAAAAGATTTTTTAGTTTTAAGCACGACCTTGTAAAAATTATCCATCAGGAGATTCAATGTTACGCGGAACCAAAATTGTAGCGACAGTAGGCCCGGCATCCAGTGATCTGGATACTTTAGTTAGTATGTTAAAAGCTGGCGTGAATGTAGTTCGTTTGAACTTCTCACACGGCAAGGCACAGGACCATATTGATCGCGCTGCACTGGTACGTAAAGCGGCAGAAGTCTGTGGCATTGAGATCGCGATTATGGCGGACATGCAAGGTCCGAAAATTCGTATCGGTAAATTTGAAAACAGCAAAATTCAAATTGAGAACGGCGATAAATTCATTCTCGATGCAGACTGTGCTTTAGGTAATCAAGAACGTGTCGGACTCGATTACAAAGCTTTGCCGCGCGATGTTAAAGCGAACGACGTATTGCTTCTCAACGACGGCTTGATTGTGTTGATCGTTGATAAAGTAGTCGGCAATGAGATTCACACCACAGTAAAAATCGGTGGCGAACTGTCGAATAACAAAGGTATTAATCGTCAAGGTGGCGGTTTAACAGCGCCTGCATTGACCGCAAAAGATATGGAAGACATCAAAACGGCGATGTCTTTCCAAGCAGATTATTTGGCGATCTCTTTCCCAAAAAATGCGACCGATATGGAAATGGCGCGTCAATTGGCGAATATCGCGGGCGAACCTTATGGCCACAAGCCGATGATGATCGCGAAGATTGAACGTGCCGAAGCGATTCCTGTTTTGCAAGAGATTTTGGATGCGTCAGACGGAATTATGGTAGCGCGTGGTGATTTGGCGGTAGAGGTTGGTAATGCTGCTGTTCCCGCTCTGCAAAAACGCATGATCAAGATGGCGCGTGAATCGAATAAGTTGACGATCACGGCGACGCAAATGATGGAATCGATGATCGTCAACGCAGTACCAACTCGTGCCGAAGTTTCAGACGTCGCGAACGCTGTCTTGGATGGCACGGACGCGGTGATGTTATCGGCGGAAACAGCGTCCGGTAAATATCCTGTGATCACGGTTGAAACTATGGCCGCTATCTGTGTAGAAGCCGAGAAGCATCAAGAATGTAAACTCGATGCAGATTTCTTGAATTTGCAATTCACACGGATTGATCAATCGATTGCCTACGGTGCTTTGTTCACCGCGCACCATTTACGCGTGCAAGCGATTGCCGCTTTGACTGAATCCGGTTCAACCGCATTGTGGATGAGCCGCCAAAGTATCGACGTGCCTTTGTTTGCTTTGACACCAAGTGTGGCAACTATGCGTAAAGCAGCCTTGTACCGCAATGTACAGACCTTCAAATTGCCGTACAACCCAGATCGCGATTTAGTATTGAAGCAAGCAGAAAATGTTTTGCTGGAAAAAGGCGCAGTGAAGAAGGGTGATTTGATCGTCGCGACTTGGGGTGAGCAAATGGGTAAGGTGGGTGGCACTAACGCAATGCGGATAGTCAAAATCGGCGAGTGAAGTCGCTATAAATCCAATTGTAGGGCGCATTGCGTTGTTGCAAATGCTCGCAATACTTGTGTATTGCTGTGCTTTGCGCCTAGCACTGCATCCCTAAAATTGAATTTCTAGAGACTTCGTAAAAATATATGTAATTTGAAAAAAATCAAAATTCGTAAAGTCAAAAGCCACAAGCTTGTTGAGGCGTTGAGTAAGCGTAGCGACCGGGTAAAGTTTGAATTAAGAAGCGCAACCGTACTTCGGTACGGTGAGCATCGCAGATTCAAAATCTGCCTGCGCAGTAGCTTAATCAGCACCTCAAAAGAAGATTTTTTTATTTGGAGTTAAAAACTATGTCTCTCGTATCAATGCGTCAATTGCTGGATCATGCAGCTGAAAATGGCTATGGTATTCCAGCGTTTAATGTCAATAACTTAGAACAAGTTACTGCGATCATGGAAGCGGCGAATGAAGTTGGTGCGCCGGTGATTATGCAAGCTTCTGCTGGTGCGCGTAAGTACGCTGGTGAAGCTTTCTTGCGTCATTTGATTTCTGCTGCGGTCGAAGCCTATCCACATATTCCTGTGGTGATGCATCAAGATCATGGTCAATCGCCAGCAGTTTGTATGGCAGCGATCAAGTCCGGTTTCACCTCCGTGATGATGGATGGTTCCTTGATGGAAGACGGCAAATCGGTTGCTAGCTACGAATACAACGTAGCGGTATCCAAAGAAGTCGTGAAATTCTCTCACTCTATTGGTGTAACGGTCGAAGCAGAATTGGGCGTATTGGGTTCCTTGGAAACCATGATGGGCGACAAAGAAGACGGTCACGGCGCGGACGGAAAAATGACACGCGAACAGTTGTTGACCGACGTTGCACAAGCTGCTGACTTCGTGAAACAAACTCAGTGCGACGCCTTGGCGATTGCAATTGGTACTTCGCACGGTGCGTACAAATTCTCTCGCAAGCCTACCGGTGATATTTTGGCGATCGATCGTATTAAAGAAATCCACACACGCATTCCTAATACGCATTTGGTGATGCACGGCTCTTCTTCCGTACCACAAGAATTGCTCGAAGAAATTCGTCAATTCGGTGGTGATATGAAAGAGACCTATGGCGTACCAGTCGAAGAAATCGTGATCGGTATTCAAAACGGCGTGCGTAAAATCAATATCGATACGGATATTCGCTTGGCGATGACTGCCGCGATTCGTCGTTATATGTTTGAAAATCCAAGCAAGTTTGATCCACGCGATTACTTGAAACCAGCGCGCGAAGCAGCGAAATTGGTTTGTAAAGCACGCTTCTTAGCATTTGGTTGCGAAGGCCAAGCGGCGAAAATCAAACCGATGACTTTGGAAAAAGTTGCAGAACAATATAAATCAGGTGCATTGGCCCAGGTTGTGAACTAATCTGAACTGATCACTTTTTAGATCGAAGTAAACCGGGCGCGTGGTGCGCCCCGCAGGGAGATTCAAAGCTTGTTTGTTGATACGGTGTACGTATTGATGAAGAACTGATGAATCTCCCTTCAGCATTTTTTTTGAGACCACATTATGACTACGCAAATAAACTCCACTTTACATTCGCTACCACTGTTAGGTCGTGGCAAAGTCCGTGATAACTATGCCGTTGGCGAAGATAAACTGTTGATCGTGACAAGTGATCGCTTGTCGGCATTTGACGTGATCATGAATGAAGCGATTCCTGATAAAGGTCGCGTGCTCAATCAAATGGCGAACTTCTGGTTTGAAAAACTTAGCCACGTGGTGCCAAATCATTTGATCGGCATTGACCCAGTGTCCGTGGTTGCACCTGATGAAGCAGAACAAGTACGTGGCCGTGCAGTCGTCGCGAAACGATTGAAACCTATCATGGTGGAAGCCGTCGTGCGCGGTTATATCATCGGTTCTGGTTGGAAAGACTATCAAGAAACAGGCGCAATTTGCGGCATTCAATTGCCAGCGGGTTTGCCACAAGCGGCCAAATTAGACGCCCCAATTTTCACGCCAGCCGCAAAAGCGGAAATGGGCGAGCACGATGAGAACATCAGCTTTGCCGAAATGGAAAAACGCATCGGTGCAGAACTCGCTGCCAAGATGCGCGACATTAGTATTCAACTTTATACAGAAGCCGCAAACTACGCAGCAACACGCGGCATCATCATTGCCGATACGAAGTTTGAATTTGGTCTCGACGACAATGGCGTATTGCATTTGATGGATGAAGTATTGACGGCGGACTCATCACGCTTCTGGCCAGCAGATTCCTATGCAACAGGTATTTCTCCACCATCATTCGATAAGCAATTCGTACGTGATTACTTAGAAACCATCACAAGCTGGAATAAGACAGCACCAGCGCCGACTTTGCCAGATGAAGTGGTACAAAAAACCGCAGCGAAATACCGTGAAGCCTTAGAACGCTTAACGGGTGAAAGTTTGAAGGCGTAATATGGGCGACGCAACATTCAACGCAGCGCCTATCATCGGTGTCGTGATGGGCTCTTCATCCGATTGGGATGTGATGCAACATGCCGTGACTATGCTGAAAGAATTCGGTATCCCTTTCGAAGCGCAGGTCGTGTCTGCACATCGCATGCCAGATGAAATGTTCACTTATGCCGAAACAGCACGCAGTCGTGGCATTCGCGGCATCATCGCTGGTGCTGGCGGAGCTGCGCATTTGCCTGGCATGATCGCAGCAAAAACTATCGTGCCTGTATTTGGTGTGCCTGTGCCATCCAAGTATTTGCGTGGTGAAGACTCTTTGTTGTCTATCGTGCAAATGCCAAAGGGCGTTCCTGTGAATACTTTTGCGATTGGTGAAGCAGGCGCGGGTAATGCGGCCTTGGCTGCGATTGCAATGCTGGCGACGACCGATGATGCGATGGCAGCGAAGTTAGAAGCCTTCCGCGCAAAACAAACGCAAGTTGCGCGGGATATGCATTTGCCTTTGTAATACGGCAGTTTTGGCGAAGGAAGGATTTTTCTTTGCCGCAGAAGCACATAGGTCGCAGTATCATTATTCTTGCCTCAGACCATTCAGGCGTCATCTCTGCATAGGCAGGGATCCAGTGTCTTTAGGCTTTTACGTCGCTGGATTCCTGCCTTCGCGGGAATGACATTGAGTAATAAGTGCTCTAGATTTTTTAGTTTTGTACTTGCATCAAACCACGTTTCAAATCGCATTTAATTTGTATCGCACCAGCATGGAAAACCCAACGATGTCCACTTCTATTATCAACACCAATCCACAATTTCCGAACACGAAATCCAGCATGTTAGGCATGGTCGGTGGCGGACAATTGGGGCGTATGTTTGTGCATGAAGCGCAAGCCCTAGGTTTTAAAGTGACGGTATTAGAGCCAGAAGCTGGCAGTCCTGCTGCGCATGCAGCGGATGCGCATATCCAAGCAGCCTACGATGACGCGGCGGCTTTGCAGAAGTTGGCGGAGACGTGTGCTTCATTCACCACAGAATTTGAAAATGTGCCAGCAAGTAGTTTGGCCAAATTAGCCGAAACGGGCTTCGTTGCGCCAAGCGCGGCATGTGTGTCGATCGCCCAAGACCGTATCGAAGAGAAAGCTTTCTTCACGCGTTGCGCACCACAAACCGGTATCTTGCCAGCACCGCACGCGATTTTGCGCACTGCGGAGGATTTGGAAAAAGTGAGTGCCGATTTATTCCCAGGGATTTTGAAGACGGCACGCATGGGCTATGACGGTAAAGGTCAAGTGCGCGTCAAGTCAATGGAAGAACTACGCACAGCGTTTGCCAATCTCAAGGGTGTCGTTTGTGTGCTAGAAAAAATGCTGCCACTCGCGTATGAAATTTCGGTGTTGGTAGCGCGTGGCGCGGATGGTCAAGCCGTCGTGTATCCGATTGCAGAAAACGTACATCGTGATGGGATCTTGTTCACGACTACCGTACCTAGTCCGCACGTTTCAGCCGACGCGGCGTTAAAAACGCAAAATGCCGCATTGAAATTGATCGCCGATATTGATTATGTTGGCGTACTCTGCATAGAATTTTTTGTACTGCAAGACGGCTCTGTCGTCGTCAATGAAATGGCACCGCGTCCACACAATAGCGGTCACTATACGATTGATGCATGCGTCACTAGTCAATTCGCGCAACAAGTACGCGCAATGGCGCGTTTGCCTCTGGGGGATGTGCGTCAGCATTCGCCTTGTGTGATGTTGAATATTCTTGGTGATATTTGGTTTGATGGTGAGTCTGTGCGTCAGCCCGCTTGGGATAAAGTGTTAGCCTTACCATCAGCGCACTTGCATTTATACGGCAAGGCAGAGGCGCGTCGTGCGCGCAAGATGGGTCACATCACATTTATCGCGCCAACATTGGAGCAAGCACAAGACGAGATGCGCCAAGCGTGTGCGATTCTCGGTATCGCTGTTTGATCAAGACTGAGGTTGAGATTGAATTCTACTGAGCAAATTCTTGCGGCGGCGCGCGCTTTAGAACAAGGCGCTTTAGTTGGTTTTCCGACGGAGACCGTGTACGGCCTTGGTGCCGACGCGGAGAACATCAACGCTGTCGCGAATATCTATAAAGCGAAAGGTCGTCCCTCAAATCATCCTGTGATTGTACACGTCGCGCCAGAAGCCGATATTAGTTATTGGGTGAAAGAGATCCCTGCGCCAGCGCAAGTATTGATGGATGCGTTTTGGCCTGGTCCTTTAACCTTGATTTTGAAACGCGCTGAGCATATTCCTGACGCAGTATCTGGTGGTCAAGATTCGATAGGGATTCGTTGCCCATCACATCCAGTGGCACAAACTTTATTGCGTGCGTTTAAAGATGGCAAAGGCGGCGTGGCGGCGCCATCCGCGAATAAATTTGGGCATGTCAGTCCAACCAAGGCTGAGCACGTCATAGAAGAGTTTCCTGCTGAAATTGCGAATGGCATGATCGCTGCGGTACTCGACGGTGGGCAAAGCGATGTCGGCATCGAATCAACGATTGTTGATATGAGTCGCTTAGCAACGCATGGACCTGTGCTGTTGCGTCCCGGTCATATCACGGCGCTGCAATTGGAACAAGTATTAGGCATGGGAGTGAATGCGCCAGATCAAGCGGCACCACGCGCTTCCGGAACTTTAGAGGCGCACTATGCACCAAGTACCCCGGTGGCGATGGTTGCAGTTGAAGAACTCGAATCCGTTATTTCCCGATTACTCTCTGCGGGAAAGCGCGTCGCAGTAATGGCTTACCAGCCGCATACTAGCAATGCTCAGCTACAAGCGTGGCGCCAATTAAACAATGATCCCATTTCATATGCGCATGATCTGTATGCTGATTTGCGCGAACTTGATCATGTGCAGGCGGATATCATTTTGGTAGAAGCCTTGCCAAGCACGCGTGATTGGCAAGGCGTCGCAGATCGATTACGTCGTGCCGCGTTTGATTCGCAGGGCGTGTTGCAGACGCTTTTGAGTGACGCCGTGGCTTAAAATCGCCACTTCAAACCCGCTTCCAATTTTTGTTGTGGCACATGATTGATTTTGCCATCACGCTCAAACTCTAGGGTTAAATCTAGATGTTGCGTCATCTTAAAATCAAGGCCAAAACCAAGTAGCGGGAGTACTGCTCGTGAGGAATTTGTGTTTCCGTTCTGTGCGCTAAACGCCGAGCGAATTTGTGCTACACCTAGTTTGCCGAACACATTCCATGCATCTCCTAGTGGCATAGTCACTTTACCAGCGGTGTACAACATCTTGACGTTCAAATCCGCAAATGCAGTGTTTTTTTCTGGGCTTTGGAAGTGATAGCCTGAGCTTAAATAACCCGTTTCTAGGCTGAATTGATTCGTAAAATTCCAGCCTCCATACAATTTTTTAGAGAGCTTATGCTCATTATCGGCGACAAATTTTCCTGGCGCATATTGCCATGATCCTTCGCCTGGCGTTGCAATCGAAATTCCTACATACGGTTCTTGTGCCAAGGCTGCGGTGGAAAAACATAGACTCGTTGCGACGAAAAGAAATGCAAATGGATACTTCATATTGGCCTCTAGTAACTTGAAATAGGGTTGATCAAAAGTGATCGCATACTAAGTCTTCGTTGTTCAAGACGACAGTGCCGAAAGTCATATTCCTTGAAAAATTTGGCCTAAATATAACCCGATTCCAGTCCACGTAACACGGCACGAATTCTGTCCCGTACCTCCAATTTGCTGAGGATATTCGAGATATAGTTTTTTATCGTACCTTCGCTCAGGGCTAAGGCATTCGCGATTTCAGCATTACTTAATCCAGCCGCCATCAATGCTAAGATTTCTGTTTCTCTTGCGCTTAGTTTTTCATTGTTGGACTCATTGCGTTGTTGCGCGCATGCTTGATTTTGCCCTGTTTGCCCTTGAGCGCTAGTGGCTTTGTTGAGCAGTGAATCGCGTAATCTTTCTGTCAGTGCTGGTCGAAACAGACTACCGCCTTGGACCACATGACGAATACCTTCGGTCAATCGTTCTAAGGAAATATCTTTTAACAAAAAACCTCTCGCACCAGCGCGTATCCCTTCGAGCATTGCTTCATCATCGTCAAATGTCGTTAATAAGATCGTTGGTGGTAATTGCTTTGCATGCGCTTGTAAAAAATCGATGCCCGAGCATTGTGGCATGCGGATGTCTAACAATAATAAGTCGATGCTGTGTGCCTGCGGTGAAAGTAAGGCGCGCGCTTCTACGCCATTGCTCGCTTCGTACACCACACGAATATCACTGGTCATATTCAATAGGCCACTTATGCCACTACGTACTAAAGCTTGGTCATCCACTAAGGCTACATGAATCATGTTGGGAGTCCTTTGAGCGCCACATCAAATGGAATTTGTAATTCCAAACAAAATCCTTGTTTAGACGCATGCTTTAAGCTCAGTGTGCCATTGCATAGTTGGAGTCGTTCGCGCATCCCTTGTAGGCCGTGATTCGGTTGGAGAATGTCGCAGCCTTGACCATCATCTTGGATTTGAATATTGAGCATGTGCTCGTATTGCTTAAGCGTGATTTGCATGGTTTTTGCATCAGCATGTCGAATGACATTGGTAATCGCTTCCTGAACACAATAAAAAATACAGTGTGCAATGTGCATAGGAACTGGTGTTTTTGATTCGTCAAATTGCAGCGTAATTTTGGGTTGGGGAATTGATGCGCACAAGATGCTCAATGCCTGTTGCAAGTTGATTTCTTTATCGTTTTTTTCGCTACTGACGACAGTACGCACTTCTGCAAGTAAATCGTGGGCCAGCTCGCGCGACACTTGCAATGCCTGCTGCAGTCGCCTATCTAGCGATGGCGTCGACGATTCTATATTCGATTCTATATTCGATTCTGCATTTGATTCTGTATTTGATTCTGTATTCGACTCAACATTCGACGCCATATTTAAATCGGTACCCGCGGCGGCGCTATGGCGCACTGCCAAGTCTAAATGCAAATTGAGTGCGGTCAATTGATGACCTAGTATGTCGTGCAAATCACGGGCAATTCTTGTTCTCTCTGTTATGCGAACTGTATCGCTGAGCATGATTTGAGTCGCTTGTAATTCTGCGTAAGCGATCTTGAGTTGCGCACACTGTTTGAAATAGCGTTTTACGGCGAGGGCTAGAGCAAAACAAATACAGTAGAGTAGTAATTGTGCGACCAGATAGAACACCCCGATTTTCCAATGAGCACCAGCCAATACGGGATTGTTAAACACGTAAAAGAGATGAACACCGCTATACACCAACATCAGTAAGACTAAAAAGCGCAGCGCACGTCGAAACGGGAGGAAGGCTGCGAACTGTGCTGCCAACACAAGTAGTAATGCCGACATACTCAATACCGCTAAGACTAATTGCACAGCGAATAAGCCATCCGAGCGAAATGCACGATGCTGATTGCGCAGCCAAAGTAGGGCGGTAAATAAGAGGCTTAGTGCCGCAGAATAGCTTAAGTAGCAGAAATACTGCCATTCGATACGAGCAGCGTCGGTATCAAGCACGATCCAGTTACTCAATATCTCGCGCACCCACCATTGGCAGAAGAAACCTGCTGGCGTATGAAGATTAGCCTGTGCGGGCGCCGTGAAGAACAGTTCAAAAAATTCAAAGCCACCAAAAATGATGCAAGCAAATAGGCCGCAGACAAGCGCGAGATGCGGCTTAAGTGGAGAGATTAATTGACTGAAAAATCGACGGGAGGAAGTGTCTAGATATTTGACGGAAAAACTGCTACTGACATGGGGCATACACTAGCCTTACGTACACAGAAAGTACAATACAAATATCGGTAAGCAGATAGGTAAGTAGATAGATACAGTAACACCTATCTTGTCGCTAATATTGTCGATACCTTGCTATTTATAGATCAACTTCATCACCAAAATGAAAGCAGATAGCGATAGAGAAATCACATTCGCCACAATAATTGGCCAAGCGCCCAGCATTAAGCCATAGGTTAGCCAACCCACTGTCCCAGTCACCATAATGCAATACATACCAAGCGAAACGCCTTCCGCGCGTTTGCGTCGCCAAGTGAGCCATGCTTGTGGGATAAAGGAACTGGTGGTCAGGAAAGCGGCGATATAGCCGATCAGATCTAATTGAGTCATGAATAAATTACAGTGCTGTGCTAGTCAAAAATTGACCATGATGAAATACCAAAGGTGCTTGATTTTTTGACGCGCATTGTTCCACCTCGCCGACGAAAATGACATGATCACCTTCTGGATAGCGGCTGCGGTTAAAGCATTCGAACCAAGCTGAAGCGCCTGTGAGTATGGGCAAGCCCGTGCGTGATAAAGTAAATTCTACGCCCTCGAAGCGATCTTCAACCCGACTGGCAAAGCGTTCTGCCAAATGTTTTTGATCAGCTGCGAGTACGTTGACTACGTAATGCGAATTGTTGGCAAACACAGGCATACTTTGCGCACGATCACCGAGACTCCAAATGACCAACGGTGGGTCTAACGAGACCGAATTGAAGGAGCTTGCGGTTAAACCTAAGAATTTATCTTCGTTGAGACGAGTCGTGATCACCGTGATGCCAGTCGCAAATTGCGATAAGGCATGGCGAAAATGACGACTATCAAAATCAGGTGGGAGTGCGGTACTTGGTGGGTTTAGCATTCGTTTTCCAAAAACATTTTCCGCCATTATCCCAGATTTTCCCCGTATGTATGATGTCCTAAATTCACGTTTGTCGGTGCAAGGGCTAAAGCGCGAAGAAAGCGTCCGGCTGTGTTAAACTGTCGCCCTTATTTCCAGTAAATATTATTGGTAACTAATTGATTTTTAAGAATATTTAATCGAGAGTTGAATATGTTAAATAACAAAAAAATACGCTTTCTCGTTTTAACTTGGCTTTTTGCTTCTTTCAGTTTGATATTTAGTGCGAACGCGATGCAAGTAGAGCGCATGTTCCCAGAAGGGATTAAGCGCGGCAAATTGAGTACGACTGCATTAGCTGAATTGGTGATCGATGGTAAGTTACGGCAAAGTGCTATCGGCATTCGCATTTACAGCGAGGACAATCTTACTGTCACGCCAGCCAGTGTCGATGTTAATAATGTTGTTATTTACTATCTGGAAAATGAATTCGGTGAAATTCAAAAAATTTGGATATTGACCGCAGAAGAGGCCAGCAAACCGATTCCTAAGCGCCCGTAAATAAACCTCGCTAAGTGTTTGTTTTTTCCGACGAGTTTATTTGATTAATTTGTATTTTGAAGTGAAGAAGTAATGTTGCCTCCAGATTCCACAGAAGAAAAGAATTCCATGCAGAAGAAAGTATTCATCAAAACCTTTGGTTGCCAAATGAACGAGTATGACTCGGACAAAATGCAAGATGTGTTGGCGGCAACGGATGGTATGATCAAAACCGATAACCCAGAAGATGCCGATGTGATTTTGCTCAATACCTGTAGTGTGCGCGAGAAGGCATCGGAAAAAGTGTTTTCGGATCTTGGTCGTCTGCGTGAATTGAAAAAATCTAAGCCAGATTTGCTGATCGGCGTTGGTGGTTGTGTTGCTTCACAAGAGGGTGAAGCAATCGTGCGTCGCGCGCCGTATGTGGATGTGGTGTTTGGACCGCAAACTTTACACCGTTTGCCACAATTGATTAAAGACCGACGCGATTCAGGTCGCTCACAAGTCGATATTAGTTTTCCAGAAATTGAAAAATTCGATCACTTGCCTCCAGCCAAAGTCGAAGGTTCCACAGCTTTCGTGTCCATCATGGAAGGTTGTTCCAAATACTGTAGTTATTGTGTGGTGCCGTACACACGTGGTGAAGAAGTCTCGCGTCCGTTCAATGATGTCTTGGTCGAAGTCGCTGGTTTGGCGGAACAAGGCATTAAAGAAATTAGCTTATTAGGACAAAACGTTAATGCTTATCGAGGCGTGATGGATGATGGCGAGATCGCTGACTTCGCGCTGCTATTGGAATACATCGCTGAATTCCCACAAATCGAACGCATTCGTTTTGTGACCAGTCACCCGAAAGAATTTAATCAACGCTTGATCGATGCTTACGCCAAGATTCCGAAATTGGTGGATCACGTGTACTTGCCAGCGCAGCATGGTTCCGACCGTATCCTAGCGGCGATGAAGCGTGGTTATACTTCGCTAGAATATAAATCAGTGATTCGTAAGTTGAAGGCTGTGCGCCCGAATATGCATATTTCATCGGACTTCATCGTTGGCTTCCCAGGTGAAACGGATGAAGATTTTGATGCCTTGATGAAGTTGATTAAAGACGTCGATTTTGATAATAGTTTCAGCTTTATTTTCAGCGCACGTCCTGGTACGCCGGCAGCGAGTTTGGAAGACACTACGCCAGCGCCTTTAAAGCTTAAACGTTTACAATTTTTGCAGTCGGTGATTGACGCGAATACTAAGAAGTACAGCAATGCGATGATAGGTACAGTGCAACGCATCTTAGTAGAAGGCCCTTCGGTGAAAGACCCGAACGAATTACAAGGTCGTACCGAGAATAATCGTGTGGTGAATTTTGCTGGAGGTAAAGAGTTGATCGGTACGCTGGTGAATACACGTGTGACTGAGTCCTATAATTATTCATTGCGTGGTGAGTTGGTCGACTAGTTTTGCTTAATTAAAAAAGTAGGACGGGTGCAACCCGCGCTGCATATAGGTTGATTTCGCGTGCACGAGGTTCAGGCGGCGCGGGTTGCATCCGCCATACGATACTGATTTATTTTGGAAAATAAAACATTTTGAAAACGAATACTCCCGTCCCTGTTTTGTATTTTGTGCCTCAGCCCTTAGACAATTTGCGGTTAGCGCATTTGTGTGGCCCACTCGATGAAAACTTGCGTCAAATTTCTGCTGCTTTAGATTTGAGTATATTTCGTCGTGGCGAAAAATTTATCGTGAGCGGGCACAATGCGGAAAAGGGTTTGGAGTTACTTGAAAAGTTTTACGCGCAAGCGAAGAAAATCATCACGATTGATGAAGTTCAATTAGCTTTAGTCGAGCAACGTGCGGCAAGTAGTTTGCAAAAAGCGACTGAATCAGGTCTCGTGCCAAGTACCGACTCTGGCGAGATTGCGCCGACAAAACGTCGTAGCACTAAAACCACGACGAAGGCTACCACTACTTCAAGAAATATTGTTAAAGAAGTAGCGCCCGTCGAAGTTGAGGAAGCTTTAGAAAGCCCGATACTCAAAACCCGCCGCAGTGATTTACGTGGCCGTACCCCACACCAAAACACCTATTTGAAAGCGATACTCGAACACGATATTACTTTTGGTGTAGGTCCAGCGGGTACGGGAAAAACTTATTTAGCTGTCGCCTGTGCGGTTGATGCTTTAGAACGTGATGCGGTTAAACGTATTGTGTTGACGCGTCCAGCTGTCGAAGCAGGCGAGCGTCTCGGTTTCTTGCCGGGTGATTTGGCGCAAAAGGTCGATCCTTATTTGCGTCCTTTGTACGATGCTTTATACGATTTACTCGGTTTTGATCGTACCCAAAAAATGTTTGAAAAACAGGTAATTGAGATTGCGCCGCTAGCGTATATGCGTGGCCGTACTTTGAATCATTCATTCATCATTTTGGATGAAGCGCAAAACACCACCCCAGAACAAATGAAAATGTTTTTGACGCGCATAGGATTTGGCAGCAAAGCGGTGATTACAGGTGACGTGACCCAGATCGATTTGCAGCGTCATCAAAAGAGCGGTTTAGTTGATGCTTGCCAAGTGCTGCGCAATGTACGTGGCATCGCTTTCAATCAATTTACTAGCGTTGACGTGGTGCGTCATCCGCTGGTTGGTCGTATCGTAGATGCATACGAAGAAGCGACCCAACTTCAAGATCAGCAAGATGCAGAAATCGTAAGCTTGAAGCATGCGACCGCGATGAATAAACCCCGACGTAGATAAAGTAGATAGTGTAGATAATTATGGCAACCAGTTCTAAACCTAAATTGACACTGTCCGTGCAATACGCCGACGAGCGTTTGAAAGACGTACTAACGCGCCCACTATTACGTAAAACCATACAGGCCGCTTTGTTCTTTCCAGCAGAGCTGACGCTACGCATCGTTGATGCTGAAGAAGGACAAGAACTCAATCGCGACTATCGTGGTAAAGATTATGCGACTAATGTACTAACCTTTGCCTACACCGAAGACAGCGATGCCGAGGTGACGCAAGCCGATATTATTTTGTGCACTGATGTCCTGGAAAAAGAAGCTAAAGAACAAAAGAAAACGGTACTCGAACATGCTCAACATTTAGTCGTACATGGTGTTTTGCATGCGCAAGGTTACGATCACGAAACCGATGAAGAAGCGGAAGAGATGGAAGCTTTAGAAATCGAAATCTTAGCAGGCTTAGGATTGGCGAATCCTTATCAAGCGTAAAGCATCGCGATATCTGTGTTGAGAGATATGGCGACTCACTTTTGTATCAATTTCACGCTTCACTATTCGATACTGTCCAATACTATTCAACGCTAGTCTCCTCAGATAGCTTTCCATCAAAGGCCAGAATGTCTCCTGGCTGACATTGCAGCACCTGACAAATTTTTTCCAAGGTATCAAAGCGTATCGCCTTTGCGCGACCTGATTTGAGTACGGATAAATTTTGCGGTGTGATATCGACTAACTCCGCCAAAGTATTTAGACGCATCTTACGCTGCGCAAGCACCACATCTAAGTTCACAATAATAGGCATCTAGTTTCCTTAAATGGTGAGTTCAGCTTCTTCGTTGAGATCGGTCCCGATTTCTAGCGCCCACAGAATGAGGCTATAAAATCCTATACTGATAGCGACAATCAATAAGTTATCCAGTAGAGCCGCAATTTTTATCCACGTATTGTGATGGATGTTGCTAATTGAGATCACAACAAATACAAAATGAAGAAAAATGAAGACTATGTTAAACACGAGATTGAAGTTGAAGGCGCGTCTCGCGTGGCCTAAGGCTTTTTGATTGAAGATGTCCCCATCGTAAAAGCATTCGATCAATTGTTCAAAGTGGAATAAGGTCTTCAAAATGAGATAGCAACATCCTAGATATGTAACTACTACGAAGATTTTTGCGGTCCAATTTAAACGTTGTGCCATTAACCAAGAGAGTTGGTCATTGGTATTGTTAGTCGCTGCGATGGCGATTTCGGCGATCCCTGTTTCGCCTATAGGTTTGAACGCGAACATAATGAATAATAAGAGCGCGATGAGACCTGAAATGATCAACGCGGGCATGGCAACCCAAATTAAATAACCACTCACTTTCTTGAATTTTGCGATACGTTTGTTGCGTTCGATAGACATGGATTTCCTCGTTATGTGAGTATGGATGTTTGTATTGTAGTTAAGTGAAATTTGAAATGCAATAAAAAAATATCGTTTATCGATAATTATTTATTGATTAGTGTTTTTTTGATAGGTACGCTATTAGTCTGTGTACTTGTTTGGGCGTATCGCTTATTTTCGATATAGTGTGGTTTTTAATAAGGAGTGTTTATGAAACGTGTATGGATGGCATTTGCCTTGGCATTGAGCTTGACGTCGCAGTTTGCTTGCTCGCAAACCATTTTCATCGTCCGTCATGGCGAAAAAATAGACGAAAGCCGCGACCCTCCACTTAGTTTAAAAGGTAAGCAACGCGCGTTGAATTTGGCGATGATGTTGCGCGATGCGGAGATTAAGAAGGTCTATGTGACCGAATTTCAGCGCACGCAAATGACCGCTGCGCCTTCCGCTGAATCTCGTCAATTGGTGACTACCCAATATGCAGCGAAAGAGTCTTTGAATTTTGGAAAAAGCTTACTTACGGCTGATGCCAATACCCTGGTGGTAGGGCATTCAAACACCTTGCTCGATATTTTGAAAGGCTTGGGGATTACTGATGTCAAACCCGTTGCGGATGATGAATATGATCGCTTGTTTGTCGTGACATTAAATAAAAATGCGAGTCCTAGTTATACTTTGCTGCGTTATTAGCGGGCAGAGTTGTTGGTGAATGAAAACCACCATGAACATTCCAGCCTTCCCTTAGAGGCATTAGTATCGACACAAGTCAAACCAAGCGCAAAATCCATTAACCGTCGCTCCTGCGTAGGCAGGAGCCCAGCGTCTTTTGTTGATCAACGGATGCCGTTAGATTCCTGTCTACGCAGGAATAACAGGCCTTGCTCTTTCCTACTTACGCTCGCCGTAAAAGAACCTGTGTAGATACCTATGCCTTGAAGGCGAACGAGTAGAACTGTGCGAACTACCATGTCATGGAAGTAATTCTAGTAACACTGAAAATCTGCAAAAGTAGTAAGACATGTACAGCAAAACAAAACCAATTAAACCATCTGAAAAAAACTTTTTGCATTTTGTGCCTAAACCAAGCTTGCCCACATAAAGCACCGAGCGCACCGCCTGCCAAAGTCCAGCCATGCAAGGTTTGCTCTGAGATTCGAGATGTTTGCGCACGTGCAGATGCTTTATCCCAGGCGTACAGCGAGAAACAGATTAGGTTCACCCCGCTGTAATAGGCGATCAAGAACACCGTGAGCGGGTGATTTTCTAGAAACTGCGCGGCGGCGTTAGGCATTATTAAGTCGTCGGTTGTGAAAATTGAGATTCAGGTGAAATTGCTTATTTTAGGTGAGATAGCTGCGATAAGTATTTGAATTATCTTTAATTTTTAAAATAAATTTCTTGGTTCGTTTGGTGCTATTGGCTTTGATAATTGATTGCGATACGTGGTTTTCCAGATAAATGCCGAGCAAAATTTGGGAATTAGCCTCAGATGTTGTATCCTGTAGGATTGAAACAACGGCGTTAAGCCCATTATGCAAGAGCACTCTAGTAAGGTCAGACCAGCTGACCTTAAACCACATAGGTCATTGTTTGAACGATTGACCGCCCTAATTTCTCCTGAACCCGAAAACCGCGAAGAGCTGCTGGAAGTCTTGCACGACGCGCAAGAACGTAATTTGATCGATGCCGATGCCTTGGCGATGATCGAAGGGGTTTTTCAAGTTTCCGATTTATCTGCCCGTGACATCATGGTGCCGCGCTCTCAAATGGACGTGGTTGACGTCTCCAAGCCGATTGCTGAGTGGATGCCAGAAGTGTTGGAAACCGCACACTCGCGCTTTCCGGCGGTTGACGGTGATCGCGACAAGGTAGTGGGTATTTTGCTCGCCAAAGATCTATTGCGCTACTACGCCGAAGAGAGCTTTGACGTGCATAAAATGCTGCGTCCGGTCGTATATATTCCCGAATCCAAACGCTTAAATATTCTGTTGCGTGATTTCCGTGCGAATCGGAATCACATGGCGATGGTCGTCGATGAATATGGCGCAGTCGCAGGCCTGATTACGATTGAAGACGTGTTGGAACAAATTGTTGGCGATATCGAAGATGAATATGATTTCGACGAGGAAGAAGACAATATTATCGTGCTTGAAAATCAAGGTAATGGTAAGCGTTGGCGTATCAAAGGCTTGACTGAAATTTCGCAATTTAATGAAGTGATAGGCACTGAGTTTTCGGATGCAGATGCGGATACCGTGGGCGGTTACATCACCAATCATTTGGAGCGTGTGCCACATAAGGGTGATGAGTTTGAAATCGGTCAATTGCATTTTGAAGTATTACGAGCTGATGCGCGCCAAGTGCAAATGATCTTGGTGGAAAAACGCAGCACCGCGTATAGCTCGGAAGATTAATCGCGCATGCAGGTTTTAAATATTTGCTTAAAGAATGCGACGTTGTCACGAGCCTGTTTCGTGGCAATGTTGTTAGGGGCGTCGAATGTGTTTTCATTCGCGCCTTTTTTTATGTGGCCGTTACAGTTTCTCAGTTTGGCCACTTTGTTTTTATTATTTGTCGCTCATCCAGAATGGAATAAGAAGCAGGTATTTTTACTGGGCTTTACTTATGCATTTGGGATGATGTTTGGCGGTGTCAGTTGGCTCTTGATTGCCATGACACGTTACGGCGGTATGGCTTGGCCACTGGCGCTGATTGCACTGGCTTTTTTAGCCGCCTACATGTCTTTATTCTCCGCATTTAGCTTGTTGTTAGCGCGCAGTTTGCGGCAGCGTTGGGGGCTGTCAAATACAATATTGTTATTGGCTGTCTTACCTGCGCTTTGGGCATTATTTGAATACCTACGTGGTTATCTGATGACGGGTTTTCCATGGCTCACTTTGGGTTATGCGCATGTTGTTAGTCCATTAGCTGGACTGGCGCCAGTGCTCGGCGTCTATGGTTTGAGTGGTGTTGTGGCTTTGATTGCGGGGGCAATTGGTTTGGCTTTGTGTTCTGAGCAGCGCCTAGTTCAAGTGTCGGGAATAGCGCTGGTAGCGACGGTATTGGTGGCGAGTTTTAGTTTGCGACAAGTGGCATGGACCGAGGTGCAAGGTCAGCCTATTAGTGTGCGTCTGGCACAAGGTAATATCGATCAAGGGAATAAATTTAATACAGAATTTATTGATAGCACTTTGTCGCTTTATCGCGGCATGGTGACTGAGCAAGCAGCCGATTTGATCGCGGTTCCTGAAACCGCTTTGCCGATCTTAACTTCACAATTGCCGCAAGATTATTTGTCGGATATGCGACGTTATGCGCTCAATTCGGGTAGCCATTTGTTTATTGGTGTGGCGGTCGATGATGGTGATAATCGTTATTCCAATAGTGTCTTGGGGTACTCAGCACAAGCGGCCAATGTGTACCGTTACGACAAGCATCACTTGGTGCCATTTGGTGAGTTTGTACCTTATGGCTTTCGCTGGTTTGTGAATATGATGAAGATTCCTTTGGGAGAGTTCGCCAGCCCGGGCGTCTTGCAGCCCAATATGCAGGTCAAAGATCAGCGCGTTATGCCGAATATTTGTTATGAAGATTTGTTCGGTGATGAAATTGCCCAACAATTGCGAGCGCAAGCACGTACAACACAGGGCGCGGCGAGTATTCTCTTGAATGTATCGAATCTGGCTTGGTACGGCGATTCCATCGCGATCCCTCAGCATTTACAAATCTCGCAAATGCGTAGTCTGGAAACCGGACGACCTATGCTGCGTTCTACCAATACGGGGGCAACAGCGATCATTAATCCGCGTGGCGAAGTCGTCTCTCAGTTGCCCACATTAAGCTTAGGAACATTGGCGGGACAAGTGCAGGGGATGCAGGGATTGACGCCCTATATTCGTTTTGGTGATAGCACGATGGCAGGCATTTCTGGCCTGGCTTTGCTTGGCGCCTATCTATCTGGTCGGCGCCGTCGGTCATTCAAGAAATAGTTTCTTTAAGGTTTTTTGGCTTGTGCTTTGGTCGCTTCTATGTCGGCCAAGCATTCGCGACCACGCTCGGTAATAATATGTTTGCCACTGGTAGGATCGACTTCTATATGGGCTTTCTTACCGAGGAAAGTAGCAACCGGTCCGCTTAATACAACATCTGGATTTACCGCGATTGCGCGCAATCCTTCAATGCACTGTTTGATAAACAGAACTTGGCGACCAGTTTCTGTGAGCTCAAAGCTACCGTCACGACGATGTGCAATCAGTTTGATCCCGACTAAACGTTTAGAGTTTCTTGCGATGCAGGCACTCGGGCGTGCGCCTTTAGGTAGTTTGGTGATTTGTTCTAGTGCATCATATTCGTCGATGCTGAGATTTTGATTCATTGTGATTTTCTTATGAAGAGATAATTTGCAGGCGACAGTTTAACACTCTTAGTGTCAGCATTCGTGTTTGCATTGGTGTTTGCATTTGCGGCAGCATAAAAATCTAGCCTAGTTCTTTTGGCGTATCCCTAGTCTAGTTTGCCTAGTTCCTTGCCTACTTCAGGCGAATTTATCATTTTGTGAAACTCCCCTAAGCTAATAGCACTGATAAAAGTTGAGGGAGTAAATAATGACTACGCAGGTAAATAGTTCTGGAAAAGCCAATTCGGTGCTGGGTGCCAGTACCTTGGCTTTCACCATTTGTTTCACGATTTGGATGATGTTCGGGGTAATTGGGATTCCGATCAAAAAAACCTTGGGCTTAAATGAAACGCAGTTTGGTTTGTTGACTGCGATGCCCGTGCTGACAGGTTCCTTGATACGCGTGCCACTGGGTATTTGGACTGATAGATTTGGTGGTCGCATCGTGTTGTTTTTGTTGATGATCTCTACCGTGATTCCTATTTTTTTGATCAGCTACGCGACTGCCTATTGGCATTTCTTGGTACTCGGCTTGTTTGTTGGTTTAGCCGGTGGCTCGTTCTCTGTAGGTACGCCTTATGTGGCACGCTGGTTTAAAAAAGATCGTCAAGGTTTGGCGATGGGCATATTTGGTGCAGGTAATTCAGGTGCCGCCGTTAATAAATTTATCGCACCAGCTATTATCGCTTCCGCTGGTTGGGTGATGGTGCCGAAAGTATATGCGGTGATGATGTTGGTCGCTGCGCTGATTTTCTGGGTATTTTCTGCGACTGATCCTAGTCATAATGTGAAATCAACCGCGAGTTTTTCTGCTCAATTAAAGATGCTCAAAGACCCTAAAGTATGGCGCTATTGCCAGTATTATTCGGTCGTGTTTGGTGGTTATGTGGGCTTGAGTTTGTGGATGGTGAAATACTATGTGACTGAATATAACTTCGATATGAAAGATGCTGCATTATTAGCTGCTTGCTTCTCTTTGCCTGGTGGTGTCTTGCGCGCTTTCGGTGGTTGGTTGTCGGATAAATTTGGTGCTTACAAAGTAACTTGGTGGGTGATGTGGGTGTGCTGGATTGCATTCTTTTTACTGTCCTATCCACAGACTGAATTTATTATTAAAACCGTTAGTGGACCACAAACTTTTAATATCGCATTGACGCCCGTTATTTTTACTTCGCTCTTATTTGTCGTCGGTGTAGCGATGGCTGTGGGAAAAGCCTCGGTATTTAAGTTTATCTCCGATGAGTACACACATAATATCGGCGCGGTGTCGGGAGTCGTTGGATTGGCGGGTGGCCTCGGTGGCTTTGTGTTGCCGATTATGTTTGGTGCCATTGTTGATTTGACGGGTGTACGTAGTTCTTGCTTTATGCTGCTCTATGGCACGGTGTGTGTCTCTCTAGTCTGGATGCATTTCCAATTCCGTAAAGAGATTATGCAATCTGCGCAGTCTGCTCTGGCTACAGCATAAGTTTTTAGCCAACATTCATCGTCAGGCAGCGCAATGCTACCGAATCTAGTTGTACACAAAAAGCGTCAAAGGAAGCGAATTCCTTTGGCGCTTTTTTGTATGTTGTGGGAATCAAGGGTTTTATTCTGGAAAGTTAGTAGATAATGAACCGCTGAGGGAACTAGCGTCTGTATTGTGACTCTATGTTCTCGCTACATTGTTCATACTATTCAACACTTTAGAAAGGCTACACCATGCCGTTTCGCCCACAATTTTCCTTGCTCGCCAGCTCAGTTGCATCTGCTATGCTGGTATTGGCTACCTCAAATGCCGCTGCTCAGTCCGCAGCGCCAGTATCACTCACTACAGAACAAAAACAATTGCGTTCTATCTATCAGGAGTTGGTAGAAATTAATACTACAGATTCTGTCGGTAGCTGTACTGCGGCCTCTAAAGCGATGGCAGCACGTTTGAAAAAGGGCGGTTTTAGTGATGTGGAAATGCAAATCATTGTGCCGCCCGGTGCGCCCAAAAAAGGTAATCTGATCGCTCGATTGAAGGCAAATGGCGCGGTGACCAAGAAGCCTTTGCTTCTATTAGCGCATATCGATGTGGTGGAGGCGAAACGCGAGGATTGGGTGCGCGATCCTTTTAAACTGGTTGAGGAAAACGGTTTCTTTTATGCGCGCGGCTCGTCCGATGATAAGCCTATGGCCGCTATTTTTGTGGCGAACATGATCCGCTACAAACAAGAGCAATTGAAAACCAATCGTGATTTGATTTTGGCTTTAACTTGCGATGAAGAATTGGTACCCGCCAAATACAATGGTGTTGAATATTTGCTCAAGAATCATCGTGCCTTGATCGACGCCGAAATCGCCTTGAACGAAGGCGGTGGTGGTTCATTAGATAAATCGGGAAAGCCAGTACGTCATGGCATACAAGCAGGGGAAAAGATTTTTCAAACCTTTAGCTTAGAAGTTACCAATAGCGGCGGACATAGCTCGGTGCCACGTAAAGACAATGCGATTTATAAATTATCGGATGGCTTGTCACGTTTGGGTAAATTTGATTTTCCATTTCGCTTGACGCCGACTACGCGCGGCTTTTTCGACACCATGTCGAATCTTGAAACCGGCCAATTGGCTGCCGACATGAAAGGTATTTTGCGTGATCCAGTTGATACCGATGCACTCGCCCGTTTAAGTGCAGCGACGCCGTTTTATAACGCTAGTTTGCGCACAACCTGCGTCGCCACTATGGTGAATGCGGGTCATGCGGCGAACGCCTTGCCACAGCGTGCGCAAGCGAATGTGAATTGTCGTATTTTGCCAGGCGAAACCGTAGAACAAACCCAAGCCACCTTGCAAATGGTGATGGCAGATGCTGACATTAAAATCACGCCAGTAGGCACCGCGACCGTATCACCAGCACAACCGTTGCATCCTGAATTAATGAAAGCGGTGACAGATTTGACCAACCAAATGTGGCCAGGGATTCCGGTTGTACCAACTATGTCTCCGGGCGGCACCGATGGACGCTTTCTGAATAATGCAGGCATTTGGACTTACGGCGTGAGCGGTATCTTTCATTATCCTGAAGGCAGCAATGCCCATGGTTTAAATGAACGTTTGCCAGTGAAATCACTGTACGAAGGACAGCAATTTTTGTATGACTTGGCGAAACGCTTGAGTCAGTAATTTCTAAATAGGGTAAATACTAAGAGTGCCGAAAAATGGCGTTGAGGTATTAAATTCTGACTTTGTTTGTTAGCGCTGCGTTTTGAATGTGCCGTTCTGTCTATCAGAGCGGCATAGAGCGGCATTTTTTTATCTGGCGAATTTATGGGTTTTTTAAGAGTTTGTTAATTGCGTGTTAGGCACTTATTTTTCTTATTGATGAGCATACCGTTACGTTACAGGTGCTAGCTAATTAGAGCGAAATAGTCTTTCGCAACAAGCACTTGTCATGAGTCAAGGAAATCTGTCTAAGCAGAATTTTCATATACAAGCACCAATTGATACTGGTAAAATAATCGAGTTGGTGCTCGCTGCATGGTTCACATGCAGCAGTTCAACGGGAAGCAGGAGGTCGATTTCTCGATTTATGTATCACGTAAATACTGAGTAAAAACACCAACCTGCGCTGCCCCCGCAACGGTCAAACGGACGAGCCTCTCAGGCTCCGCTTTTGTCACACAGCCACTGATTACCTTGAACAAGTAGTTGGGAAGGCGACAAAGGTAGTTTCCGCCAGCCCGGATACCGGCCAACAAGGTAGCAGTGCGCTTGCGTACTGCATTTATGCTTATGCACTGTCGGGGATGGTAGTGCTAGCGTGTCGAAATACATCAACTATTTTCTTTATTATTATCGTTGCGGTGCTTGATGCTGTGATCAGGTGAGCCTGTGTAGAGCTAAGTGATTGTGCGTGGTTTGCTCATATGCTTACTTCGCGATCAGTGTTGACTGAACTGCTTAAATATCGCACTAAGTGTCGCACTAATTTGTGCACTAAGTGTGGCGTGCCGATTGGAGCAGCGATTTTAATGAGACCAGAAAATTTGAGGTATTTCTGTTTCTTATTTGCTTCTTATGAAAAATCGATTTACTCCTGCCCAAGCACGCCGTTTACATTTGTTAACGAGTTTTCCTTTATTGTCCTTATTGACTTTGGCTAGCCCAGAGAGCCGCGCTGAAACGCCCACAGCAACGGATGCTTCTTTACCTGCGGTGGTGATCACTGCGAATCGCACGCCGACTAAATTGAGTGATGTAATTGCCGATGTGAGTGTGATTGATCGCGCTCAGATAGAGCTGGCCGGGCAAAGCTCTTTGATTGATATGTTGAGTCAACAAGCCGGGATACAAATATCTCGTAACGGTGGCTATCGTTCTACCACAGGTCTCTTTTTGCGTGGTGCAACGTCGTCACAAGTGATC
The DNA here is from genome assembly GCF_042432465.1 of Affinundibacterium danionis. Lineage (NCBI taxonomy): Bacteria > Pseudomonadati > Pseudomonadota > Betaproteobacteria > Burkholderiales > Oxalobacteraceae > Affinundibacterium > Affinundibacterium danionis. The sequence continues at coordinate 184,739 of NZ_JBHLXJ010000018.1, read as the reverse complement.
GTTTTGATTGATGGTGTGCGTATCGGTTCTGCGACTTCAGGCGGTGCGTCGATAGAAAATATTCCTTTAGAACACATAGAGCGTATCGAGATTTTGCGCGGCGCCGCCTCGGCCTTGTATGGTCCAGATGCGGTCGGCGGTGTGATACAGATCATTACCCGTGAAGCGGAAAGTCGTCAAAAAATCAGTGCTAGTATCGGTGCTGGAAGCGATGGGCAAAAACAAGCGAACGCGGCCATCAGCGGCAATGTTGATAGCCTTGCTTACAGCTTCGCTGCAGCGACTGAGCGTGCGGATGGATTTACCGTCATCGTTAATCCGAATGCTTCTGGCTTTAATGCTGATGCAGATAGTTTTAAATCCACCAGCTTTAGTGGAAAATTAAGTAGCAAGATTTCGAAAGAGCATCAGTTAAGTGTCAGTGTTTTGCACAGTAAGACTGATTATCAGTTCGACTCTTTGCCTTCACCCAATCCACTGAAATTGACTAAGCTAACTAGCGATGCTTGGAGCCACGCCACCTTAAATAATGTGAATGCGCAATGGCAGGCACAGTGGTTACCGCAATGGAAATCGACGGTTGTTGTGGCGCAAAGCGATGACAAATCGGTGACTGAATACTTCCGCATGAGTGATCACGCATTTGCGGGTACCGGAAAATTTAATACACAGCGTCAACAAGCGAGTTGGCAAAATGATGTGAGTCTAGGCAAAGATCAATTGTCCTTCACGCTAGAGCAACGCAAAGAAAGCGTTGATAGCACAACTAATTACAGTGTCAAAGAACGTGATTTGCATGCTGCTGTGCTGTCTTATGGCTTGCAACGCGGCGATTGGGATGGCTTGGCGGTTGTTCGTCATGATTACAATTCTCAATTTGGTTCGTTCAATAACTGGTCATTGTCAGGTGCGTATAAATTTCTACCTGCTTGGCGTTTAGTCGGGAATGCTGGTACCAGTTTTCAAGCACCTAGTTTTAATCAATTGTATTACCCCGGATTTGGCAATACAGCTTTGACGCCGCAACGCAATCGTTCCAATGAGTTGGGTGTTAAATATCAGGAAGGCGCACAGTCTTTTTCTGCTATTGCGTATCAAAATGAAGTGCAGGGCTTTATCAACCCATCGACTAATGCGCGGAGTGCTTTGGCGACTTTGCGTGGCCTTACTTTGAGTGCCGCATGGCAAATCGGTGCGACCCAATATAGTGCTTCTTATGATTATGCAGATCCTCGTACTAAGCCGAACAATTTAAGCTTGGTACGTATCGCGCGCAATACACTGAATCTCAACGTTCAACATCAATTGCAAGAAGTCACTTTGTTTGGTGAATTTAAATTAGCGAGTGAACGCGAAGATAATAATCTGAGCTTTAACGGACGAGACACATTAGGTGGCTATGGGCTGTTGAATTTAGGTGCCAAGTGGACATTGACGCAGAATCTTTCTGTGCTGATGCGCGCAAATAATATTTTGGATAAGCAGTACGCATTGGCCAATACTTACTCGACACCTGGGCGTAACTTGTTCGTCACTTTAACTTGGCGCAATTAGTAAGCGCCTACAACGCACCTAAGTTGTAGGTCATCGAACAGGTGCAAAGATGAAATTGCACCTGTTCCAAAGCCCAGTTTTCTATGAATCTTGATGAGCAACGGTAAGCATTATGAACGCAAGTAATCAGACTATCGCCGCAAGTGAGTTATTAATCGGTGGGCAGAGAAGCGGTAAATCTGCTCGTGCTGAAACTTTGACTGCGGCTTGGTTAGCGCGCAGCAGCTCGCACCAAGCCCTCATGCTCGCCACCGCGACAGCGTGGGATGAAGAAATGCAGTACAGAATTGCGCGCCATCAATTTGATCGTGCTGAACGCGTGCCACGTATGCGCACGCTAGAAGAGCCCTTGCATTTGGCAGAGCAACTGCGTATTCATAGCCGACCGGATACCTTAATTGTGATCGATTGTATGAGTTTGTGGCTGACCAATTGGATGATGCCGGCGGGACAAGACAATTTTGAACCTGAATTGTTAGAAGAAGCCATCAGCCAATTACTAACTGCGATCGCTGATGCGCCAGGCCCCTTGATTTTGGTGAGTAATGAAATTGGCATGGGTGTGATTCCTATGGGGCGCGAGGTTCGTGCCTTTGTAGATGCATTGGGTCGTTTAAATCAATTATTGGCTGGCGTTTGCCAGCGCGTCACCTTGATGGCGGCGGGTTTGCCACTCACTTTGAAAGCGCCTTTATGACACATATTTTTTCTCACTTATCGCCACGCTCTAACTGCCTCATTGCCAGTCTAGTTAGGCTGAGTTCGGTGTTGTTGTTGCTTATTATTTGCCTTGAAAATTCCTATGCTCAGAGTATAGAGGTCGAAGATGATCGCGGACACAAAGTTCAGTTTGCCAAGTCACCGCAACGCATCGTCAGTATCTTGCCGTCTTTGACCGAGACGGTTTGTGCCTTGGGACATTGTCAGCGCTTGGTAGGGGTGGATCGCTACTCTAATTTTCCAGAGAGCGTACGTAAATTGCCGCAAGTTGGTGGTGGTTTAGATCCTAATCTTGAAGCGATTGTGGCGCTAAAGCCAGACGTGGTCTTGATGGCGACTTCGTCGCGTGTGGCAGAACGGCTGCAAGCTTTAGGGATCAAGGTTTTGGCTTTAGAGCCTAAAACACATGCCGACGTGCGTCGCATTTTAGGCAAGATAGGCCAATTATTGGAAGTCAAAGATGCGGAAAAAGTGTGGCGTGAAATTGATAATCAGATGGAAACTACAGCGCGTACTTTACCACCGGCGGTAAAAAAACTGCGTGTCTATTTTGAAGTCAGCAATGCGCCTTTTGCCGCAGGTGAAAGTAGTTTTATCGGCGAGATAATACAAAGACTAGGCGCGGGCAATATCGTGCCTGCTTCTCTAGGACCATTCCCAAAATTGAATCCTGAATTCATCGTCAGAGCTAATCCTGATGTGATTATGGTGGGGCAGCGTGGTTTTGCATCCATGGAGACAAGACCGGGCTGGCAGGCGATTCGCGCTATTCGTGAAAAACGAATTTGTGTTTTTGCGCCAGAACAATCCGATATTTTGGTGCGTCCCGGTCCACGCATGGCGGAGGCGGTGAAGATCATGGCGGATTGTTTGAATAAGCACGCGCTATGAGTAGCCTAGGTTTAGCTATGCCAGTTGGCGATGAAAATAAAGATAAGCCTACGGATCAGATTGAGGTGAGCAGCCCGCCACGGTTAGCGCAGAGGTCGCGGGTTTGGCGTTTTGGATTCGCCTTAGTTTTGCTCAGTGCAGCGCTAGTATTGCTGGGCGTGGGCGTCGGTAGCACTGGCTGGGAGAGTGTTGCGACCATGTGGGAACAGACACTAGCGATGCAAATTGTATGGGATATCCGTCTACCACGCACGCTAGGCGCATGGCTTGCTGGTAGTTTGTTAGGTTTATCCGGTGCCGTGGCCCAAGGCTTGTTTCGGAATCCTTTAGCCGATCCCTATTTACTCGGTAGCGCTTCTGGTGCTTCATTGGGTGTGAGTACCGCTTTGACTTTGTTTGGTGTCTCGCCATTTGCGACCGCTTGGTTGGTGCGTTTGGGTTTAACCGGTGCCGCTTTTATCGGTGCGGTGTCGGCAGTTTTATTAACCTTATTGTTGGCGCGCGGCGTGCAACATACTTTGCGCTTGTTGTTAGCGGGCGTGATCGTCGGCGTGGTGCTGGGCGCGGTGGGTTCTTTGGTCACCATGCTGCGTCCTGATATCGTACAAGCGATGCAGGCTTTTATGTTGGGTAGCACCGGTTTTATCGGTTGGTCCGCATGTGCGGTGATGGTCTCGGTACTAGTGATGTGTGTACTAGCGAGCGTGGCTTTAAGTCATGCCTTAGATGGTCTGTCTTTAGGGGAAGCGACTGCCGCCAGTTTAGGTTTGCCATTGCCACAAATGCGTGCTGCTTTGGTGGTTGTTATCGCATTGTCCGCAGGTACGGCCGTTGCACAGGCAGGTCTAATCGTTTTCGTGGGATTGGCCGCACCGCATTTGGTGCGTTCCGTGGTGAAGACCACTCATGCTAGTTTGATTGTACTGGCGAGCTTGATGGGGGCAGTTCTGTTAACGGCCGCTGACATTCTAAGTCGTTGGTTGATCGCACCACAGGAGTTACCCGTCGGCGTGTTGACGGCGATTTTAGGTGGTGGTTATTTGTTGCGCTTGATGCATAGTCAGCGTCGCTATGAAAACGGAGGAGGTCTGTGATGCTGGCAACCATAGATCAAGCTACCGCTCTTGAGGGCAGTGCCTTCAGTACAGAAAACCTCTGTGCTAGTTTGGGCGACGTTGAGATTTTGCATCAGATTAGTATTGCCATCGCAGCAGGTGCTTGGACCAGTATCGTCGGTCCTAACGGTGCGGGTAAATCTAGCCTGTTAAAAGTATTGGCGGGCTTATTAAGTCATCGTGGCAAGCTTGCTTTATTTGGGCAGACCTTGGAAGACATACCACGCCGTGCACGAGCCCAACAAATGTCATGGCTGGGGCAAAACGAAAATAGCGGCGAAGATATGAGCGCTTGGGATGTCGTGATGCTAGGTCGATTACCGCATCAGGCATGGTTGGCCAGTCCAAGTGCCGAAGATCATTTCGCGGTCGAGCAAGCGCTACGTCGTACTCAAGCCTGGCAATGGCGCAGTCGTAGCATAGGTCAGTTGTCAGGCGGTGAGCGGCAACGTGTTTTATTGGCGCGCGCCTTGGCGGTTGATGCGCAAGTAATTTTAATGGATGAACCCTTAGCGAATTTGGACCCACCGCACCAAGCAGATTGGTTGTTGTTAGTTCGTGATCTGATCAGCCAAGGGAAAACGGTTGTTAGCGTATTGCATGAAATTTCTTTCGCATTGCAGGCTGAGCATATGTTGATTGTCGATCAGGGCAAGGTGTTGCATTGTGGTGAGAGCCAAGATGCTAGAACACACAGAATGTTGGAAGCAGTGTTCGAACATCGCATCCAAATTCATCAAGTCTTGGGACAATGGATCGCATTGCCGAAATAGTGAGTTTGTCTAGATTTCTGGAATTAAGTACGAATATTGTATGAATTTTTTAAATTTTTGATGGGACAAAAAATGGAAATCGAAACACCACCAAGTGAGAAACCTTACGACAAAGCGCAAGGTGAGCGCCGTGGAATCATTATTGTTAATACGGGTGACGGCAAAGGCAAGAGTACCGCGGCTTTCGGCTTAGCTCTGCGTGCATTTGGGCGCGGTAAGCAGGTTAAGATTTTTCAATTCATGAAAGTGCCAACTGCGCGCTTTGGTGAGCATCGTATGTTTGAACAACTTGGTTTGCCCATCGAAGGTTTGGGGGATGGCTTTAGTTGGAAAAGTCAGGACTTGGAACACTCGGCTCAATTAGCGCGTGATGGATGGCAGAAAGCCAAAGCAGCGATTATGAGCGGCGAATTTTTTATGGTGACTTTGGACGAAATTACTTATCCATTGATTTATGGTTGGATGCCCTTGGATGATGTCCTTGAGACTTTGCGGAATCGTCCTAAAGAGGTACACGTGGTATTGACGGGGCGTCGTTGTCCGCCTGAGATTATTGAGTTGGCAGATACGGTGACGGAAATGACTTTGGTCAAACACGCTTTCCGCGCAGGCATCCCCGCTCAACGTGGCATCGAAGACTAAATTAGGAATTCGCTAGATGTGGTTGCCAGAATCGCTATCGCTGACAGGATCGCTTTTCGTTCTATGGCTCTCGCTGGGTATTGATCGTTACTTGGGCGAGCCTAAACCTGCGCTACATCCTGTGGTCTGGATGGGGAAGTATCTACAAGCAATGGGAACATGGATTGCACCTGCGTCTGAGCATGAGCGCGCGGATGCGGCAATGCCATATTTTGTGGCAGGTATCTTGGCATGGATACTCGGTGCGATTTTGGTGCTGGCGCTCAGTTTTGGATTCATTTTTTTTCTGACTTCTTTACCGGAAAACTATGCCTGGCTGGACATTATTTTCAGCGCATGTGTGTTGAAATCTTTATGGACTTGGTCTTTGTTAGCACGTGAGGTCGCCGCGGTGGAGTCGGCGTTGAGCAAGTCTTTAGCCGCAGGTAGAGAACGACTATCTTATTTAGTCAGTCGCGACGTGACACAACTGGATGCGGTTACCGTGCGTGAAAGTGCGATTGAAACCTTAGCTGAAAATTTGAATGACTCTGTTGTATCTCCTTTGCTTTGGTTCGCACTCGCTGGCTTGCCGGGCGCAGCGCTATATCGTTTTGCCAATACAGCCGATGCGATGTGGGGCTATCGCGGCGAACGAGGTGGGCGAGTATGGACATGGTCGGGCAAATGGGCAGCGCGGGTGGATGATGTTTTTTCTTGGCCGGGTGCGCGCTTGACTGCGATCCTGTTATATCTGGTTGCTCGCCGTCCACTACAACTGAGTTTGCTTAGCGAGGTAAAAAAAACAGATTCCCCAAATGGCGGCTGGCCTATGGCGGCGATGGCCTTGATTTTGGACGTTCGTTTGGCAAAGCCTGCTGTCTATACTTTGCACGAGAGCGGACGTTTATCTGATGCGCAAGATACCGCGCACGCCATACAGTTAGGGCAAAGGGTTACCTATTTATGTTGTGTGTTGCTTAGTGTGTTTTGCCTACTTTGGTATCCGCTGTGGTAACGACCGTAGCGCTAGGGAGTCTATTGTGAGTGTAGATGTAGTCTCAATAAAATGTACTGATGTTAATTCTGAAATTCAGTCCGGAATTCAGTCCAGAATCGGGCTCAGAGTACATGGCGGAACGGATGCCTTAGGAAAACCAGCATACGATTTTTCGACCAATAGTAATGCACTCGGCCCTTGTCCTGAAGTGGTGGAACGCTTACGAGCGACTGATTGTTCGTCCTATCCTGACCCTGACTATCACGATCTGCGTGCGGCTCTCGCGCAATGGCATGGTGTTGACCCGGAGCGGATTGTGTTTGCAGCGAGCGCTAGTGAATTTATTTTTCGTATCACGCAAACAGTGGCAGCGAATTCGCTTGGACGAACACGTGCATGGTGGCCGGAGCACAGCTATACCGACTATGCGATGGCTGCACGCGCGCACAGTGTGGTGCAAACAAGCACGCCGGTACAGGCACATTTGATTTGGGCATGTGATCCAGCTAGCCCGCTAGGATGTGGACAAGAGAATTTGTCGTCTCTCCTTAATCAATTGCAGGCACGTCAAACCATGATATTGGATTGCGCTTATCAGCCTTTGCGTTTACAAGCTGATGTAAGTCTGAGCGCTCAGCAAAGAGATCAGATCTGGCAACTATGGTCGCCCAATAAAGCCTTAGGTTTAACTGGCATACGCGGTGCCTACGCCATTGCACCTAAAGGTGCTGAGACATTGGTCTCGACTTTGCGTCAAAGCGCATTCTCGTGGCCTTTGGGTGCGCATGCGGTCACTATGCTAGAGGCGTGGACGACACCGCAAGTACAAACGTGGTTGGCGCAGAGTTTGTTATCGCTCAGCGTGTGGAAAGAGCGGCAGATTGATTTGTGTAAAAAATTGAACTGGACTGTATTACCCAGTGTGGCGAATTTTTATTGCGCGACACCGCCGTTGTCGAGTCGGTTTGATAGTGAGGAATTGTTGAGGACATTGCGATTTAGTGGGATTAAGTTGCGTGATACGACGTCGTTTGGTTTGCCGGGCAGTTTTAGATTAAGGGTGATGTCGCCTGAGGCGCAAGATGCTTTGTATTTTGCCTTGAGTAGATTGAATTTGTGAGAGATGGCGTAGGGTGGGCACGGGTCTTGTGCCCACGCGTGATTTGTGTATTTGGTTGGCTTATTTTTTTCGCCTTGATACGACATATGGTTGTTATTTTGGAGTCTGTTGGTCGGGTGTGGCCCGACAGCCACTTACCTTTTTTGCTTCGCCAAAAAAGGTAAGCCAAAAAAGGCGACCGTAGACTCGCCCTTCGGGTGCTTACGCTACGCTCCAGCATAATTTGTGCCTCACAAAAAATGGGAAAGTGTTGAAACTCGCCTTCGGCTCAGACAACAACACTTTCTTATCCATTTTCTGTGAGGCACAAATTACATCGTCTCAAACGGGGGTAAGTCAAAAACAGAGTCAAAAACAGAGTCAAAAACAGAGTCAAAAACAACGACCTACAAAGCTATTAGAAGAATGTAAGTCCGTTGTTGCTGATTGTTTTGGTGTTGCAGTTGTTTTTGATTTTCATCCACTTCTGACACTGCCAATTGTGTGTGACAGAAAATGGATAAAGAAAGCCTTGCTGTCTGAGCGCAGCGAGTTTCAAGGCTTTCCCATTTTTTTGTCACGCACAATTGGGAAGCCGAAGGCCAGTGGCAGCGTGGTCGCCTTCTTTTGCTTACTTTTCTTGGCGAAGCAAGAAAAGTGAGTGGCTGTCGGGCCACACCCGACCTGTAAACACAAAGAAACTGCAAACGTAAAAAAGAGAATTAAATCCCAAGAAAAAGGAAACGACATGAAAATTAATTTAGTAAAAACCTCAAACAACCTCACAGACCTAAACAACCTCACCCTAAAAAAACGCCTAGAACACAAAATCAACAACAAAACCAAACCTCCCGGCTCCTTAGGCCGCATAGAAACGCTAGCTATACAACTAGGCTTGATTTTACAAACCGAAACACCCCAATTACACGCACCCCAAATGATCGTATGCGCAGCAGATCACGGTATTGTTGCTCATGGCGTGTCGGCATTTCCTAGCGACGTGACTTGGCAAATGGTAGAGAATTTTCTGGCTGGTGGTGCGGCGGTCAGTGTGTTGGCGCGACAGCATGGGATAGGTTTGACGGTAGTCGATTGCGGTGTGAATCATGATTTTGCACCACGTGAAGGATTGATGCTGCGTAAAGTTGCTTATGGCACCGCTGATCCCTTGCAAGCGCCGGCAATGAGTTTTTCACAATGCGAGCAGGCGATCGAGAATGGGCGAGAGGTGTTAGCTAACTTGTCTGGTAACGCCGTTTTGTTGGGTGAAATGGGGATTGGTAATACCTCATCGGCCTCACTCCTATTGGCTCGTTTGACGGGACTCGATATTGCGGTTTGTACAGGCGCTGGTACCGGACTTGATACCTTGGGCATTGATAAAAAGACCGAAGTGCTACGACGCGTATTGGCACATAATCCAGAAGCGAATGCGCCATTTGATGTGTTGGCATGCTTTGGTGGTTTTGAAATCGCGACATTGGTCGGTGTGGTCTTGCAGGCGGCTTTAGAAAATCGTGTTATCGTGGTTGATGGATTTATCGCTAGCTCGGCCGTTTTGGTCGCGAGTCGTATTGCACCCTTGGTGTTGCAACGCTGTGTGTTTGCGCATCGCTCGGGTGAACGTGGTCATCAGCATATGCTAGAGGCATTGCAGGCGCAGGCCTTGCTAGATCTGGGTTTGCGTTTAGGCGAAGGCTCGGGTGCGGCGATGGCGTGGCCGTTATTGCAGTCGGCTTGTGTGATTATGGGGGAAATGGCGAGCTTCGAGGATGCAGGGGTATCACGTAGCGACGATCCAATTTAAACTTATAGGCTGATGAAAACAGCCGATACCAATACAGATATGAACTTTATTCGACATTATTTACTCGCATTGCAGTTCTTCACGCGCATTCCTATCACTGGAAAATTAGCAGACTGGGTTGGTTATAGTCCGGCGATGTTGCGGGCAAGTGCCGCGCATTTTCCTGGCGTGGGCGCGCTGGTCGGCGCTTGCACTGGATTTTGCTTTTGGGGCATTTATCAATTATTGCCGCACTACAGTGCTGGAGTCTGGATTGCTGCGTTTTTGAGTACCGTATTGGGAGTGATGTTGACTGGCGCCTTTCATGAAGATGGTTTGGCCGATTTAAGTGATGGTTTGGGTGGCCACGTCAGTCGCGAAAAGTCACTCGATATTATGAAGGATTCTCGCATTGGCACTTATGGTGCGGTAGCCTTAGTCTTGGCTTTATTTGGCAAAATCGCGCTGCTGACTTTATTGGGGCAAGTGGACATATTTATCGCGGCACTTTCCTTGTTTGCAGCGCACATCAGTTCGCGCTTGATGCCATTATTTTTAATCCTATATTTACCTCACGTAGGTGATACGCCGCAGTCTAAATCGAAACCCTTGGCCGAGAGTATCAGCCTCTCAGCATTGTTGGTGGCGATGTTATGGTGGTTGGCGGGTATGGGGCTGGTGTGGTACCTGCAAGCGGATAGAATGTGGGTGGCCGGTGTGTCGGGTAGTGTGCTGGCCTTGTTATGGATGTGGCGTTTTTTAAAAGTACGCTTACAAGGTTTCACCGGTGATGCTTTGGGGGCCACCCAGCAGTTATCTGAGTTAGGATTTTATCTCGCTGTCTTGCTCAGTTTAGGGCCCTAAGATGTCAGAGCAAGCCAGACGATTATGGCTAGTGCGGCACGCACAGCCATTGATTGACAAGGGAATTTGTTATGGACATTTAGATGTTCCGGCCGATCACGAAGCGACTCAGCAAGCTGCGCAATTGTTTGCCAATACGCTCAAGATAGCGCGAAGTAATAACGCCACTAGTTTAAACACTCAGCCTATCCTTATCTACGTGTCCGGCTTACTGCGCGCGCGGCAACTAGCCGATGAATTATTATTAGCATTCAGCGCAACTGATATTGTGAGGGAAGTGCGTTTGCAAACCGACCTTCGCTTAAATGAAATGAATTTTGGTATTTGGGAAGGGAAACCCTGGTCAGCAATTCCGAAAGAGGCACTTGATCAATGGAGTTCTGAATTTGCGCAGCATAAATTTGGCGGAGAAGAGAGCAGTCAAGATGTGATAAATCGTGTGCAAGCCGCCTACCAAACAAGCTTGGAATTAGCGCAATCCAGCAGTAGTAGCGACGTGATATGGATTACCCATGCAGGCGTGATACGCGCTTTGAATTATGTGAAAAAGTATGCCACATGCGTGATAGAGCGCGCCGAACAATGGCCGCAGGATGCGCCGGGTTTTGGTCAATGGCTATGCATGGATTTGACTGCAATCACGATTAAATAGTGGTAGCGCGGGGCAATTGCAAAGTAAAGCAAGTCAGATCATCTTGCGAACTGACACTAATTTTTCCTTGATGTCCAAGCACGATAGCTTGCACTATGGCCAGCCCTAATCCTGAACCCTCGCCGTCAGCGTGTTGGCGCGCATGGTCGGCGCGATAGAAACGTTCGAATAAACGATGCAAATGTGGTTCAGGAATGGTCGGTCCTGGATTGCAAATACGTATGATCACGAGGTCTGCTTGGGCTTCAAGATTCACCGTGATGTCTTGTGCCTTAGCGGTATGTCGTAAAGCATTCGATAAAATATTGCTTAACGCCCTGCGCAACATCAGGCGATCGCCTGACAGGCTAAACGCCAACCTATCCTGTTCAGTATTGCTGTGTTGATTGGTCTGATCGGTTTGGTAATGCAAACGCAGATGTATTTGTTTTTCTTCTGCCAAGGCTTCATAAAACTCAAACAAATCTTGAACCTCGCGTATCAAGTCTACTTGTTCACGATTCACTATACTTAAACCATTCTCCGCTTTGGCGAGAAATAGCATATCGGCGATCATGCGCGCCAAGCGACTATATTCCTCGGCATTCGATTCTAATATTTCGCGATAGCTGTGAGCGTCACGTGCCTGCGACAACGAGACTTGGGTTTGCGTCATTAAATTACTGATCGGCGTGCGTAGCTCATGCGCCAGATCGGAAGAAAAATCCGATAGACGTTGGAATGCTTCCTCTAAGCGCGCCAACATCTGATTCAAGCTATGTGCTAAATCGGCGAGTTCTGGTGGTACTGCTTCTAGGGATAAACGTTGATTCAGCTTATTGGCCGTCACCCCTGATGCCCGTTCACGCATGGTTCGTAGCGGGCTAAGGCCGCGACTGGCAGCTACCCATGATAAGGCACCGGTCAGTATCGCGGCAGCGATAACGAATAACCATAGGCTGCGCATAAAGTTGTGCATAAACTCTTTGTGATGCGCGATATCAGTTGCTATCCCAACGGTAATCGTCGGCAATTGGGGATTTTTAGTTGCGTAGTGACCGACTAAGCCGCGATAAGTTTGCCCGCCTTGATCCCACGAAAATAATTCATGGGATGCTTTATTCGTGCGCGGATGTAGATAGCTGTCTGGGAACTGTATTTGACTTGAGTTGAGTAGCACCTTGCCCTTCGCATCTTGCACCAGTATCGCTAGATCATGATGCCCGACCAAGGCATCGCCAAGTTGATCGGATAGATTATTGACATCTTGTTGGGTGGTGACACGTTCAATAATGTGTTGGGCTAACTCAAGTTTGCCACTCAAGGCGTGGTGATCTTGTTCCTCAAAATGCTTTTCGATCGAGGCACCGATAAACCAACCTAATACCAGCAACACCGCACATGAGAGCGTAGTAAATAGTAGGCTCAGACGTGCCGTCAGCGAGAGTTTTTGTAGTAGCGCTCTCATGGGTTCTTCACCTCGAGCACATAGCCCATGCCGCGCAAAGTGTGTATAAGCTTAGGCTCAAAGTGATCATCGATTTTACTACGTAGACGACGCATAGCGACCTCAATGACATTGGTATCGCTATCAAAATTCATATCCCACACTTGGGATGCAATCAGCGAACGGGTCAGCACTTCGCCTTGACGGCGCATTAAAAGTTCGAGCAAGGAAAATTCTTTTGCCGTTAATTCTATGCGTTGTCCATCTCGACTCACGCGGTGCTTGAGTAAATCCAGTTCTAGATTCGCGGCACGTAAGACGCTCGCTTCAATTTGATTTTTGCCGCGACGCAGTAAGCTGCGCACCCGTGCAACTAATTCTGAAAAAGCAAAAGGCTTGACCAGATAATCATCCGCACCTAATTCCAAACCCTTCACTCTATCTTCGACTTGATCTTTAGCCGTCAAAAAAAGTACCGGGATTTGCAGACCTTGTGTGCGTAGCGCATCCAATACTTGCCAGCCACTGAGTTCAGGTAGCATGACATCCAAAATAATTAAGTCAAAATCGCCATTCTTTGCTAGGTGCAAACCATCTAGACCATTGCGCGCTAAGTCAACGGTGAAACCAAATTCTGTTAAACCTTGTTTCAGGTAATCACCAGTTTTTTGTTCGTCTTCGACTATCAGGATTTTCATTTGACTTCAATAAATGGGGTTGGCATCAGCTCTATGGACTTATTTTACTCGCGAAAATCCTTTCGAACTCGCCGCTGATGGGCAAGATTACAGAATTGTAATCTTGCTGTCAGCTTAGTGTCGGGGGCTAAGTCGCATAATGCAGGCTATTATTTTTCTGCGCAGGAGCACGTTTTGAAGTATCTGCCCGCTTTTATTATTTCTTTATTTTTGCTGGTATCAAATGTCGCCGCCATTCAAGTAGCACAGGCGCATGGTGCGGACGACCATGAGCACGCTACGACGGCTGGTTTGATGACCCAAGTCGCACCGCGTGCCAGTGCACAAACCGAAGACTTCGAATTGTTGATGGTGCTGCAAGGTCGACAATTAATCATTTATTTGGATCGTTTTGCTGATAATCAGCCTGTGCTCGATGCGCAACTGGAGTTGGAGAGCGCGGGCTTAAAAGCTATTGCAAAACAAAGTAGTCCAGGTGTCTATGTGCTTGATTTGCCTAAAGGTTGGCTGGAGAAAAGCGGCAAATATGCGTTTTCTATCAGCGTGGAAGTTGGGGATTTGGGCGATGTGATGACGGCCAGTTTGGAAATCCCTGAATTGAACGACACCCACCAAGATGAGCATGAACATACAAGTATTTTTTCGACTTGGTGGAAATGGTTGCTTGCAGCGACTTTATTGTTGATTGCTGTGACTTTGGTTTATGCGATATGGCGTCGTAAGCAGCGTTCTGACTTTGCTGCGTGAGGAAGCAATATGAAGATTCAAACTAAGACTATTACTAATACCAAAACTGACTTAATGCCTAGTGTTCAATCCACCATTTTGATATTGAGTGTGTTGAGTGCATTGAGTTTTTTTGCAATTCAATCAGTGTTCGCGCACGGTGATGAAGATCACAGTAAAAAGCCATCGGCAAAAGCGCTTGCAAAATCTAATTCAACTGCGGCAAGCGCTGATGCCAGCGCGGCACAACGTCTCGCCGATGGCAGTCTATTTGTGCCTAAGATCGTGCAACGCCAATTAGCGCTCAGAACGGTGCTAAGCGAAGTTGCTGATTTACCGCAAACCTTAGAGTTAAACGGCAAGATCATTGCCGATCCGAATGCAGGTGGTCGGGTTCAGGCCAGCCAAGCAGGGCGCGTGGAGGTGAGTGCGACAGGTTTGCCCAATCTCGGACAAAGAGTCAGTAAAGGACAGATCTTGGCTTACCTACGTCCGGTGATGAGCAATCTGGATCGCGGCAATAGTCAAGCAACTCTGGCGGACTTGGATGCGCAGTTGGATATCGCTGCGCGTAAAGTACAACGCTATGAGCAATTGTCAGATGCTCTGCCAAAAGCGACGGTGGAAGCCGTGCGTTTTGAGTACGAAGGATTGAAGAAACGCAAAGCCTCGGTGGAAGCGAGTTTGTCCAAAAGTGAAGCCTTGGTTGCGCCGGTATCTGGCGTCATCAGTGTTGCCAACGCGATCGCAGGGCAAGTGGTCGATGCCAAAGAGACGCTGTTTGAAATTGTTGATCCTTCACGTTTGATGGTAGAAGCACTGGCCTATGATCCGGTGTTGACCAATGATATTGCGAAAGCCTATGCAAAATTAGGTAATACAGATCAAAGTTTGGCACTGAGTTTTATTGGTGGTGGTCAGCAAATGCGTGAGCAAGCGATTCCTCTGTTATTCAAAGTAAATCAGCTCAAGGCTAAAGACCTTGTTGCCGCCGTCGGACAGCCCGTAAAAGTGATATTGCAGACCAAGAAACAAGTCGCTGGGGTCGCGTTGCCCAATGCCGCCGTGATTAAACTGCCGGGGGGAGAATCGGTGGTGTGGATACATACCGAGGTCGAGCGCTTTGTACAACGCAAAGTCAAGACGCAGGCATTAGATGCGCAACGCATGTTGGTGTTGTCAGATTCGGTAGGTGCATCTGATGTGGCGGTGAGTAAGACTGCGGAAGTGAGTGCGGGCATCAAAGCTGATGAGCGTGTGGTCATTTTTGGGGCAAGTTTGTTGACGCAAGTGCGCTAAATTTACTCGCATTAAGTTAAGGATATAAAAATGTAGGGCGGGTGAAACCCGCGCCGCCGGACCATCGAGCACTTGAGCGGCTACATAGTTGCAAACTTACTTAACCTCTTTTCAAGGAAAAATTTCTGCATGTTTCAATGGATCATTAACACCAGTTTGCGACAACGCCTGCTTGTTTTGGCGGCGTCTATACTATTGCTTGTGTATGGACTGATGAGCATACGTCAGATGCCAGTAGATGTGTTTCCCGATTTGAACAAACCTACAGTCACCTTGATGACTGAGGCTGGTGGTATGGCACCAGAAGAAGTAGAGCAGCTAGTTAGTTTTCCAATTGAATCTGCGATGAATGGTATGTCGGGTGTGACTCGTGTGCGTTCCGTTTCGGGTATTGGATTATCCATCGTGTATGTGGAATTTGATTGGGGTACTGATATTTATCGTAATCGCCAACAAATCGCAGAGCGACTGAGTTTGGTGCGTGAACAATTGCCTACTGGCGTAACACCACAAATGGGACCGATCTCGTCGATTATGGGCGAGATCTTGTTGATTGCTTTACCTATCAATGCGCCTGAAAGTAAGGGGAACGGTAGTACCGAAAACGCCACTCAAGCAGATAGTGCTCAAGGACAGAGTACCTCTATGCGCGCTCGCGAGTACGCCGATTGGGTAATGCGTCCGCGTTTGCTGAACATTCCCGGTGTAGCTCAAGTGACCCCGATTGGCGGTGAAGTTCGTCAATATCGAATCGAAATTAATCCTGCTCAACTACAGGCTTTGGCGATAGAACGAGACAAGGTAGAAGCCGCACTGAAAGATTTTGGTGCGAATACCAGTGGTGGTTTTTTGGAAGCAAATGGGCGGGAATATCTGATACGCCAAATTGGTCGGACTAGCCGTATCGAAGACATACAAAATATCGTAGTCGCTATGAAGCAAAATCAAGCGATACTTTTAAAGCAGCTGGCAGAGGTGAAGTTAGCGCCAGCCTTTAAACGAGGTGATGGTGGTTATCAAGGAAAACCTGCTGTTATCTTATCGGTACAAAAGCAACCTAGCGCAGATAGCATTAAGTTGACGCGCGAGGTGGAACGAGCCATCAATGAGTTGAGTAAGAATTTGCCAGCTGGGGTAGCGCAGCCACAGTTCTTATTCCGTCAGGCGGATTTCATCAAAAATTCTTTGGATAATGTGAGTGATGCCTTGCGTGATGGTGCCATCATGGTGGCGATCTTATTATTCTTATTTTTGCTCAATGTACGCACCACAATCATTTCTTTGGTCGCGATACCTTTGTCTTTATTGGCGACTGTCTTGGTGTTCCGTTATTTGGGTTTGTCGATTAATACGATGACGCTCGGCGGTTTGGCGATTGCGATTGGCGAGCTGGTTGATGATGCGGTGGTCGATGTAGAAAATGTCTTGCGTCGTTTGAAGGAAAACAGCAATTTGGCACAACCACTGCCAGTATTGCAGGTCATCGCGAATGCGTCGGGTGAAGTGCGCAGCGGTATTGTGTACGCGACCATGATAGTCGTGTTGGTGTTTGTCCCCTTATTTGCTTTGCCTGGCATTGAAGGCAGTTTGTTTACGCCTTTAGGCATCGCCTATGTGGTGTCAATCTTGGCGAGTATGGCTGTGGCGATGACGGTTACGCCAGTTCTGTGCTACTTCCTACTCCCTAAAATGAAGCAATTAGGACATGGTGATAGTCCTCTAGTGAAACGCTTGAAACAATGGGATACGCATCTACTCAATTGGTCATTTCTCCATGCGCGTAGTTTATTAGCACTCGCGGTAACGGCTGTTTTGCTGGCTGCTTTGGCCGTGCCATTTTTCCCACGCGCTTTTTTACCGGCATTTAACGAGGGCACATTGACCGTCAATTTGGTGCTCAATCCCGGTACTTCATTAGAAGAATCTAATCGCCTCGGTAGTCTGGCAGAGCAATTGATCGCAAGTGTGCCTGAAGTCACGCAGGTAGGTCGTCGTACCGGTCGTGCCGAGCTAGACGAGCATGCAGAAGGCGTGCATTACAGTGAGATGGATGTCGATCTGAAACCATCCAATCGCACCCGTGAGGCGATTATTCAAGATATACGTCAGCGTCTGTCGGTCTTGCCTGCGGCAAGCAATGTGGGACAGCCGATTTCGCATAGGTTAGATCATTTACTATCTGGCGTACGTGCCCAAATCGCGCTGAAAGTGTATGGAGAAGATTTAGATAATTTGCGCAATATTGCTAGCGATTTACGCGAACGTTTAATGAAAGTACCGGGCGTCACCGATTTGCAAATTGAGAAGCAAGTCTTGATTCCACAAATTAAAATTCATATCGACTATGAACAAGCAACGCGCTATGGAATCGCCCCAGGTGTTTTACTGGGTGCATTACAGCAAATGATAGAAGGCGAAAAAATTACCCAAGTGATAGAAGGTAATCGTCGTTTTGATTTGCTATTACGTTTGCCAGAAAAAGGCCGCAATGCGCAAGCCTTGCAGCAAGTCTTAATAGAAACCCCGCGTGGTCATATTCCACTTTCACAATTAGCGCGGATAGAAGAGAGCGATGGTCCGAATCAAATCAGTCGCGAGAATTCACGCCGTCGCATCGTATTGTCCGCCAACACGGATGGGCGTGATATGCGGCAGGTGATCCAAGCTATTCGTGACGAGCTATCGGCAAAGCAATTGCAGGTTGGTTATTCGACCGCCTTAGAAGGTCAATTTCAAGCCCAGGAAAAAGCTGCTAATTTGATCGCCTTGTTGTCTTTGATTTCTTTGGCTTTAATGTTTTTGGTACTGTATAGCCGATATCGCTCCGTCGCGTTAACCATGATCATTATGGGAAATATTCCTTTGGCCTTGGTCGGTAGCGTCATCGCTTTATGGCTGGCAGATCAGACCTTATCTGTTGCTGCTTTGGTTGGCTTCATCACCTTGGCGGGTATCTCGACACGCAATGGTATTTTGAAAATCAGTCATTATATTAATCTCTGTCTTTTTGAAGGCGAACAGTTTGGTAAAGCGATGATCATACGTGGCTCCTTAGAACGCTTGACGCCAGTCTTGATGACGGCATTGGTGGCGGCGTTTGCGCTCTTGCCTTTGTTAGTGTCGGCGGATGCACCTGGTAAAGAAATACTGCATCCAGTGGCGGTGGTGATCTTTGGTGGATTGATTAGTTCTACTTTATTAGACACGGTTTTGACGCCCTTGATGTTTTGGTTGTGGGGTGAAAAACCTTTACAAAAATTATTAGCAGCGCGCGCAGAGATGCAAAATGATCAGCAAGAAGTAGGGTACAAGCAGGAAAGTTTTTAGATCATAATTTATGAACTTAGTTAATGTAATTTAGAAAGTCAAAATCGTGACTATTCAGCTACTATGAAAAAAACTTAAAACCCCTAAACACAGAGGCACAGAGAAAATCAAGAGATTAATTGTAGTTTTGTTTTTCTCCGTCTTTGCTGTACCTCTGTGTCTCTGTGTTGAGAGGTTTGTTTTATTTGTCACAGGAGCTGAGTAGTCACTAAAAATCTACGAAAAGGAAAAACCATGAAAATCGCAAAAATAGTATCTAACTTGTTATGTGTCTCCGTTTTGAGTCTCGGTGCAATTGCAACAGTTAGCGCACACGACAACGCCTATTTTGATTCGATCAAATCAGCCAATGGCGGGCAAACTCGTATGGCCGGTGTGTATCACTTTGAACTCGTGTTGGCCAAAGGCAGTAAAGAAGCTAAGGAAAATCCGATTACGGTGTATGTCACGGATCACGCTAGCAAAGCCTTGGCAACTGCCGGTGGAACTGCAACTTTGACGATAGTGCAAGGTAAAAATAAATCTACCGTTACTTTGCTGCCAAGCGGTACCAATCAATTTACTGGCAAAGGCGTGTATGCATCCAATGCTAATTTTAAAGGCGCCTTGACTGTAACGATGGCCGGTAAACCAGCTGAGCAAGCACGCTTTACGCCTTTTGCACCAGTGAAAGCCGCACCAGCGAAAAAAGAGGCTGAGCACGAACATCATCATTGAGATTTTGTTTAACGCTACTTAGAAAAATAATTAGGGAGAATTTTTTGGTGAAAATAATCAGAGCTAGCCTCATCACATTGACATCACTTATCGCTATGAGCAGCATGTCTTCAGCGCATGCGAATTTATTGACGCTTAAGTGGAACGAGCAGGGTGAGTTTCGCCATCAAGGTCAGATCAAAGCGGGCGGCATACTTGAAGTCTGCGGTAAGTTACCGAATGGCTTGCGTATAGATTGGGATTTTAAGAGCGATCAAGCATTGGAGGCGAATATCCATTTTCATTTGGGCAAAAAAGTTAAATTGCCTGTCAAATTGGCCGCTAAATCAGAATGGAAAGATAGATTTGAAACCAAGCTAGCTCAAGATTATTGTTGGATGTGGAGTAATCGTAGCGATCAAGTTGCTGAAATCAGCTTGAGTTTGACTCAAGTCGGAAGTGAAAGCGGCGTTGATAAAGCTGTATTAATAAAGCGGTGAATTGAGAGTGCTAACTAATGCTTAGTCCTATTCAGTTCACAATCAATGCGGTCTGAATTGAAATGGACAGGCAGGTGACACCCATGCCGCCAAGCTACCGAACACACGAGATTTGAAGATAAATGCGCGTCAGTAGAAGGCAAGATTTGTTACACTGAAATCTTGCCTTCTTTGTTTTTGTGCTTGGAGAAATTAGATGATGTGGGTTTTCGCTTTGAATCATCGTAGTCGATCTCATTCATACGTTCTAGCCGTGCTAGGCAGCGCCATGCTGGGGCTGAGTTTGCCTATCTATGCAGATCCGTCGACAAAAAATATCGATATCCAAAGCCGCAATAATTACCCACACGCTACGGAAAAAATAGGCAATGTGCGACAAATTTACGACGGTGTTTTAAGTCCAGAATTAGCGGTCAATACCTTTCGTAATATAGATCGATTATTTCCTAGCGCTTTGGTACGTAAATCCAAGCGACCGTATTTAATTCCAGTTGATTCCAAACCTCTGACGCAATTTAGTTTTATAGATAGTGGTCGCCGTATCGAGTTGGAACAGTATTTGGAACTAAACCGTGTTGCAGGATTATTGATTCTAAAAGACGGCAAAATCAAACTAGAAAAATATCGCTACGGTAATACGCCACAAACGCGCTGGATGTCGATGTCGATTGCCAAGTCGATTACCTCAAGTTTAGTGGGCGCAGCTGTACAACAGAAGAAGATTGTCAGTTTGAATGACATGGTTGCACGCTATGTGCCTGAATTGAAAGGCAGTGCCTATCAAGCGGTCAGTCTACGAGACTTACTCATGATGACTTCGGGCGTCGCTTGGAACGAAACTTATATTGATCCGGATTCAGATCGTCGCCATTTGCTAGAGGCACAAATTTCGCAAGTGCCGGGTGCGACTATGCAGGTCATGAAAAAGCTTAGGTCTATACATCCGCCTACTACATTAATGAACTACAACACGGGGGAAACTCAGCTTGTGGCGCAAGTTCTGAGGAATGCTATAGGTCAGTCACTAGCGAACTATTTGTCGGAGCGTATTTGGGAAAAATTTGGTATGGAAGCGGATGCCTATTGGTGGTTAGATGCACCTAAAGGTGTCGAAATCGGCGGCAGTGGTTTCAGTGCTACTTTGCGTGATTACGGACGCTTCGGTTTATTCATGTTGAACGGTGGGCGTGCCGGTACCGAGCAGATATTGGCGCCAGGTTGGACATACGAGGCGAGTACGCCTAAGCGACTCGCGAATGGTCAGTTAATCCCGTATGGCTATCTATGGTGGCCTAGTACCAGCCCTGAAGCTTTAGCAGATGGTGCTTACGCTGCTATTGGGATACATGGCCAATATTTGTACATCAATCCACGTCAAAATATCGTGATCGTCGTATGGGGTGCGCAGACTAAACCCACTGGCGGAGCCGTGATCAATGACCGCGCTTTTTTTGATGCGATCAGCCGATCATTGCGTACACCTTAGGCCCTAGTGCGCGGCGATCTTTTCTTCTAAGGTTTTCAAGAGATTGCGAGCGTAAGTTCGTTGTTCTTCTGGCGCATCACTGATGACGTCTTCCAATAATAAGCAAGCACCTTCACTATCGCCTATCTCTATGTAGGCAAGCGCTAATTTGAGACGCACTTCATAAGCCGGTAATGCCGGCTTATCTTCTTGCGGTGGGCTAATGTGCGCAACGCACGCTGGGCTTTGAATGGCGACTTCAGTGCTTTTCTCTGAAGCGAGATTGCTGAGTGAGTTTGCTGGAATGGATGCCGCTTGAGTAGTCTCTGTTAATTGAGGTAGTTGAGCGAGTTGATGGGGGGCCGCAGGCGTAGATGCAGTTTGTGCTTCAGATTTATATTCATTTGCTAGATTAGATTTTTGTGTTGGCACTTGCGCGTCACGCAAAGGCTTTGAAATATTGACTAACTCTGCCGGTGCCGCAGCGACCATCGTCGTAACAGAAGCTAGTTTGTTCGTGGAGTCTGATACCGATTTTTTAGGTACGAATAAAAATGCCGCTAATGGGATTTGTTTTAATTGATCTACGCTGCGCGGACGATTGGGTTCTTGTGCCAATTTCATTAAATTCTCTAGATTTTCATAGAGTGTAATGTCAAATCCTTGACGACCGTTGATGCGAGAGTTTGCTAGTAAACGTTCTAGATAGGTGGCGACATGATCCTCATGCCACAGCTCTAAAATCTTATTTAAGACGTGCGGATAATCGGCGATTTGTTTTTGTCCTAAATCTTGGTGATCGTTCCACGATGGGACATTAATATTGAACAGTTTTTTTATTTCTTTGCGTATGGATTCAAAATTGGACTGATCATTTTCTTGACGGAATCCCTTAATCATAGAGAGCCAAGGCAAGGGGGATGTCGGGCGATTTTTGGTAGATTCTACATAGCGATCATGGGCTGAGCTGCCAGGGGTGTACACATTGAGCCACGCATCGACAAAGTTTTTTACCTGTGACATCTCTTGTTCAGTATTGGGGTTTATGCTTGTCTTGCTAGTCGTTGTGGCCGATAAGGGCTCTGAATTGTGCTCCATTACGCTGGAATGAAATGAAGAAACGACGCTATGGTGTGCCAGTTGGCGGGTGTCAATCAAAGATAGTATGGAATCTTGAAATTGCCGCAAGCCGGTGGTGAGTTCGGCGAGGCTGTTATTAAATGCGGCTTTGACGTGCAAGCGCCAGAACGAAAATAAGGAAATTACCATAAAAAATGTCATTAAACCTACTAGACATTGTGTCCAAAAAACTTTTTGCGCATCACTTTCTAATAGCGATTTTTTTTCTTGATTGATACGGGTATTTTCCGCCAGTAAGGCGTTTAACTCCAGATGTAAATCAGCACGCAGGTTCGTATTTCGGTTCGAGTTTTCGGTGGTGTTTATTGACTTTGTTTTTTGAGTAAGATTGCTGCTTGATTCATTAATCTCGGGTGCTGCCGCGTGAGCTAAGTGATTGGCATTGAGTGGATTGATCTGGTCTAAAACAATGAGTAGGGAAAACGCGATCAAGGCGCGTACTATTCTTCCTGTGACAGCATGGGCGTGCGGTGTAGTCATAGTGATCCAGAAATCGTGGTGGGAATTTTTTTATCGGACTTTGATCATGGACTTTTCTGCGCTTATGGACACGGCTGATGTTTGATCTCAATGGGATCGCGCTTTAAGTTCTGATCTTTTTTCTTATGAGGATTTTAAGAGAGAAAGAATGGCACATGATTGGTACAGTGATAATTGTTTGCATAAAACAAACACAATGCGTGCACAATTTTTAGCAAAGTATTGAGCACTGGAAATTACAGTGCCGTAAGGCAAAATTTCCAGTGCTATGGGTGTGCTCTTCAGTGATCGTGGGTGAAGCGATGTGATTTCGCTTATGTTCTAAGTATTGCGTAACGCTGCCCGTGTGGCATGCGCATGTTTTTCCCACGCTCGGCTTTTCCAACGACGATACATCAAGATACCTCGCACCCATTCGTCAATCGCAAAAGCGCACCAAACACCGACTAAACCCCAGCCAAAATAAATGCCAAACACCCAAGCTAAACTGACCGCAATTCCCCACATAGAAATGATGCCGACATACAGTGGAAAGTAAGCGTCACCGGTAGCACGTAATGAATTAATGACGACTAAATTGAAGGTGCGCCCAGGTTCCAATAGTAGCGATACCCGCAGCAATACGGCACCGCTAGCGATGATCGCGGGGTTGCTGCTGAACAGTCCAAATAATGAAGAAGCAAATAAAACCACGATGGCAGTCATCACTACCGTAACCGCAATGCCCAAGCGCAGACTGCGTAATAATTGGCGGTAGGCTAATTCAATTTCACCCGCACCGATAAAATGTCCAATCATGATTTCAGTACCTATACCGATCGCGATGCTGAGCATCATCATGATCATCGATAATTGCATCGCGTAGGTGAAGGTTGCCATACTGGTTTCACCCATCTGCGCGATGAAATAAGTGATCACCATAAAGCTAGTCCACCAACTGAGATTCTCACCCGCTGAGGGAATACCTATGTGTAAAATTTTCTTGATGATATCGCGAGAGAATTGCCAGAACGCAGTGAACGGAACATGCAGGTGTAGGCGCTTTTTAAGTAACCAGATAAATACCAAACAGGCGATTGCGCGGCTAATCACGGTTGAAAGCGCAGCACCTACTACGCCTAGTTCTGGGAAACCAAGATAGCCAAATATTAAGACGACATTTAATCCTATATTGAGCAAATTCATCCCCAATGCAACACCCATCGCATCCCTAGTGTGTCCATGCGCACGCAGGACAGAGCCAAAAATAATATTTAAGGCCTCCAAGAACAAAGTGCCACCCATTAGCGCCAAGAAGGGTTGTGCGTACGAAAGTAGTGCTGCTGGTAGCTGGAGTAATCCCAGCATTTGATTGGAGAAGGCAAAAGTCATTGCACTAATAATCGCCCCCAACCAAAAATTGACACCCACTGCGGTGGTCGCGACGCGGTCAGCGCCCGCCTTATCTTGCGCGCCCAGATAATGCGTGATCACGACGCTGCAACCCAATCCGACGAAAGAGAACAGTACGATAAAAAATACCACGATCTGATTTGCCACAGAAACACCTGCTGCAGCCGCATCCCCTAAATGACTGATCATGAAGACATCTATCATACCCGGCAAAATATGCGACAACTGCTCAATAAAAATGGGCCAAGTAACGGCAAACAGTCCGAGTTTTTGTAGCTTATTGGTGTTCATAGTGGGGCAGAGTGAAACGAGACGGGGGACAGCAAAGAGTAACTAGCCATTATAACGGGAACTTTCAAAGCCCTTTGGTCATCCTAGATTGGCTGCAAAAATAAATGCACGATAAATCCTCGATCAATACAAGATAAACGCACGATTAATATAAGATCAAACACAACACTCGCATAGGAAAGCGAGCCGTAAAAAGGTATGATCAAACGCATTTTGGTGTTTGCCTCACGCTCAATCACATTGGAAAATAATATGAAAAAAATGCGTCCTATTTTGTCCACTACATTGTTAGCCAGCTCGCTAGTCAGTTTATTCGCCACCTTGTTGAGTACAAATTCATCCGCTCAAACAACGAGCCAGATAACTAATCAGATAACGAGCAGTATTTTATTAAAACCAGATCGCGTTTTTGACGGGCAGCAAATGCACAGTGATTGGGTGGTGCTGGTACAGAATAATAAAATTGTTGAAGCAGGTGCCATGCGTTTTAAGCTTGCTGCCGATACTAAAGTGATTGAGCTAAAAGGCATGACTTTAATGCCTGGCCTAATTGAAGGCCATTCACATTTATTACTGCATCCTTATAACGAAGTCAGTTGGGATGATCAGGTCTTAAAAGAAAGTCGTGCCGAGCGCGTGATTCGAGCGGCAAATCACGCAAAGGCGACTTTGGCGGCAGGCTTTACCACCGTACGTGATTTAGGTACCGAAGGGGCAGAGTACGACGATGTTGGTTTGAAAAAAGCAATAGAAAAAGGCGTGATTTTAGGCCCTCGCATGATAATCGCGACCAAGGCGCTCGTTGCTAAAGGTGCTTATGGACCTAAGAGCGTCAATCCAGATCTAGATTTGCCACAAGGTGCAGCGGAGGTCTCAGGCGTAGAGCAAATCGCACATGAAGTTCGTACCCAAATCGGCAAGGGAGCCGATGTGATTAAGGTGTACGCAGATTATCGTGCGGGCAGAGATGGCGAAGCGGCGCCGATTTTCTCTACCGAAGAAATGGCGGTCATGGCGACCATTGCGAAAAGTGGCAACCGTCAATTGGTAGCGCATGCATCTACACCTGAAGGCATGCTGCGAGCCATTAATGCGGGTGTCTCCACCATAGAACACGGTGATAGCGCGACCGAAGAGGTGTTTAAGCGCATGAGAGAAAAAGGCGTGACTTTGTGCCCAACTTTGGCGGCAGGTGACGCAATAGAACAGTATCGTGGCTGGAAAAAAACCATCGATCCAGTGCCGGCTCGTATTCTCGCCAAACGTCAGAGCTTCGCATTGGCATTGAAATTAGGTGTCAACATCTGCATGGGTGGTGATGTTGGTGTCTATGCGCACGGTGACAATGCAAGAGAAATGGAATTGATGGTCGACTATGGTATGAGCGCACTTGAGGTCTTACGCTCGGCTACTTCGGTGAATGCGAAAGCTTTCGGTTACGCTGAAAAAATTGGGAGTATTAAAAAAGGTTTGTTAGCTGACTTGGTGGCAGTGGAAGGCGATCCTTCGAAGGATATTCAAGCGGTGCGTCGTGTGAAGTTGGTGATGAAGGACGGTAAAATTTACCTATAGTCGCGTGATTTAAAAATGCATCGATAAAAATCCGAAAAAATCGAAAAAATCCAAATACATAAACGCAAAATGAAGGAGTCGTATTTTGAAATTGAACAATAAAATCGCCGCCTATATCGCTGCCAGTCTAAGTTTGATGACTATTACGACGCAGGCTAGATCCGCCACCGAAATCGATGCCGCGACCAGTTTTCTAGTAGCTCAATTGCCCGATTCAAATTCAGGCACCGATGCACAAAACTACGCCAGCTTAGTCAAGCTGTTCCAAGATTGGCGTAACTTTGAGCGACCCAGTGTGAAAGATGGTGCGCCAGATTACACAGCAATTCGCCGCGACAAAGATTATCAGGTATTTAAACGCTATCAAGCGCGGCTTAAGTCCATGGATAGCAGTAAATGGACAGTCGCGCAAAAGGTCGATCTCCAAATCGTACAAGCCGAAATGAACGGCTATGATTTTAATCAACGCATTTTGCAGCCATGGGTGCGTGATCCGGCTTTTTACCAAAGTATCTATACCGAAGCCAGCGATACGCCAGCAAGAGAAGGTCCGACCAATCATGCCACCATCGAAGTATGGAAATATCGTTTCCCTCTATCTAGCGAAGATCAGATTAAACTCGCCAAAGAGCTAGCAGTTATTCCTCCCTTATTAAAGCAAGCTAAAGGCAATCTCACTGGCAATGCATGTGATTTATGGATCGCAGGTATTAATACTTTCGAGCTACAGGCTGAAGAATTAAAAAACATAGAAAAAGATTTAGTCAGCTATGCCAATTCTGAATTAAAAAAGGCATTAACCGCTGCGCAGATCGCTAATGCCGATTTCATCACATGGCTGAATGCACAGGCACCCCGCAAAAACGGCCCTTCGGGTATCGGGAAAGAGAACTACACTTGGTACCAACAAAATGTCCATTTGGTGCCATTGACCTGGCAACAAGAAGTTGATTTGCTTCAGCGCGAATTAGATCGTGCTTGGGCGAATTTGAAGTTGGAAGAGCAGCGCAATAAAGATTTACCACCCATGCGGGCTGCGAGTACCGACGACGAATACAAGGCAATGGCAGATCGTGCCGCTAGTAAGCTCATGCGCTTTTTGAGTAATAAGCAAGTGATGCCGATCAAAGCAAATATGGAACCAGCTTTGCGCGAGCATTTACAATCTTTTGTACCCGAAGATAAGCGAAACTTCTTCAGTATCACGCTGCACTATGATCCTGTTGCCTTGTATTGCCATTGGTATCATTGGTTTGATTTGGCGCAAATGCGTGATGAACCCCATACTAGTTTGATACGGCGCGGACCCTTGTTATATAACATTTGGGATAACCGCAACGAAGGAGTGGCGACTGGAGTTGAGGAAATGTTTATGCACATGGGCTTACATGATGATAGTCCACGATCTCGTGAGCTAGTGTGGATATTACTAGCGCAACGCGCAGCTCGTGGACTTGGCTCATTATACGCACATGCGAATCAAAAAAATATGGAAGAAGCCAGTCGAATGCATCTTGATTGGACGCCACGCAATTGGATGCGCCGCGAGCCGCATTTAATTAAATTTGAACAGCATTTGTACTTGCGTCAACCGGGCTATGGCACCAGCTACATAGTCGGTAAATATTTGATAGAACGTTTGATGGCGCAACGCGCTAAACAGCTAGAGCTAGAAAATAAACCTTTTGTGATGCAAGATTTTTTTAAGGCATTCAATGATTTTGGTAATATTCCGGTCATGTTGACTAGCCAACAAATGCTAACAAAATAATTTTTTATGTTCGCAAATAAAAAAATAAGTGAACAAAACCCACAAGGAAAAAACATCATGACAACAATCGTCAAAAGCGATTTAGAAATTGCACAAAGCGCTCAACTCAAACACATCAACGAGATTGCTAAATTATTGGGCGTGGATATCGATGATCTCGAACACTATGGTAAGTACAAAGCCAAATTACCACTGCACTTGATTGACCCAGCAAAAATTAAAAAGAATAAATTGATCTTGGTCACCGCCATCACACCAACCCCACCTGGCGAAGGTAAAACCACCACATCAATTGGCCTCACCGAAGGTCTAAATCGAATCGGTAAAAAAACCACGGTTGTATTGCGCGAACCTTCGCTAGGCCCAGTGTTTGGTATCAAAGGCGGCGCAGCGGGTGGTGGTTATTCGCAAGTGGTGCCGATGGAAGATATTAATCTGCATTTTACTGGGGACTTTTCTGCGATTGAAAAAGCGAATAACTTATTAGCTGCCTTGATCGACAATAATATTTACTTCCAAAAAGAAAGTTTAGGGATTGATCCACGCACGGTGAAGTGGAAGCGTGTGATGGACATGAATGATCGCTCATTGCGCAGCATCATTACTGGCTTGGGTGGTCGTCCTGGCGGTAACCTACGTGAAGCGGGTTTTAATATTACGGCAGCGTCCGAGATCATGGCGATCTTGTGCCTTGCAGAATCCTTCCAAGATTTGAAGACCAAGCTCGGCAACATTTATGTCGGCGATACTTACGACAATAAGCCAATTTACTGTCGCGATTTGAAAGCGCAAGGTGCGATGGCTGCTTTATTGAAAGATGCAATCAAACCCAATTTGGTACAAACTTTAGAAGGAAATCCTGCGATTATTCATGGCGGTCCATTCGCGAATATCGCGCAGGGTACGAACTCGGTGTTGGCGACTAAACTTGGTCTGTCTTTATCAGATTATGTGGTGACCGAAGCAGGCTTCGGCGCCGATTTAGGCGCAGAAAAATTCCTCGATATTAAGTGCGGCTATTCGGGTTTGAGTCCGTCCGCAGTCGTCATTGTCGCTACGGTTCGTGCATTGAAATATCACGGCGGCCAAGATCTCAAAACCCTGACAACACCGAATTTAGATGCGCTCAAAGCAGGTTTTGCGAATCTCGAAAAGCACTTAGAAAACATCGCCCAATTTGGTTTGCCAGCGGTTGTGTCGATTAATCGCTTCAGCAGCGACAGCGACGAAGAACTCGCTTTCTTAAAACAAGCGTGTGAATCACGTGGAGCCAAAGTGGCGCTCTCTGAAGGCTGGGCAAAAGGCGGTGAAGGAACAACCGACTTAGCTCGCGCGGTCGTCGAAACTGCAGAAAACTTCAACGGACGTTATACCCCGATTTACGATTGGAATAGCGATATCAAAACCAAAGTCGAAACCGTCGCCAAGAAAATCTACGGTGCTGGTTCCGTGGTTTTCCAAGCGAAAGCGCTGGCCGACATCAAACACATAGAGGGTTTGGGCTTAGGACATCTACCAATTTGCATCGCCAAAACACAAAAGTCTTTCTCGGATAATGAAGCTTTAATCGGAAGACCAAGCGGCTTTGAACTCACAGTGCGCGAATTCGAAATTGCTGCCGGTGCTGGCTTCTTAGTACCAATCACAGGCGCAATTATGCGTTTGCCGGGATTGCCTGCGGTACCCGCTGCCTTGCATATTGATATTGATGATCAGGGTGTGATTAGTGGCCTCTCTTAATTTGTTTTGATAAAACAAATTATCGGACGTGAACGTGTTCAGTAACTCCTTTTTCCGCGAATGCTGATCACCCGCGACGAACTTATGTGACTAGAATAAGTACCTTCACAAGTCGAGGAATCTAGAAAACTCCCTCTCCCGCAAGCGGGAGAGGGTTGGGGTGAGGGTAGTTCAGATTAGCCAAACAGTTATTCAATATCGGCTGGCATACACATACGCCAGAAACGTCATTGCACTGACACTTAATTTAATGTCAGAAATCTAGCCACATTGCAGCTAAACAAATTGAGTTCCTGTTCAAAAATAGACTGAACTGAAGAACGCTTTAAGATCAGCAACGTGCAATTTTTACAGCGCTTGATTGTAGTGATTGCGAGATATTCAAATGGCATACTTAAGTTCGCCTATTCCACATTTTAATCGTTACATAAATCGTTACATATTTGTGTGTTTCAGATCGCATTTTCATGTATGATAAATTCATCTATTGATGATTAAATAATCGTTACATGACTATTTCAGCAAAAGTCCTTGAAATATTACGCACTTGGCAACGACAACAAGCCGGTGAATTGTTGGGGCGACTTGGCGTTAGCCGTCCTTCCTTGATGCGTGCGATTGCCGAACTACAAGGGCAAGTAGTATCGCGTGGCCGCGCGCGCAGGACGGCCTATGCAGCACGTCGCGCTATTCGTGGCAACCTTAAACCATTACCGTTTTATCGCGTCGATGAACAAGGTCAAGTGCACGAGAGTGGCTTACTTGAGCCGACGTATCCCGCAGGCTGCGCTGTCACATTTGCAGAAGATTTCCCTTGGCTCTTAGATGATGAAATGCGCGATGGTTGGTTTCGCGGCTTGCCTTATGTTTTTGGTGACATGCGACCGCAAGGTTACTTAGGCCGCAATTTTGCGCATCAGTTTGCAGCACTCATGCAAGTCGATGAGACGCTCACCAGATGGAGTGAAGATGATGTGTTGCATGTGCTTAGTTTGCTTGGGTCAGATCAGCCCGGCAATTACATCATCGGTGAACAAGCCTTGCATCGTTTTTTAAATTCGCAGCAACAAGCCGCACATTTTTTAAAGGACGATGAGATCGAGGCTGCCTATCCGACTTATGCACTGCAAGCACTCAATTTTGGCGTTGCCGATTCTTCGGCGGCGGGCGAGTTCCCCAAATTTACCGCACGTCGCTGGCGAGATGCACCGACCCACGTCATCGTCAAATTCTCTGGCGCAGACGATACACCGCAAGAGCGCCGTTGGGCTGATCTATTGATCTGCGAGCACCTAGCACTAAGCACTATCGCCGATACGCTGCAAGTGGACGCAGCTAACAGCCGCATCTACCAATTTGCTGGACGCACATTCTACGAGGTAGATCGTTTTGATCGGCACGGTGAATTTGGTCGCTCTGGTGTGTGTAGTTGGCACGAATTAAATGCTGCATTATTTGGCGGCACTGGAAATTGGTCAGACGGTGCCGACGCGCTCCTGAGTGCGAACTGCATTGCAGAAGAAACTGCGCAGCAAATAAAACTGTTGACCCATTTTGGTCGCATGATAGGCAACACAGATATGCATGACGGCAATCTCGCCTTCTTACCCGATATGCGCTTGGCGCCAGCTTATGACATGCTGCCAATGATGTATGCACCACAGCGCGGCGTGGAGCTGGTTGAGCGTCAATTGAAGTTTTCCTTGCCTTTACCGAAGGAGCGCGAGACTTGGTTGCGTGCTGCCAAGGCGGCTGCTGTGTTTTGGCGTCGTGTTGAGGCTGATGACCGTGTTAGTTCTGAGTTTCGGCGGATTGCTGGGGTGAGTGCTAAACTTGTTGCTTGCTTGGTTGCCCTTCAGAGTGGTTGAGTTGACTAGGTGAAAGTCTTGACCGATCCAAACATATTGAAGGTTTGAGTTTAGATTATCTACTGATTTTTATCGCTAAGACGTAAAAATCTTTCGCTGATAACGAGGCTTAAATTGGTCGCCTTTATAGTTTTGAACTTACTGTGTGGGAATTGAAATTGCAGTAGGAGCTGGGTTCTTAGTGCCGATCACTGGTGCGAATATGCGATTGCCAGGTCTGCCTGCGATATTTACCGAGCTACTTGTCCTCGCAATATCTGAATATTGCTGTGGGAAGCGCCTCGCACTGCATCTCAAGCCTGGATTCTTTGGCAAAGATCATTGAAGTTTTAATTTGAGGAAGGGCCACGAGAGAGATCTGGTGGCGCCATTTCTTGAAAATTACTATCTATAACAACCTTGTTTTTTTAACCCGTGACCTTCGCCTTGCAGGTGCTCGCGAGTCGTTACCAACGGGCATTCGCTTATCCAAATTCATCGACATCTCTCTAGCTTGTGGCATATTGAATTCCAACATGCGCTCAAAGAGCATTGATCCAGCCGCTCGTTCTGCACTACCCATGTCTTGAAGATGTAGAGCAATATCAAGTAAACACTCCGCACTTAAATACCAAGAAGTAGCGATATTGCCCATTTGGTCCCCAGCAATGTCAAGCAATGCGTTCGCTACACGGCAAATTCGTTCTGGTTCAGTAGTTGTTAATTTGACTAATAATTCGGGGAGGTTTTCAGCCCGACCGTTCTTAAGTAGGTTTGGATAAACCACAATAGCATCTAAAAATTCTCTGGTTTCAGCGTCAACTGAGAACCCATCATTTATGAAGATTGTTGATACTGCATTCAGGATATGTTCATCGCTACTATGGGTTAGGGTTAATAGAATAGGATGAACTACTGGTCTTGTAATTGGTTCATGCCACAGATGAGCGACTGAATGTGCCAGCCCAAGTGTGAACTCTAGCGAGTTCATCTTCTCAAAGGAATATGCCAGTTCTCGCGGCCAAATTTCTGCGGGAAATTGTGCGTGACGCAGGGCGACTAATTCACCTGTACCTTGCAGATTCTTTGCATGTTCTAACGTGTAAGTTATCCATCGCTGAATTGCTATAGAGGAAGCCCAATGGTAAGCATGAGCAAGAAAACGAATCCAACCTGATCCGTTTGCTATGCAGGCGTCTTTTTGCAATAGTTTGTCGATTAGTGATTCAATGCGTGAGGGTTCTGCAATTCGCAGATTTAACATATCTCTTTGAAGGAGTGCATCCCATACCTTTGGTGATTCTGTTCGATCAACATGCAGTTCGAGAATAGCTAACCAGTGATCAATACGTAGAGGCACAGAGGTTAAGCACGATGCTGAAATCGCATTGAGTATCGGATAGTTTCCATTTGGGAGGACGCTCATTGATCTATTGTTCCAGAGAATAGTTTGTTGGTTATCTTGTTTATTATATTCATCTTCTTGGAACGAATTTGACGGAGGCGGAGTTAGCCAATGTTCCATTCGATCAATTAATGTTTGTGGAACGGGGAATTCTCTACTTGCAGTACTTGCGATGGCGTACGCCGCATCTCGTCGAAAATCAATACCAACAAAGCCTTTATCTTCAAGTTCAGCTATCAAAGTATAAAGTTCAGGCGCCGGAAGGCCTGCCGGTACAAGTTCGCGCAAAACCATTGCCACTGGAATTTCGTTTTGGCTTGGTTGGAGTGCTTGAACGATCCGAAGTGCTTTGTTTAAGTCCTTTTTCGTAAGGTTAGTTAATTCGCGACTTGCCTGGATCGCGCCGCCTTTCATTTGGTGCCTTGGATGATCCCATGCAGACTCGTCTGTCAATTCAACGAAAAGATTGATAATTTCGGAGTCGCTGGCTCTCTCCATTTGTTCAGCACTTACCGGGCTTCCAATCCACTGCACTCCCGAAAATTTGGCGTCATGGTTCTCTAGGTTTGGGAAAGCTCGTTCTTCCTCTGCTATGAGGCGCTGCAGGTCGAGGCTGCGTTTCGCACTTGGAACTGCTCGCAAAAGGCGCAGGCGATGCTGTCTTGCCCATTGAAGCCTTCTGTGTCTGACCTCAGCAGATTCATCAGCTCGTGCCGAGTCAGTGTATTGTTGCCAATTAATCAGTAATGCTTCAAGACGTAAAAGATTTGCTGTTTCAAGAAACGGACTCATCGCGCTGATGAGTGAAATGCTTTCCTTGTGAACGTCGGTGTAAGGACCAAGCACCAGCCGTCTCGCGTCTGAAGTTAAATAGTCAAATAGTCGCAGCGGGAAGCTATTTGCGGCGCATATTCGGCCGATCGACAGTAGTCGGTGTACCACTAATAGGTCAGAATTCGCATGTTCGTCCGCGAAGTTAAGAAAGTCTGCAGGATTACTTTTGGCCCATGCTTGTACGGCTAAACGTATTGAACGCGTCAGCGGCTGCTCGTGACGAGATTCCGCATCGTCCAGTTCTAGGATGCCAATTCCATAATTTTGCCGATAGCTTACGATAACATCGGACTCATCGGTGGTACATAATTGCAATGCATCGAGTAAAGGTGGCCAAATCGATAGAATGAATGCTCTAGGGGAGGCCTCTGCAATTGCCTCCAAGCCGTGGAAGTGTCGTGCTTCGAGAATGGACTGTATGCTTTGGGAGACATTAGAGGTTATAGTTTCGTCATCTGAGGTTGAGTTTTGCGGAGCTTTTACCGCGTTAACTTGGCGGGCGAGCCACGCTGCGATAATCCTTGGCGCCTCCTCAGGAAATGCAGCGCTCACTACACTCGCTAAATCCCCGACAGCCCACTCGGAAATTGGCGTCCGTCCTGCAATCGTCACTATGCTATTTAGCCACTGCCCCTGTTGAGGCACAACGCTGCCGAAACCAAGTACCTGCCAACTCAATAGATCTCGGTTCTGATTGATTAACCAATGCCGGCATACAAGAGCAACAACAGCGTCAGCATCGAAGTGCAAGGCCTGCCGCAGAAAGGGCAGTAACATTTGTGCCTGATTGTCCGGCAATGTCATCAATGCCGGAAGGTGTGTTGTTGCTAAAACCGAGAACCATCCCGGACTTCCGACAGCAGCCCCTATGAATCTTGGTAAGAACCATTGGTTTGTCAGTGCGTTTTCTACTAGTCGTTTTTCCGCGGTTAAAGGTACCGTCTGCCGTCCGAGAAATTCTATTAGAAGCATCTTCAAATGCGGTCGAAGGTCAGCTGCCCAAAGTCGCCCAATCTCTGTTACGTATTCCTCAGGGCTCGCATTCCGAAAGTACCCGAGCGCATGCCATAATTGGGGACGAACACGCAGGCTGCTTTGCTGTGCTCGTACAGTGTCAGTAAGGCTTCCTCTTGTTTCTAGAAAACTACGTGCTCGGATAAATTCATACAAAGTTTGGTGTCGAAATTCTACTCTGCCGGGCCCATTGTCAAGACGTAGTAGCCCATTCGCAGCTAATGCTTGTATTTCCGTGAAGTGATCATCGACCAAAGCTAATGGTAGTCCGAGTACTTCTCGGTCTGCCATTATTTTCGCCAAATGCATTAGCGTTGTCTTGCGTTTTCCGCTTTCGTCACTTAGAACTTGCGTCTCCCATTGTTTCTCCAACAATCCATGGAAGCTCTTCAGAGCTGCTGGTTCAGTCGTTTCTTCAAGTAGCGATAAAAATATGTCTAAGGCGTGAGGAGACCGTATGGTCTGCTGTAGGTCATGGTTCCACATTTCTGCTTGAAGGCCACGTGCATTTAAGACAGCTAACACCGTCGACCAATCTGGCAACTCCAACTTCAAAATACTTGCATCCAAATTTCTAAGCGATGGATCATGTCTTTGTTCGAAAGTGCGACACGAGATGACAGTATGTAATCCTGGTTCATCTGAGAGATCTTGAACAAGATCGAGTAAAACCCGCAACCGAGCAGAATGCTGAACGACCAAGTCTGCTAGGGCATCAACTTGATCAATGACAACAAGAACCGGGCCACTCTTGGCCAAATGGCGCAATACTTTTGCGGAATCTCCGCCAAGGTCTAAATGCCGCGCGAGTGCACTTCGATCCCTTAATTCCGGAGGGAGTCGGTCAGCCTTGATCGCTAAAACAGTCCATCCGATCGCAAGTTTCTCTTGGGCCAATCGAACTAAAAGCGACGACTTTCCACATCCAGGATCGCCAATTAGAAAATGTGTACCCATAGAAGAAGTGTCGAGATTGTGCTTGAGTATATCGAGTTCGGGACGTTGAAGCCATGTACCGTCGGGTAATGTGTTTGGCCAACTCAATAATTCTGCTGACGCGATACGTAAACGCGTCGAGAGCTCATTTGCTGCAAGATGTTCAATGCTAGTGGATTCAAGTGCCGCAACTGTCTTCGTTGGGATGATCTCCACATTTTTCAAAAATTCGAGTAGGGTTTTATGCAGAAAGTCTGAGCGAGATTTTGGCTTGGCAATTTCGATGTGATCACCTTCAATCGGAATAGGTGCGACTCCGGCAATACCGGGGTCGCTGCTATTGCTATCAACGATCAATAGGTGTTTTCCGAATGAAAAGCCAAAAAATCTTTTTCCGATAAAGACGCCTTTGGTCTCGTAAAACACACCGACTTCGAAACGCCGCTGACTTTGCAAATTGCGAAACTGCGTGTTTAGTAGCTTCAGCCAGCCATCATCGCGCGCCATGTTCGTGACTTGAGGATTCGTTTTGAGGAAAAGTCGCAGATTGTTCGCAATCGTCGCAAGATTAGAACCCTGATGTGGGGTTCCAATGAAGACAATTCCAGCAATTGAATTGAGTAACTCTGTTCGTTGTTGGTCGCCAAGAGTTGCTACTTGTGCTGCCGCTTGTGTCATACCAGCCTTAATAACCAAGCCTCCAAGGCTGTGACCTATTAAGACCAAGCTGCGATTTTTTAGAATCGGTTCTGCTTGGATCGATGCGAAGAGGGACTCTCCAAGTTCGGCAAGATGCATGGCATCATCAGTCCAGCCGGATATCGCGGCGCCGTACGCTGCGACCCAAACATTGCATTCGAAATCTTCGCCAACCCAGATAGGCCAAAGTGAAGCTTGATCATCTGGGTCGTGCATCCAGGTAGAACGAGCATCGCCACCGAGGCCGTGGATGAAAATTACGTGTAACGCATCTAAGTTGGAAACGGCATGTATTTGAGTAAGTTGCGCCATGTGGTTATCTCTAAAATTCACTAATCATTTGATAAGGCCATTGTCCAAGTTTTACGGGTAAAGTAATAGTCTGTTTAATTTGACGCTCTTGCTATGTTCAATAGCTATTAGCTTTTGCCAGTCTTATATATTGTACATTGCTAATTCAACTAACTAATCGTTTAGTAAATGGAGAAATGGCTAGATATTAAATTCCCCACCTAGTTCCAAAGAACTATCCCATCCTAGTGCCAATGCTTACCTCTAGGCACCGCTCCGAAGAATGGGCGACTTCATCACCAATCTCTAAAATTTGATCATGTCAAAGTGAAGTGAGCATCTGGCCCACTTCATCTCAAACAACAAGGAGTGTGAGATGAGTCATTTTCTGGATAGATTGAAGTTCATGTCTAAGGTGAAATCCACCTATTCTGACGGACATGGTGCGGTGGTGGATGAGGATAGACAGTGGGAGAACGCTTACCGCAGTCGCTGGCAGCATGACAAGATTGTGCGTTCTACGCACGGCGTGAACTGTACTGGTTCTTGCTCTTGGAAAGTGTATGTCAAGAACGGTTTGATTACCTGGGAAACCCAGCAAACAGACTATCCACGTACTCGTCCTGATTTGCCGAATCATGAACCACGCGGTTGCCCTCGTGGTGCTTCGTATAGCTGGTATGTGTATTCTGCACAGCGCGTGAAATATCCGATGATTCGTGGTCGCTTGATGGAAATGTGGCAGGAAGCGCGTAAAACCATGGGCCCAATTCAGGCGTGGGAAGCTATCAGTCAAAATCCAGAAAAAGCTAAACGCTATAAATCTGTGCGCGGCCTTGGTGGATTTGTGCGTGCTGATTGGGATACGGCGCAAGAAATTATCGCAGCGGCGAATGCGTTCACCGTGAAGAAATTCGGCCCAGACCGCGTAATTGGCTTCTCACCAATTCCAGCGATGTCCATGGTGTCGTATGCAGCCGGTGCACGTTACCTGTCTTTGATCGGTGGCGCCTGCTTGTCTTTCTACGATTGGTATTGCGATTTGCCACCAGCGAGCCCACAAATTTGGGGTGAGCAAACCGACGTCCCAGAATCGGCTGACTGGTATAACTCCACTTATTTGATGGTGTGGGGTTCCAACGTGCCGCAAACACGTACGCCTGACGCGCACTTCTACACAGAAGTTCGTTATAAAGGTACGAAGACAGTTGCGGTGTCTTCTGACTTCGGTGAGATGGTGAAATTTGGTGACATCTGGATGGCACCAAAACAAGGTACTGATGCAGCCCTAGCGATGGCGATGGGTCATGTGAT
The DNA here is from genome assembly GCF_042432465.1 of Affinundibacterium danionis. Taxonomy (NCBI): domain Bacteria; kingdom Pseudomonadati; phylum Pseudomonadota; class Betaproteobacteria; order Burkholderiales; family Oxalobacteraceae; genus Affinundibacterium; species Affinundibacterium danionis. Next base: position 146,801 of record NZ_JBHLXJ010000018.1, on the reverse strand, counting down.
TTTGAAAGAATTCCACCTCGGTGGCAAGTCTGATTATTTCCGCAGCTATGTGAAACAATATACCGACATGCCTATGCTGGTACGTTTGGTTGAGCGCAATGGCTGCTTTGTGCCAGATCAAATGTTACGTGCTTCGCAATTGCCAGGTGGCTTGAATGAGGCAAATAACGGTGATTGGAAGACACTCGCCATTGATGCGAACACCAATGAAATCGTGACACCCAATGGTTCGATTGGTTATCGCTGGGGTGAAGGCAAGGTTAACGACGGCGAGAAAGTCGGTCGTTGGAACTTGGAAACTAAAGATGGTGGTTCCGGTCGTGAGATCGATCCGCAATTGAGTTTGGTGGCTAAGCATGATGAAGTTGTTAGCGTAGGCTTTAACTACTTCGGCGGAGCAGATGCGAACGACATGGTATTGCGCAATGTGCCTGCACGTAAAGTGCAATTAGCAGATGGCTCTGAGATTTTAGTCGCGACTGTGTATGACTTGTCGATGGCGAACTACGGTGTCGATCAAGGCTTGGGCGGCGCAGTTGCTAGCTCTTACGATGATGACGTGCCATACACACCAGCTTGGCAAGAGAAGCATACTAGCGTTAAACGTGAATTAGTGATTCAAGTAGCGCGTGAATTTGCGCAAAATGCACACGACACCCATGGTAAGAGCATGGTCATCGTTGGTGCGGCTTTGAATCACTGGTACCACAACGATATGATTTATCGCGGCATCATCAATATGCTGATGATGTGCGGTTGCGTGGGTCAATCTGGCGGCGGTTGGGCGCACTACGTGGGCCAAGAAAAACTGCGTCCACAATTCGGTTGGGCGCCATTAGCGTTTGCGTCTGATTGGACGCGCCCACCACGCCAAATGAATGGCACCAGTTTCTTCTATGCGCACACGAGCCAATGGCGCCATGAGAAGTTGCACATTGATGAAATCCTAGCGCCCACGGCGGACAAATCCAAAGTCAGCCACATGAGCATGATCGATATGAATGCCAAATCTGAGCGTCTCGGCTGGTTACCATCTTGCCCGCAACTAGAAACTAATCCTTTGGATGTCTGCGATGCGGCGGCAGCAGCGGGTGTAGAACCTGCAGAATACCTGAAGCAAAGCTTGAAGTCTGGCGCAGTGAATATGAGTTGCGATGACCCAGATAATCCTAAGAACTTCCCACGCAATATGTTCGTGTGGCGTTCGAATATTCTCGGTAGTTCTGGCAAAGGCCATGAGTACTTCTTGAAGTATTTGCTCGGCACGCAAAATGCCTTGTTTGATGATCCAGATGAAGCGGTCAAACCATCGGAAGTGAAATTCCGTGAAGAAGCCGCTGAAGGTAAATTGGACTTGTTGACGGTGTTGGATTTCCGTATGAGCACGACTTGTTTGTATGGCGACATCGTGTTGCCAACCGCGACATGGTATGAAAAAGATGATTTGAATACCTCTGATATGCACCCATTCATTCACCCATTGAGTGAAGCCGTGCAACCTTTGTGGGAAAGTAAAACCGACTGGGAAATCTACAAAGGTATCGCTAAGAAATTCACTGAAATCGGTGGCGACTATCTCGGCACACGCAAAGACATCGTCTTGCAACCATTGATGCACGATACACCAGGTGAATTGGGTCAAGCGTTTGAGCCTAAAGATTGGAAAAAAGGCGAGTGTGATTTGATTCCTGGTAAGACAGCACCGAGCTTTGTTGTGGTGGAACGTAACTACAAAGAGATCTACAAAAAGTTCACCTCAATTGGACCTTTGTTAGACAAACTCGGCAATGGCGGTAAAGGCATTAACTGGAACACTGAACACGAAGTCCATGAAATCGGCGGTATCACCAAAGTGGTGACCGAAGAGGGCGTATCAAAAGGCCGCCCACGTCTGGAAACAGCGATTGATGCTTGCGAAATGATTTTGACCTTTGCACCAGAAACCAATGGTCATGTCTCCGTCAAAGCATGGGAAGCTTTATCAAAAATCACTGGTCGTGATCATACGCATTTAGCAGTGGGCCGTGAACATGACAAGATCCGTTTCCGCGATGTACAAGCGCAACCCCGTAAGATTATTTCTGCACCGACTTGGTCAGGTTTGGAATCGGAAGAAGTCAGCTACAACGCTGGTTACACCAACGTACATGAATTGATCCCATGGCGCACGCTCACTGGTCGTCAGCAGTTCTACCAAGATCACCGTTGGATGCTCGATTTTGGTGAAGGTTTGTGCGTGTACAAACCAGCGATTGACACCAAAACTGTGGCACCGATGTTGAACAAATCACCGAACGGTGAAAAAGAAATCGTGTTGAACTGGATTACACCGCATCAAAAATGGGGTATCCACTCTACCTACTCTGACAACTTGCGGATGTTGACTTTGAGTCGCGGTGGCCCACACGTCTGGGTTTCTGAGATCGAAGCAAAAGAAGCAGGTTTGGTGGATAACGATTGGGTTGAAGTATTTAACAGTAACGGTACTTTGACCGCGCGTGTGGTGGTCAGCCAGCGTGTGCCAAAAGGTATGTGCTTGATGTATCACGCCCAAGAAAAAATCGTCAATACACCAGGTGCAGAACTGTCCGGTATGCGTGGAGGTATCCATAACTCGGTAACACGTGCGGTGTTGAAACCAACGCATATGATCGGTGGTTATGCGCAACAAGCGTACGGCTTTAACTACTACGGCACGGTGGGTAGTAACCGCGATGAGTTTGTGGTCTTGCGCAAGATGAAAAAAGTGGATTGGTTAGAAGCGAAGTTAGAAGATCGGTTGGAAGAATCTGAAGGAGCAGCGTCATGAAAATTCGCGCACAAGTAGGCATGGTGTTAAACCTTGATAAATGTATCGGTTGCCACACCTGTTCCGTGACCTGTAAAAACGTGTGGACTAGCCGTGACGGTGTTGAGTACGCTTGGTTCAATAACGTCGAAACGAAGCCTGGCATTGGTTATCCTAAAGAATGGGAAAATCAAGCTAAATGGAAAGGCGGTTGGCATAGAAACGAGGCTGGCAAATTAGAGCCAAAACAAGGTGGCAAATTACGCATCTTGGCGAACATTTTTGCCAATCCTAACTTGCCACAGATAGACGATTACTACGAGCCATTCACCTATGATTATGAGCGTCTGCAAAACGCGCCATTGTCACAAACGCCGCCAACAGCACGTCCTATATCTGTCATCACTGGCAAGAAAATGGACAAGATCGTGTGGGGTCCGAACTGGGAAGATGACTTAGGCGGTGAATTTAGTTCACGTAGTCGTGACCAGTTATTTGAAGGCGTACAAAAAGAAATGTACAGCACCTTTGAATCGACTTTCATGATGTACTTGCCACGTTTGTGTGAGCACTGCTTGAACCCAGCATGTGTGGCGTCATGCCCATCTGGCTCGATCTACAAACGTGAAGACGACGGCATCGTGTTGGTGGATCAAGATAAGTGCCGCGGCTGGCGTATGTGTATCTCTGGTTGCCCTTACAAAAAGATTTACTACAACTGGAGTTCAGGCAAAGCGGAAAAATGTACCTTCTGCTATCCACGTATCGAAGCAGGTCAGCCAACAGTTTGTTCAGAAACTTGCGTAGGCCGTATTCGTTACTTGGGCGTGTTGTTGTATGACGCCGACAAGATTGAAGCCGCGGCATCCACACCCAATGAGCAAGACTTGTATCAAGCGCAGTTGGATTGCTTCTTAGATCCGCATGATCGAGAAGTGATCGCTGAAGCACGCAAACATGGTATTCCAGAAAGCTGGATTACCTCAGCGCAAAAATCGCCTGTGTACAAAATGGCGATGGAATGGAAGATTGCCTTCCCATTGCATCCTGAATATCGCACTTTGCCTATGGTTTGGTATGTACCACCTTTATCACCAATTCAAAAAGCCGCAGAAGCAGGCCATATGGGTATGAACGGCATTATTCCTGACGTGAAATCCTTGCGTATTCCTGTGCGCTATTTGGCAAACTTGCTGACAGCAGGCAAAGAAGAGCCAGTCTTGGAAGCGCTAGAAAAAATGTTGGCGATGCGTGCGTACAAGCGTTCTGAAGTCGTGCATGGTGAACTTGATCATGAGGTCTTGAAACAAGTCGGTCTGACAGCAGCGCAAGTCGAAGACATGTATCAAACCATGGCGATTGCGAACTACGAAGACCGTTTCGTGATTCCATCCTCCCATAAAGAAATGGTGGAAGATAGTTTCAACGAAAAAGGTAGTTGTGGCTTCACCTTTGGCAATGGTTGTTCAGGCGGTACTTCTGACGGTGCATTGTTTGGTAAGAAGCCTCAGGGTAGTGTGATTTTTGTGGATATGCCGAAGTCGCGTAAGAAGTTGTCGACGACTGAATAGCTCTTATCTCCCTTCTCCCGCAAGCGGGAGAAGGGGCGGGGATGAGGGAAATTGATAAAGTCGAACAGAGTTTATTTGGCGACGTCAAACAATTCGGATTACTGAACGCCCCTCACCCTAACCCTCTCCCGCTTGCGGGAGAGGGGATATCCAAAGTAGAAATGACGCTAATAGCGCCACAAAGAATAAAGGAAATCGTATGCAAATTTATCGCATTTTATCCGCGCTACTGAGTTACCCGCAGCCAGATTTGATCGCTGCTCTGCCAGAGATTCGTGCTGAGCTGGCTGCAGATCAAGAGACTGCGGTTGCTCTCCAGCCCTTGCTGAATTACTTGCAAGAGAGTGATCTGATTAGTGTGCAAGAGAACTACGTGGGAACCTTCGATCGTACCCCTTCAGTGGCTCTGCATTTGTTCGAGCATATTCACGGTGAAAGCCGCGATCGTGGTCAAGCGATGGTCGATTTAATCTCAGAGTATCGCCGTTATGGTTTTGAGCCAGAAGCGAGCGAATTGCCAGATTATGTACCGCTATTTTTTGAGTTCCTCAGTTTGGTCGATGCTGAGACCGCGGAAAAATTACTCGGTGAAGCAATTCACGTTTTAGCGGCGATTGGTATCCGCTTACAGCGCAAAGACAGCCCTTACGCCAACGCCTTCTTACTGTTAACTGCATTTACTGATGTGGTTCCGCAAGAACAAGGTGAGCCTCCAGTGCGCGATATGGACGATGCGATGGAAACCTTCGGCCCTGGTGTCGATGGTGTTGAGCCTTTGTTGAAGCCTGGCTTATCGTGTTCATCGAGTGCTGCATCGGGTGGCGCGCAGGCTGTGAATTTTTATCCACGTCAGGCTAAGACAACCGGTGCTCAATTGCCGGGCTAATTGTTTACTCCTTCCCCTTCAAGGGGAAGGTCGGGATGGGGATGGGTTTTAGTCGGAAATAGCTACATCAATAGTTCAACCGAAACCCATCCCCACCCTAACCCTCCCCTTGGAAGGGGAGGGGATTAAGTAAGTTAATTTCATTCACGCGTGAATTTTAGAATGCAGAGTCAATAAAGAGGAAACATCATGGACTACTTACATCAATTTATCTACGGGATTTATCCCTATATCGCTTTAGCGATTTTCTTGTTCGGTAGCTTGGCACGTTTCGAGCGCGAACAATATACGTGGAAGAGTGATTCTTCTCAAATGCTCCACGCCGGTAATCTGCGTGTGGGTAATATCTTGTTCCACATCGGCGTGCTTGGTTTGTTCTTCGGCCATATGGTTGGTTTGCTGACGCCTATCGTTGTGTGGGATACGCTAGGCGTCACACATGGCTTCAAACAAATGATCGCGATTGTGATGGGTGGCGTATTTGGTAGCCTGTGTATGGTTGGCTTGCTGATTTTGATGCACCGTCGTTTTACCGATGCGCGTATCTCTGCAGTGACCAAAACCGGTGACAAAGTCCTGTTGTTGTGGATTTTCATTACCTTAGGCTTGGGATTGTCTACGATTTTTGAATCCTTGCATCATACAGATGGTCAAATGATGGTTTTGTTGATGACATGGGCGCAGCACATCGTTACCTTCAAAGGCGATGCGGCTAGTTATATCGTCACCGCACCGTTCTTGTTCAAAGCGCACTTGTTTATGGGCTTAAGCTTGTTTGTAATTTTCCCATTTACTCGTTTAGTGCATGTGTGGAGCGGCTTTGCATCAGTCGGTTATTTGAGCCGTGCATGGCAGTTGGTACGTCCACGCTGATCAAACTTCTAGCTTGTCGTTCCTGCCTACGCAGGAGCGACAATGAATCAAATTGCCAGCATAAAATTTTTAGGAGGCAATCATGCCCGTCATAGTTAATGGTTACGAACTCAGCGATGCTGAGATGGAAAAAGAACTGCCAGAGCATCAAGGAACGGCAGATCCGATGAAGAGTGCGATGACGGCTTTGGTCTTGAGTCGCGTCTTGTTGGATAAGGCCAATGAACTCGGTTTGTCGGGTGAAGATGAAAACAAGATCGAAGCTTTGTTAGTACGTGAAGTCGTCGTACCTAAGCCAAGTTCAGAAGAATGTCTGCGTCACTATCAAGCGCATCCACAGCGTTTTACTGTGGGTGAATTGGTCGAAGCAAATCACATTTTATTCCAAGTGACACCCGCGCTCGATCTCGATAATTTACGACGTCATGCCGAAGTGGTGTTACAAGATTTGTTGGAAAATCCAGCCAATTTTGCCGCGATGGCAAAAGCAAATTCAAACTGCCCATCTAGTGAAGTGGGTGGCAATCTCGGGCAATTAACGCGTGGCGACACTGTACCTGAATTTGAAAAAGTGATTTTCTCCGCAGAAGAACACAAGATCGTGCCACGTTTGGTAGAAACCAGATTCGGTCTGCACATCGTGCAACTAGGTCGTAAATTGGCAGGAAAATTACTGCCATTCGAGAAAGTTGAAAGCAAGATCGCTGACGCGATGCAAAGAGCAAGCCACGATCATGCGATGCGCCAGTATCTGCAATTGATGATTGGACAAGCCAAGATCAGCGGTATCGAATTGGAAGGTGCTGAGTCGCCTTTGGTGCAGTAAGTAGAGATAAAGCAGGGTGCGCAGCGCGCACCATTGAAATGTATGAAAAAGCGGTGTGCATGGCACACCCTATGACTGGATAGAATCGGGAGTCAATCATGTCTCAAGCAATGATGAGTTTAGTAAAGCAACACCAAGAGTGTGACGATCAATTAAATCGTGTCGAAGCCGCTTTGCATAAAGCAGACTTGTCTTCAGCTGGTAGAAATTTTCGTTTGTTCGATGAACAGTTAGAACACCATTTCCGCCTGGAAGAAGAGCGCTTATTCCCTGCGTTTGAAAAAGCCACCGGTATGACCAATGGCCCTACCGTGGTGATGCGTGGTGAACATGCAGAGATCCGCCAATTGCGTGATCAAGCCATGGATGAAATTGAACAAGGACAGATCGAATCGGCTTTGGCAACGATTGATACGCTAAATGTCTTGATTCAACAGCATAATGTGAAAGAAGAAAATATTCTCTATCCTATGTGCGGTGGCAGTGTGCCAAACTTGATGTCGGTACTTGGTATGGGCGGTTGTGGTGGTGCTTGTTCCTGTGCAGCTTAATTGAATTTTGATCTATCTCCCCCTAAATAGCTTTGCTTAGCGCAGGCTAGAAAATTTACTCAGCTTAAGCAAATTTAGGATGCTGATTAAAAAGCGTTAAGAACGAGATGACGTTCCCATGTTCACTTGCTCTCTTGCTTATATAGATCGCGCTACACTGCTTGATAGCAAGTAGATGTTCCAATCGCAAAGGCGAAGCAATGTCTGTTCCAAAAATTCTCAACTATGAACTAGCGCCTTCGCCAGCAACCATTTTTGGCTGCCTGTTGCCCGCGCCGTGGTTAGGTGTGGTGGCGGGATTGTTACTCGCCTTTGGTCCTGAAGCAGGATTGCCTAATCGTTTTTCGCCTTTAGTGTTAGCCGTCACGCATGTATTGGTGCTGGGAATGCTAGAGCCGATTATGGTCGGTGCCTTATTTCAATTGTTTCCTGTGGTGGCCGGGCAGGTGGTGCGACCGGCGAAATGGATAGCACCTTTTGTCGCGTTGGGATCGACGGTAATTGCGGCGGGGCTGAGCACAGGTTTCTTGCACGGGAATACAGCGGGATTTACTGTCGCATTGCTGCTTGCCCTTATTTTATATGGTGCTATTGTTTTGGCTTTAGCACAGGCTGCGTGGCAGATGGTGTTGCCGCCGACACCAGACGCAACGCTCAAGACTTTGCGCGGGATTGCACTGGCTTTGGGATTGGTCGTTGCGCTTGGCGTGGGATTAGCGGGTGCCTTGGCAGGTTGGTGGTCGGTCGATATTGCTTATGTTTTGCGCTTACATGTCGCGTGGGGCTTGGTAGGGTGGATCGCAGTCTTGGTATTGGGTGTGGGAACGACCGTGGTGCCGATGTTTTGGCAAACGCCTCGCCCAACATCGACTTGGCATCGGCGCTTGCCTTGGGATATTTGGTTAGGGCTGTTCATTCTGTTTTTACCTTTATCAGATACTTTAGCGAAATTATTGTTGACCGCTTTATCACTTTTAGTCAGTTTATTGGCATTTCGTGCGGTGCGAGCTTTACTGCAAGCGAAGCGCCGTTTTGATCCCGCTTGGCCCTTGTGGCTGACTTGTGCGCTAAGCTGGGGGATTGCTGCTTTTATCTTGTTGATTCAAACCCATTTAGAAGATTTACTGACGCAACCGCTAACGTCTTTTTGGCAACAAGCCATTCTTTGGTGGATAGGTGTGTTGTGTTTGGTCGGTGGTGCGGTGATGCCAGTCAATGCCATGCTCGGCAAAATTATTCCCTTTTTGATTTTCCTGCATTTGCGTCGGCAAATACCTATGGGTACCCGCGTTCCTAGCATGCAAGTCGTGTTGCCACCTGTGCGCTTACGGTGGCAAGCGTATATGCTTGGCTTTAGTTTTGTTTGTCTTTTGCTATTGCCGGTCGCACCTGATATTTTGCGTTATTGGGGCGGCTTGAGTTTTGCACTGTCTCAGGGCGCTTTGGCTGTCTTTTTATTGCATAGTTTGGCGCGTTATCGTAAAGAACTGAAGGTCAGTTTGTTTTCGAAGCCTATTTAATAAAGAATTTGGATGTGATTTGAAGCGCATTGTTGAAAAATGCTCAGGTAAATTCCTTGATCTCAGGCAAAGTATTTTAATTGCGAACTTTTGTCTGATATAGTTGTCATCTAGTTAGGCATTCCTATCGTGCCCAATGATGAATAGCGCCAGGGAGTAATTGTTTTGCATGTTTCCATTGCATCGATTTTGAATTTACTCGTCCCTATCTTTAGGTATGGCGCAGGCTTCTGGGTTGCTCCCCGTATTTTTACTCCCGCCATATTCTTCGCAAATCAATCTTGTATTTTCTCCCGATTGCGCCTCAGTTCTTTGGCTGTCGTTTCCATTGTTGTGCTGATTCTAGGGGGTGGACTGGTCTCTGAACCGGCACAAGCTGGAAGCTTGCATCGTTTGCGTTTTGATCACTTTAGTGTGGATCAAGGTTTACCCAGCACAGGGATTACGACTATTTATCAAACCCGCGATGGTTATGTTTGGATAGGAACGGCGAATGGTTTAGTGCGTTACGATGGGCGCCATATGCAGGTTTTTTCTAATAGTCCCGATAAGCCTGACAGCCTCAGCCACAACCGTATTTTTAGTCTGTTTGAAGATTCGCAACAAAATCTATGGATAGGTACGCGGCGTGGACTTGATCGCCTGGATTTAAAAACCGATCTGATTCAACGTTATTCTATCGCCCCCGAGCTCAACGAAAAAGACAAGGTGGTTTATGGTATTGCGCAAGCAGGATCTGGTGAATTATGGCTGGGAACCGCAAGCGGTTTAAAGCTATTTAACGTGCAAACTGGCCGTTATCGTAATTGGCAGCCACAGGCTGGTGATAGCGCCTATTTTAGTGGTGAAGTGCGTGCTTTGCTTAGCGATGGTGCAGGTGGTGTTTGGATAGGACAAGGCCGCCGTGTTGCTCATATTAATCAGAGCGGGCAATTGTTATTGCAATTTCCAGCCAGTGATGAAGGTACCGAGCATAAATTACAAGCAATCGATAAGCTGGTTCGTAGTCTGGCCTTTGACCCATCTGGGCAATTATGGGTGGGATTAACGGGTGGCTTGAGCTTGTGGAGTATAGAAAATAATCGGGCGACGCCGGTTCCCTTGCCGCCTGAATTGCGTCTTCCCAAGGCTAGCGTGACCGCTATCGTACAGGATCAAGAAAAATCCATGTGGCTGGGCATGAGCGATGATCAAGGCTTGTTTCGGTGGCACGTCCAGCAAAAAAAATTAGAACGATTTGTGAATACGCCCTCAGTGGCGAGTAGCTTAAGTGGGAATTCTTTAACCGCATTGACATTAGATGCAACAGGCGGCTTATGGGTAGGGACCACCGATTATGGAGTGAATTTGGTGGATTTGAATGGGCATGGATTTCAAACTTATTTGAATGTACCCGGTGATGTTCACAGCATCTCGAATCGTCTGGTAACCGCTGTTATTCCTGATCGTGATGATTATGTCTGGTTAGGTACTTTGGGTGGCGGTTTAAATCGTTTGCATGTGCCGACTGGCGATGCCGAGCGATTTACCACCAGTCAAATGGGGGTTGAATATATCCGTGCTTTGCTTTTGGATGATAAAAAGCAGTTGTGGGTTGGTGGTGAACGTTTGGAAGTATTTGATCCTAAAAAACGCAGCAGTAAACAAGTAATTTTAGATCCAGATTTTCCTGCAGGCGCACGCATCACCGCATTGAACCGAGATGATAAAGGTAATGTGTGGGCAGGAACCAGTGCCGGTTTGTATCGAGTCGGGGCTGATCTGCGTGTCCAAGCTTATCACGCCAATGAGAGCCAGTCAGGTTGTCTAAATGATGATGCAATTGATAGCCTGTTATTCGATACGGAAAAACGCTTATGGGTGGGTACCAAAGGTGGCTTATTTTTGTGGCGAGAGGAAGATGCCAGTTTTGAGATGATTGGCAAAGGTGAGAAGGGAACTATCAATCCTGAAAAACTGGGTGTCACCAGCTTACGACAAGATAAGCAAGGTCGAATTTGGGTCGCCAGCTTGCAAGGTTTGTTAGAGGTTCAACCCAAATCCGACAATGCTGCAGATACTGCTGTCGTTGCTTCAAACAAGAGTGGAGTAACGAATTTATCAAAAGGCATTACGGCACGCCGTCATGCCGCAGATTGGAGTCTAGTATCTTGGGCGAATACACCTGGATTACCAGATGACGTGATTGAGTCTATGCAAGATGCTGATAATGGTGAGATTTGGTTGAGCAGCGAACGCGGTTTAATGCGATTTAATCCTGAGCAAAAAGTGGGGCGTAGTTTTCCATCTTATGGCCGATTTGAAGGGGCATTTAATTTTGGCGCTGCCGCCCGTGCACCTGATGGTGGAATGTTTTTCGGTGGCGTAGGTTTAGTGTATTTCCGTCCCGACAATATTCGAGACAATGTCATTCCTGCCCGCGTCGTGGTGAGTGATATTTTGTTATTCAATAAGTCTTTGACCAATTGGAATAGTAGGGGAGCGATCGATAGTAAAAAAGGTCAAGAGTCCGCCTCTGGCAAAGATAATAATTATAGTTACGATCTGAAAAGCATAGGTATTACCGGCACCTTGAGTGCGGCGCGTCAGATACAGTTAAATCATGAGCAGACTATGGTCAGTTTTGAATTGGCCGCTCTGCATTTTTATAATCGTAGCCAAAATCGTTATGCTTGGAAGTTAGAGGGCTATGATAAAGAATGGATCGTTGGGCAATCAGATCGAGGTGTCGCGACCTACACCAATCTAGATGCAGGCACTTATCGCTTGCTAGGGCGCGCGGCCAATTTTGACGGGATATGGAGCGAGAGTACGGTCTTGTTAGAGGTCGTGGTGTTGCCGCCTTATTGGAGAACGCCTTGGTGGTATAGCTTGTGGGCGCTACTTATCTTAGGTCTAGCCGCTTTGTTTTATCAGCGGCGGGTACAAGGTATTCGTGCCACTCAACTGTATCTGGAGCAACAGGTAAAACGCCAGACGCAAGAAGTCTTAGAACAAAAAAAACTGGCTGAAATTCAACGCGAAATTGCTGAGCATGCACGGCATAATCTTGGGCGCCTAAGTGAGATTGGTTTGCAGATTACCTCTTCCTTGGATGTGAACGAAATCTTAGATACGCTGTATATCAATATTCGTAGCCTGATTTCTGCATCCACCATAGGTGTTGGTTTTGTTGATTGGGAAAAGCGCCAGATTAATTTTGAGTACACGATGCAAGGTGAGCTTCGTATTTTGCCTTATTCACGCAGTTTGGATGCGCTTGAGCAGCCGGCGACACAATGCGTGCTCAATGGGCAGGAAATGCTCATTGATGAAATTTTGCATGACAGTCGTAAGTTAGATTCGATTACGGCAGGAAAGATGGGACAGGTCGACACCTTATTAGAAAACGGCCTCAGCACTGAAAATTCTCGTTCGGGCATTTATGTTCCTATGATCTTGTCAGGACGTGTCATGGGATTGATTGGCGCTTTGAGTATGAAGCCTAAGGCTTTTGGGCTGGACGAACTTAATATCTTACGTACTTTAGCTGCTTATACCGCGGTCGCCTATGATAATGCAGAGGCTTATCGTCGCTTGCAATTGACTCAGTCAAAATTAGTGGAGCAAGAAAAACTAGCGGCATTGGGCTCTTTGGTCGCCGGTGTTGCGCATGAATTGAATACGCCGATTGGTAATAGTTTATTGATGGCTAGCACTATGCTAGAGATGAATCGTCAATTCTTAAAACAAGTGCAGTCGAATCAATTGCGTCGTTCCGATCTAGAAAAATTTTGTGAAAATACCAGCGTGTCTTCTGATCTGATGATGCGTAATTTAACGAATGCAGCGAATTTGGTCAGTAGTTTTAAACAAATTGCGGTTGACCAGACTTCGGATCAAAGGCGCACATTTGATTTGCTTAATTTCTGTGAAGAAGTCGTGTTGACGCTGTCAAATCGGATCAAGCGCGAAGGACACGAGTCGCAAATAAAGGTAGAAGCGGGCTTAGAGTTGGATAGTTATCCTGGCTCCTTGGGGCAAGTCTTGAGTAATTTAATTATCAATGCCATGGTGCATGGTTTGCATGAAAAACAGAATGGCGTCATCCGAATTACCGGACGCGCCTACGGTGCATCCAATATCATCCTGACGGTAGAAGATAATGGGCAAGGTATCGCCAAAGAGAATCTTGATCGCATCTTTGAACCATTTTTCACCACCCGCCTAGGTAAAGGTGGTAGCGGTCTGGGTTTGCATATCTGCTACAACATGGTAAGTTCGGTATTGGGCGGCAGTATCACCGTGGAAAGTGAAGTGGGACACGGGGCTCGGTTTATCATTATCTTGCCTAAAGTCGCACCGCTGGAGCGGACAACTTGAGTCGATAAGCTGACCCAATAAGCTAAGTCAGTAAGCTGAGTCAGTAAGTTTTTGACCTCGATTAGTACCAATTTCGCGCATCAGTTTCTGCCATTAAATTTCTTTCACATTCAACGCTATTCCCTAGTCGTTCTGACAATGGCTTACATAAAAGTTTGATCTAGAACAAATTTTATCCCCCAAAAGAACTAGGTATCTTTAGCTTGGGGGAGAATTGTGCTGGGGTCGGAAAGCCGCCACAATGAGTCTATGAAAAACCCAATCCCCTCACAGCTCATGACACAAGATACTAAATTGATTGATCGCTTTGGCCGTCAATTAAATTATTTACGGGTGTCCGTGACGGACAAATGTGACTTGCGTTGCAGCTATTGCATGCCCGCAGGATTTACTGGTTTTGAAGAGCCTGAGAATTGGTTGAGTTTTGCCGAAATAGAACGAGTGGTGGCCGCCTTTGGGCGACTGGGTGTGGGACGCGTGCGTTTGACGGGGGGCGAGCCTCTACTACGTCGACATTTGCCACAACTTGTGGAACGTCTAGCCGCTTTGCCCGAGATTCAAGATATTTCACTATCGACTAATGCGACGCAATTGCATAAACATGCTCCTGATTTATACCGTGCCGGTATCAGTCGCATCAATGTCAGTTTAGATAGCTTGGATAAAGCGTGCATGCAAACGATCACTGGGCGTGATAGCTTTTCCAGCATCATGGAAGGTTTGCAAGCAGGAAAACGGGCGGGATTTACGCCGATTAAATTGAATATGGTTGTGATGGCTGGTGTGAATGATCACGAAGTACAACGCATGGCAGAGTTTTGTTTTAACGAAGGATTCATTTTGCGCCTGATTGAGGCTATGCCTATGGGAAGCACGGGGCAGAATAGTCAGTATCGCGACATTGGTCCGATTCGTGATGAATTAGTACGACAATTTGATTTGATTCCCGCGGCAGAAGAATTGGGCGGTGGTCCGGCTAGATATTGGCGTAGTAGAGATGGACAGGCGACTATAGGATTTATTTTACCTTTAAGTCAGCATTTTTGCGCTACTTGTAATCGGGTACGTTTAGCGGTCGATGGCACTTTGTATATGTGCTTAGGACAAGATGAAAAATTTGAATTACGTCCTTTATTACGTGCAGGAATTAGTGATGAAGGATTAGAGCAGGCGATACGCCAGGCCATAGAACTAAAGCCCGAAAAGCACGAATTTACGACGCAAAGGCATAAAATCATACGGTTTATGTCGCAAACTGGCGGCTAAAAAGACGAAGTGGAGAATGGTATGGAAGTGCGCAATATTCACCAATTTATTGAAGGATTTCAACGATTTCAAACTAAATATTTTTCGGGTGAAAAGCCATTGTATGACAAATTGAATAATGGCCAAAATCCGACTACCTTGTTGATTGGTTGTTGTGATTCCCGCGTTGATCCAGCATTGTTGTTGGATTGCGATCCGGGCGATATTTTTGTCATACGCAATGTGGCCAATCTAGTACCGCCTTGCAATGAATCCGGTAATCAGCAAGGTGTTAGCGCGGCGATTCAGTTCGCGGTGGAAGCGTTAAATGTGAAACGCATCATTGTGATGGGGCATGAAAAATGTGGTGGTATCCGAGCCTTGATGCAGGGGTATCAACCAAGTAGAAAAATTGATTTTATCGGACGTTGGATGCGTATCGTGGAGCCCGTCAAACAACAAGTGTTGCATCAACTGGCGAATTGTTCTATCGAGGTGCAAAATCGTGCTTGTGAATTGGGCGCCATTATTCTGTCTTTGAATAATTTACGCAGTTTCCCTTGGGTCGCAGAAAGAGAAGCTCGTGGTCAGATCGCGCTGCATGGCTGGTATTTCGATATGACCAACGGCGCACTGTTGGCGTATTCTGATCGTACCGATAGTTTTTTACCTATGGTGTGTCCGTTAGGTGTTTCGCATCGTAAGTCGAGTGTAGCAGTAACCGATGCTGGTGACGTGGAGGTGCAGGAAGCGGAAGCATTTGAAGCCTCTTAACTTGGTAGCCTAAGGCACGAAATATACATTCATGGGAATTTTTTAGTGTTTTTCTTTGTAGTTAGTTACGACACGAAACTTTTGACAAACTCAACAATTATTTAATGATGTCTGCCTGAAATGACGACTACCAATCTGCCAGCACCTATCGTTTTACCGATGGGGAAACGCCTTACCTTTCGTATCCTAGTGACTACGGTGGTTGGGCTCGCTTTGACCTTGATGGCGATTGGTTACACCTTATTGCTGTCATGGCAGTTAGAAGGTGGTGGCGCCGCGATTAATGAAGCGGGTAGTCTAAGGATGCGCTCCTATCGTATGGCCATGCTGCTGGAGCAAGCACCTTCAAATGGCATTGTTGAACAAGAGTTGCTTGATTTTAATCGTACTTTGTCCGAGCTACAGTCGGGTGATCCAAAGCGACCTTTATTTTTACCTCAGACCGCTGCTATTCGCGAGCAAGTAAAAAAAGTGCAGGATGAATGGTTGCTGAGTATTCAGGTAAATGCAAAAAACGTTTTACGTGAGACGGATCCTGCGTTACGCCGTCAGGCACTCAGTCAATACGAGCAAGAGTTGCCGACCTTCGTCCACAATATCAATCAATTGGTCATACTGGTCGAAGTCGAGTTGGCTGAGAAAACCACTTGGCTACGTCTGTGTCAGACCGCCTTGATTTTCATGTCTTTGGCTGCGAGTATTGCATTACTGTATCTTCTCTATTTGTGGATAGTGGGTCCCGTCACCCGTATGCAAGCGGGCATTGCCCGTATGAGCAAGGATGATTTGAGCGTGCGTTTGCCGATAGAGACTGAAGATGAGTTTGGTGTGCTGGCACAAGCTTTTAATCAAATGGCTGATCATGTGCAGACGGTACATCGCACATTGGAAGTGCGCGTCTCGGAAAAAACAGCTAAATTGCAAGCTCAGAATCATGAGATGAGTACCTTATATGAGGTCGCCGGATTTTTGGCGGGGCCTCATACGATAGAAGAATTGTGTCGAGGATTTTTGCACAGAATTATGCAGCGCATGCAGGCAGATGGTGGCACTGTACGTATCTTGGATGCGGTCAATGACAACATGCATATCACCGTGCATGCGGGCATTTCTGAAGCCATGATAGAAGAGGAACATTGCATCAAAAAAGATGATTGTCTATGTGGTGCCGCGGCTCAGCAAGGTATTATTTTGGTACGGGATTTTCGTTTGCTTGATCAACAAAAACGTTATCGCTGTCAGGAAGAAGGCTATGTATCTTTAGCCGTGTTTCAAATATTGACGCGTGAGATGGTTATCGGCAGTTTCTCTTTACATTTTTCTAAAGAACGTATCGTTAGCGCTGAAGAGCGACGCTTGTTAGAAATCCTCGGGAAAAACTTAGGCTCTGCGATTGAAAATCAAAGATTGATCGCCAAGGAAAAAGAGTTTGCGGTTTCGCAGGAGCGCAATTTATTAGCGCAGGGTTTGCATGACAGTATTGCGCAAGGTTTGAATTTTTTGAATCTGCAAGTGCAAATGTTGGAAGACTCATTAAAGCGTGATGAAATAGAAGAAATCCGGGATATCGCGCCTTTGTTAAGAGCTGGTGTGCAAGAAAGCTATGAAGATGTGCGAGAATTATTATTGAATTTTCGGACTCGTCTGCAAGACAGTAATCTCGAGTCCGAAATGCGCAATGTGATGGCGAAATTCCAGCGTCAGACGGGCGTACATAGTGAAATTCACTTTGCCGGAAATGGCGCGCCTTTAGCGCCAGAACAACAATTGCAGGTACTTTTTATTCTGCAAGAGGCTTTATCTAATGTGCGCAAGCATGCACAGGCCAGCGAAGTTCAGGTCAAAATAGATAATCTTCGTGACTTTACAATGACAGTGCACGATGATGGCTTAGGTTTTGATATGGATAAAGTGGCGGAAAAAGGGGATGGTCATGTTGGTCTCAGAATTATGAGAGAAAGAGCAGAGCGTCTATCAGCGCAGTTTTCCATCGAGAGTAGCAGCGAACATGGCACTACCATTGCATTGCATCTGTTGCGACAAGAACGCTTGGTTGCTTAAGCTTAGTTAAGTGTTTCTGACCAGCGTTTCCGATAAGCGCGTCCGATCATACGTGCTGCAAAGCTTTAATAATTACCGTTAATACCGTTTAAAAAATAAAGAAAGCAGAGACATGAGTATTCGTATTTTGTTGGTCGATGATCATAGCTTGTTTCGTAGTGGCATTCGCCTATTACTGCAACGTAATCCAGAATTTGAAATCGTTGGTGAAGCGGCTGATGGCTTGGAAGGCGTGAAACGTGCCAAACAATTGAAACCCGATGTGGTCTTGATGGATTTAAATATGGCGGGTTTGTCTGGCTTGGAAGCGATGCAACTGATCGTAGAAGATCTGCCCGATACTGCGGTATTGATGTTGACCGTGTCAGAAGAAGCCGAAGATCTAACAACCGCTTTAAAGAACGGTGCGCGCGGATATCTTTTAAAAAATATTGAGGCTGATTATTTAACTTTGGCGATCAAACGTGCGGTAGCCGGTGAGCCTGTGATCGCGGAGTCTATGACGGCAAAATTAGTCATGCAATTTCGCGCTGGTAACAATATCAATACCGCACCAGAACGTGAAAAGCTCACTCCGCGTGAACGCGAGACCATGGTGTGCCTGGCACGTGGTGAAAGCAATAAAGAAATCGCTCGCAATCTTGATGTCGCCGAGAGTACGGTGAAGATCCATGTGCAAAATATTTTGAAAAAATTAAATCTCACCAGCCGTGTGCAAATCGCTGTGTATGCGGTAGAGCATGGGATGGATAAGTCATAAAAGACACGGATCAAAGCGACCTACATCAAGACTTGCAAAAATTTGTCAAAAAAACCGCAAAATTTATCAAAATGGAATAAGCCAGTTTCTATAACAATAAGATCAAATCCTCAGCCTTTTGCAGTGACGAACTACCTCTAATGGCGTATAGCCGCTCTAAACAGCGCATCTTACACTTCATATATATTTAATTATGATTGGGGGAACGTTATGAGTAAGATCAATTTGGATGGCTTATTGCTTAATCAGGCTTTATTTCGTCATATTTCACCTTTTGAATTAGATAGTCTGAAAAAAGAAGTGGGCAAGATGGAGCTGGAAAAAGGCTTCAGTCTATTTCAAAAAGGCGATATGGCCGATGCCTGTTTTATTCTGGTCTATGGCATGGTCAAGCTCGCAATTCCCGCTTCAAATGGTAGCGATAAGATCGTTGAATTAATTCGTCCAGGTCAGTGTTTTGGGGAGGCGATGATGTTCTTGGAAGAGCCTTATCCATTTTATGCTGAAGCACTAGAACCCTCTTTGCTTTTGCGCTTGCCCAAAAATGCGTTGTTCAAATTATTAGATCAATCTCCGGCCATTGCGCGTCAGATGATGACCGGTTTGTCCTATCGTTTACTAGGCTTTATTCGTAGTGTAGAACGACAATCATCACACAATGCCATGCAGCGCGTAGTTGACTATTTGGTGCAAACTTCGCTCTCGCAAGAGAGCAATGAAATACGTTTAGAGTTGAAAAAAAATGTCGTTGCGTCCTTGCTCAATTTAACGCCAGAAACCTTCTCACGTATGCTTCATCATTTGAGCGAGTTGGGATTAATCAGTGTTAGCGCTTCACGTATCAAGATTAGCTCTGTGTCCTCGCTCAAAGCTTATCCGCAAATTCATAGTGAAGCTGAGCAGGCCAGCGGTAAGTTGACTATGCATAGCGCATCGCATAAAAAAAGCACATTACGCAGTGCCGTTTCGGTTAGTTAATTTGAGTTAGCTAATTCACTTTTCGTGCCTTGCCTTGCTCTCCACTACATAAGTATCTACACGGGTCGAGATTCGGATAAAGCTCCTGTTCCTTCTCTCTCCCCCGATTGCGGGAGAGGGGGGAGTCCGTTCACAACTGTCTTGAGTTGTTTGATTTGTGTAGATAGCGATTTCTTGATGGGATGAGAATCTAATATCAATCCCTGTTTTGGGCCATTGCTTCCTCATATTAGTTCCCCACGCTAACCCTTAGCTCATGTGTCCTAGTTCTTTCGGCTAGGGCATACCTACTTCTGCAGTCATATTCTTACCCAGACGAAGAATTTTCAAATGGACGACGTGTCCGTATTCTGTCTCCCATGGTTAATAGCATTCAGGTATTCAAGTTTTGATCACATGCACTTAGCTTCGCAATAAATTTTTAGGGAGATAAAAATGAGTCACGTATTAAGTCGATGGGAGCCGGAAGACGGTGCGTTTTGGAGTAAGGAAGGAAGTGGCATTGCCAATCGTAATTTGTGGATTTCTATCCCGTGCTTGATGTTGGCATTTTCGGTTTGGATGTTGTGGAGTGTGGTCGCGGCGAATTTGGATAAAGCTGGTTTCAAATTTTCTAAAGATCAGTTATTTTTTCTGACCGCTCTGCCTGCGCTATCAGGTGCTACTTTGCGTATTT
The DNA here is from genome assembly GCF_042432465.1 of Affinundibacterium danionis. Taxonomy (NCBI): domain Bacteria; kingdom Pseudomonadati; phylum Pseudomonadota; class Betaproteobacteria; order Burkholderiales; family Oxalobacteraceae; genus Affinundibacterium; species Affinundibacterium danionis. Next base: position 126,930 of record NZ_JBHLXJ010000018.1, on the reverse strand, counting down.
TTTATTCTTTCTTGGTGCCTGTCTTTGGTGGCCGTCGGTTTACTGCATTCTCGACTGCTAGTCTTTTGATTCCTGCAATCGGCATGGGCTTTGCGTTGCAAGATCCAACTACCAGTTATTCCACTTTGTTGATACTGGCTTTGTTGTGTGGTTTTGGTGGCGGAAATTTTAGTTCTAGTATGGCGAATATCAGTTTCTTCTTTCCTAAGTCGCGTAAAGGTTATGCGACGGGCATGAATGCTGGTATCGGTAATCTGGGAGTATCGGTCGTGCAGTTTGTCACGCCATTGGTGATTTCATCTGCTGTGTTTGGTGCCGCCATATCGGGTGAAGGATTCTTGTATCACAACGCTAAAACGAACGCGGATAATTTGTTTTGGCTGGCCAATGCAGGTTTTATTTGGGTTCCATTCATCGTTGTAGCGACCTTGGCCGCATGGTTTGGCATGAATGATATTGCGTCTGCTAAAGCTTCTTTTTCGGATCAAGCGATTATTTTCAAACGCAAACATAATTGGTTGATGTGTTGGTTATACATTGGCACTTTCGGTTCTTTCATCGGTTTTTCTGCGGGTTTTGCGATGTTGATTAAGGCACAGTTCCCCGAAGTGGATGTGGCTAAGTTTGCGTTCTTGGGACCTTTAGCCGGTGCCTTGGCACGTCCTGTGGGCGGTATGTTGGCAGATAAAATTGGTGGTGCAAGATTGACGTTTTGGGTATTTGCAGCGATGGCGGTGACGATCGCGGTGGGTATTTTGCCAGCCTTGCATTCCCACCAATTTATGATTTTCTTGTTTTCATTTATCGGTATGTTTATCTTGACCGGTTTAGGTAACGGTTCGACTTTCTGCATGATCCCTATCATTTTTCAAACAGAGAGAGAACGAGCTAGCGCAGGGCAAGGTGAGGCTGCTATCAGACAAGCACGTTTGGATGCAGCGAAAGAATCCGCAGCTGTGTTGGGTTTTTCCGGTGCGATTGGTGCGTATGGTGGCTTCTTTATTCCACAAAGCTTTGGTACATCGATCAAGCTGACGGGCGCACCGGATATGGCTTTGTACACGTTCATCGCCTTCTATGTCAGTTGCATGATCATTACGTGGTGGTTCTATTCTCGTAAACATGCCGAGATGCCTTGCTAAGTTCTTAGTGGTTTGACGTAAAAAAAGCCCCGTGCATGAACGGGGCTTTTGATATTTTGAATGGGCTGAGTTGGCTAGAGCTGCATTACAGGATTAGTCACTAAGCGCAACTTTAGCCGCCTCTTCAGGCGTCAATCCGTCATAAAATTGGTCAGTCAGAAATTCAATTTCTTCCTCGATAAATTCCTGTGCTTGCGCCTGAGTTGCGCCGCCTTTTACGAGAAACCCTTCGACTTCTATGCACCAATTGATCACAGCCAAAGTTTCTTCGTCGAGTTCTTCATTTTTCTTTGCCATGATGTTTCCTTGTGTTGGGTTGTTGTTAGGTGATAGGTTTTTAACGGATTCGCTTATTTAAACTATTTCGCGCGCTCTCATATAGCCATAATAGAACCATGATAGAAGTATATAGGCTATGGAGTATTATCATGGTACTTGATCTATTCTATCGCCGCATTAAGTTAACCTGACTTTAATCTGACTAATTAGGAAATGATGTTATGGAGTTTCATTACCAGCTTGTAAATGTGTTCGCTGAATCGACCTTTGGCGGTAATCCGCTTTGTGTTTTTGAAGATGCTCGTGGTTTAAGCGATGCGCAAATGCAGTCATTGGCCTTGCAATTTAATTTATCTGAAACGGTATTTATTTTGCCGTCGGAGCGCGCAACGGCGCGTATGCGAATTTTTACTACTGGTTATGAAATGCCGTTTGCGGGACACCCCACTTTGGGCACAGCGCACGTCGTGCGTCATTTGTTAAAGACTGGGAACAACATTAGCTTAGAGTGCAAAGCAGGAATTGTTACTGTGCAGGCGTCATCCGATGAACCCAATATTTGGACCTTTACCGCCCCCGTACCTGATGGTCTAGTGACAGCAAAATGTGCCTTACCGGGAGCGGAGCTTGCGGCCATGTTAGGTTTGCATGCTAGTGACTTGCTTGATGAACCCGTGTGGGTGAATACGGGGACTGACCAATTATTAGTTCCACTACGCACGATAGCGGCTGTGCAACGCGCTCAACCTGATAGTAGTCGCTTGGCTGAGTGGCCACCGAGTAGCTTAGGACGAAAGACGGCCTATGTATTTGCTTGGGAGGATGGCACTGCGAGTGCGAATGAGCGCTTGGCAGTCACTGCGCGTTATTTTTTTACCAAACAAGGTGGTGGTGTCGCCGAAGATCCAGGTACCGGATCGGCTTGTGCCAATCTGGGTGGCTGGTGGATGGCACAGAAACGGCCTTTACCCGCCCGTTTGCAGATTAGTCAGGGCGAGCAAGTTCAACGACCTAGTTGCCTGTATTTAGATGTAGATATAGATTCGGATGTCGGTTCAGAATGTCGGATACAGGTCGGTGGGCGCGTGCTGGAATTGGGACGTGGAGTGATAAACTTAGGCTAAGCCACAAGTTCTATTTTTATAAAAAGACCGATAACAAATGACGACAGAAAAAAAACCGATGTTGAGCGTGGCAGAGGCTTTGCAAACCTTATTGCAAGCAGCGCGGCCTATTTACAGTGCAGAATACGGTACAGAATACAGCGCAGAACACAGTCCAGAAGCAGACATAGAGCAGATAAGCACACTGGCGGCTAATGGCCGTATTTTGGCGCGGACACAAAGTTCAAACTTGCATGTGCCGCCTATGGATAACACGCAAATGGATGGTTACGCTGTGCGCGCCGCCGACTGCCTAAGTGGTAATGCACGTTTAAGAGTTTCACAAAGAATACCGGCGGGTGTGGTGGGTGCTCCTTTGGAACGAGGTACCGCCGCGCGTATTTTTACCGGCGCGTTTATTCCCGAAGGTGCTGATGCCGTTGTGATGCAAGAACAATGTAGCGCTGAGCAAGAGGGGGATCAGACCTTTGTCACGATTGCGCATGCGCCGAAAAGTGGCGAATGGATACGGCGGCAAGGCGAGGATATTCGGGCGGGCGCTGAGATTTTGAGTGCGGGTACGCGTTTGCGTGCGCAAGAGTTAGGATTGGCGGCTTCCGTCGGCTTGGCTAGTCTGCCGGTTTTACGTCGATTGCGTGTCGCTGTATTTTTTACTGGTGACGAATTAACTATGCCGGGCGAAGATTTGAAGCCTGGCGCAATCTATAATTCGAATCGTTTTTTGCTGACCGGCCTGTTGCAAAATTTAGGCTGTGAAATTACCGATTATGGCATCGTGCCAGACAGCCTAGACGCAACTCGCGCCACCTTGCGGGCGGCTGCAGGTGAACATGATTTGATCATCACCTCGGGTGGCGTTTCGGTCGGGGAAGAAGATCATATACGTCCAGCGGTAGAAGCCGAGGGCAGTATCAATATGTGGCAGATCGCGATCAAACCGGGCAAGCCTTTGGCCTTTGGTGAAGTGCGACGAGGTGAGGGCGGCGGAAACAATATTAGCAATGCTGCGTTCTTCCTTGGTTTACCCGGCAATCCCGTATCCAGTTTTGTGACCTTCTTACTATTTGTGCGTCCGTTTATTTTGCGACTGCAAGGTGTACAAGAGGTGACGCCGCAGTCTTATTTGATGCGTGCTGATTTCAATGTGAGCAAAGCTGATAGACGTAACGAATTTTTACGCGCCAAAATCAACCCGCAAGGTGGCTTGGATTTATTTCCTAATCAAAGCTCAGGCGTGTTGGCGTCAACCGTGTGGGGCGATGGTTTGATTGACTTGCCTGCGGGAACAACGATCAGCCAAGGGCAGTTAGTGAAATTTATTCCGTTTAGTGCGGTACTTAATTAAAAGAAATAGTCAATTTAAATTAGATTTATATAGATACAGTAGGGTGCGCCACGTGCACCGCTGTAGGCTAAACTGTTTCAACAGTCTCAATAGCAATGGTGCGCGCGGCGCGCCCTACGGTTTACCTGAGTCAAATTTGAGTGGGAAAGTAAGAATTCAAACATGAAAATCCAATTACGTTTTTTTGCCAGTGTGCGCGAAAAATTAGCGAGTTCTGGAGAGCTTTTAGAGCTGTCTGATGAGGTAAATCACGCCAGTCAAGTTCGCGCCTTATTGATCGCTCGCGGCGGTGTATGGGCCGAGGTGTTGGCGCCTGATCGTGCTTTGCGTATGGCGTATAATCAGCAGATGGTGCACGGCGATACCTTGTTGCAAGATGGCGGTGAGCTGGCATTTTTCCCACCAGTGACTGGCGGTTAGGAATGAGTATGTTGATTTCAGTACAGACCGAAGATTTCGATATCAGCACAGAGATTGCCAAACTACGTGCAAACAATCCTGCGATTGGTGCGGTGGTCAGTTTTGTCGGACTGGTTCGTGATTTGAACGAGGGATTATCAGTTAGTGCGATGGAGTTGGAGCACTATCCAGGTATGACAGAAAAATCCTTAGAAACGATCGCGACCCAAGCCAAGCAACGCTGGAATCTCATCGACTGTTTGATTATTCACAGAGTCGGTCTGTTGCAGGCGCTAGACCAAATCGTACTGGTGGCTGCTACTAGCGCACATCGCGGTGAAGCCTTTGCTGCTTGTGAATTTATGATGGACTACTTAAAAACCGACGCGCCGTTTTGGAAAAAAGAAACCACGCCAGAAGGTGAGCGTTGGGTCGATGCGCGTGTAAGCGATGAGGGCGCCATGCGTAAGTGGAATGTTGACGCGGAATCGGCGTTGTCATGAACGGACTAGCTGTTATTGCGGTAGGTGTGGGGGCCGCATTCGGTGCTTGTGTGCGATGGATGCTTGGCCTATGGTTAAATCCTGTCGTGGCGAGTTTGCCTTTAGGTACCTTGATTGCTAACTTGGGCGGTGGTTATGTGATTGGTATTTGTGTCGGTTTTTTTTCTGCAAATCCACAAGTATCGCCAGAATGGAAACTCTTGATTGTTACCGGTTTTCTTGGTGGTTTAACGACTTTTTCAACCTTCTCAGCAGAAGCGATGAACTTACTGCAAAAAGGTGATTGGATGTGGGCATTGGGTCATAGCGCTTTGCATTTAATCGGTTCTATTGCTTGCTGTTTCGCGGGTTTTGCTAGTTGGCGCTTTCTTCAATCCCTCTAATTGAAAATAATAATATGTCAGAAAATACTTTGATGTTTCCCCCAATCGAGCCTTATCGTCACGGCATGTTAGAAGTCGATGCGCTGCACACTTTGTATTGGGAAGAGTGCGGCAATCCTGACGGTCAACCTGTATTGTTTTTGCATGGCGGACCGGGTGGCGGCACCTCACCGACGCATAGACGTTTTTTTGATCCTGCACATTATCGTATTGTGTTGTTCGATCAACGTGGCGCAGGTAAATCGACACCGCTCGGTGAGTATCGAAATAACACAACCGCCTTGTTGATCGAAGACATAGAAAAAATTCGCAATATGCTGGGGATAGAACAATGGCTGGTGTTTGGCGGCTCTTGGGGCTCTACTTTGGCGCTGGCGTATGGTGAAGAACACCCAGATCGTTGTCTAGGCTTTGTATTGCGCGGCATCTTTTTGTGCACCAAGGCCGAAGTTGATTGGTTTGTGAATGGGATGAATCACTTTTACCCAGAAGTGCATCAGCGTTTTGCTGAAGCGATTCCGCATTCTGAGCGTGGAAATTTATTACAGGCCTACGTCAAGCGTTTGTTTTGCGATGAGCCTGCGATCTATAAAGAAGCGGCGCGCAATTGGAGTCGCTATGAAGGCTCTTGTTTATTTTTAGAACCGCAAGCGCAGGCGATTGAGGATTTTGAGTCGGATGAGGTGAGTTTAGGTATCGGTCGTCTGGAAGCGCATTACATGCTAAACGGCGCTTTCATGGATGAAGATCAATTGATCAAAAATATCCATAAGATTCGTCATTTACCCGCGGTGATTGTGCAAGGCCGTTATGACGTGATTTGTCCTCCTGTATCGGCATATCGATTACACCAAGCCTGGCCAACGGCCAAATTGCATATGATCGTGAATGCAGGTCATGCCGCCATGGAACCGGGTATCGCGACTGAATTGGTACGTGCGACCGAACAATTCAAAACACACGGGAAGTTTTTATAATATTTGTGCATATGCCGCATAGTCATTACAATGCGCAGCTGTTTGTCCTTTTCATGTTGAAAGGGATGCTAAATCGATAAAGAATATCATGACACCATCAAAAAAATCCCGTAACGCACGCCAACGTAAAAAATTGCACGTAGGAGAATTTCAAGAATTTGGTTTTGAGTACAAAGCCGAATTGGCGCAAGAGTTGAATGAAGATCAAGAAGCGCAACTCATACACACGTTTTTGGAAGAAGTGATCGAAGTTCGTGATTTGGCCTTGAGTGGTTGGTTGACCTCAGGTTTTGTGTGTAATTTCGGAGCCGGTTCTGCCACTGATGAAGATCGTGAAGCATTAAAAGCGTGGATGACTGCACGTCCTGAGTTCAAGAACGTCCAAGTCGGCGCTTTGAAAGATGCTTGGTATTCACCTATGGATACCGAATTCGCAGAATAAGACGTCTGAGAATTGTTCAGATTTATTTCTTTGAAAAGTGTTACCAAAAAGTGTCACTAAAGAGAGCTTAGGCTCTCTTTTTTTATGTCCGCGATATTTGTGCTGCAGTCTTTGCCTTTCGCCTATCTGCATGGGTACGGCGTAGGTTTTGAGCTTAAATAGTAGAGTGTGTTTTAATATATTAATGGTATATCTACGTTGTGTCATGTGCTATTGTTGCCAATTGATAGTCATTTGAGTCTATTCTTTTTGTGTATTCATTAGCGTTGTTGGCGGGGCTAGATGAGAGGCTGGAGATTGGACGGTAAAAGAGACGAAAGGAAATAACATGCAACACGCTCAATTCCAACAACGACTGCGCGATTTTCGCGCCAGTATGCAGCTAGCCGCCCAGGATGCTGCTTTGATCTTTTCCTCGGATAATCTGCGATATTTGTTCAACTACACGGGCGAAGCCGCTTATGGTGTCGTGACCGCAGATGCGCTTTATTTAATTACCGACTATCGTTTCGTCGAACAAGCGGAGCAAGAGTGCATCAATGAGCAAATGTCGGCCAATGTGATTTGCCGCGATAGAGATAAGCAGAGCTTAGGCGCGGCGATAGCGGTCTTGCTGCATCAGCATCGCGTACACCGTGTGTGGTTTGAAGCGGCGCAGGTGACGGTGAGCATATGGCAGGATATCTCGCAAGATTTATCGTTTTGTGTATTGACGCCTGCACCCGCCGTCATAGAGCAACAACGAAAAACTAAAGACGCGTGGGAAATTGCACAAATTCAGGCCGCGGCTCAGATTGCAGATCAAGCATTAGCCGCTATCATGCCGCAAATGCGTTTAGGCGTGAGGGAAGCAGATCTCGCGCTAGAGCTTGATTATCAAATGCAAAAACGTGGATCGGCGGGCGTGTCGTTTACGACGATTTTAGGTTTTGGGGCGCGATCTGCGTTACCGCACTGCCTACCTTCAGATAGGGAATTACAGGCAGGTGATCTTGTCGTCTTGGATTTTGGTGCGGTAGTGAATGGCTATCGTTCGGATATGACGCGCAGTTTTGTCGCGGGTAAAGCGACGCCACAACAGCGTGCTATGTTCGATACCGTGTATGCAGCTCAACAAGCTGCGATGGCGACATTACAAGCAGGTGTTGCGGCAGTCGATGTGAATGCCGCGTCCAGTGCGGTATTGCAGGCTTCCCCATTTGCAGAATTTGCGGGACCTGGTTTGGGACATGGCGTTGGTATTAAATTGCATGAACAACCGTTTATCAGTCCCGTCTGCCGTGAACACCTTGGGTGGCATTACGTGGTGACGATAGAACCGGGTATTTATATTCCGAGTTATGGCGGCATACGCATAGAAGATGATGTGTTGATCACTGACGATGGCTATCAATTGTTGACTCATGCACCTAAGGAATTTGAGCTCTCAATATGAACTTATTTTGAATACCCGATGAAAACCTTCAGCGCGCAAGAAGTCAATCAAGTATTGGACTTCCCAACTTTAATTAATGCTCTAGATGCAGGATTTAAGCAAGCGTTTGGCATGCCGCAACGTCAGGTATTTGCGCTCTCGACTGAGCCAGAAAAGCATGACGCGTTTGCCGTACTTCCCGCATGGAATGAAGACGTGATAGGCGTTAAAGCCTTCACTTATTTCCCTGAAAATGGCGCGCAGCAGTTGCCCACTTTGTTCTCAAAAATATTGTTATTTAATCGTAGTAACGGCGCACCCCTAGCGATGATAGACGGCACCACGGTGACGTATTGGCGAACTGCAGCCGTCTCCGCGCTCGCCAGCCGTTATCTGGCACGCCCCGAATCCATGCGCATGTTATTGCTTGGCGCCGGTAATTTGGCCTTGCCCTTGATTGCTGCACATTTAGCCGAACATGCGATTGCTCATGTTGCTGTGTGTGGAAGGAGTGAGTGCCGCTGGTTGTCATATCGATTTGTTAGGCAATCATAGCCCTGATCGACGTGAATGCGACACGGAATTAATTCAAAAATCGTCGGTCTATGTCGATTACCGAGATAATGTGTTGAAGGAAGCCGGAGAGTCGTTGATCTCCATCAGCAAGGGCGTATTTACGGCGTCGGCTGTCAAAGCGGATTTGGCCGAGTTGTGTCGTCGTGGTGTCATGTAGCGATCTGGGGGGGATGAGATTACTTTGTTTAAATCGGTGGGAACGGCTTTGAGTGATTTGATTTGTGCTAAGTTGGTGTTGGATGGGGTGGGGTGAGGTTTTATTGTGGTGATTTTTGAGCCTGTTGGTCGGGTGTGGCCCGACAGCCACTTACCTTTTTTGCTTCGCCAAAAAAGGTAAGCCAAAAAAGGCGACCGTAGACTCGCCCTTCGGGTGCTTACGCTATGCTCCAGCATAATTTATGCATCCCAAAAAATGGGAAAGTGTTGAAACTCGCCTTCGGCTCAAACACAACACTTTCTTATCCATTTTTTGTGAGGCACAAATTGCATCGTCTCGAACGGGGTAGGTCAAAAACAAAGTCAAGAACAACCTCAACATCAAAACAATCAAATTCAACCGTAATTTATTTTTCTATTAGCTGTTGAAGGTCGTTGCTTTTGATTTTGATCTTCCCGCGTGTGGCACTGCCAATTGTGTGATACAGAAAATGGATAAAGAAAGCCTTGTGTCTGAGCGTAGCGAGTTTCAAGGCTTTCCCATTTTTTGTATTGCACAATTGGGAACCCGAAGGGCAGTGACGCCTGCGTCGCCTTCTTTTGCTCACTTTTCTTGGCGAAGCAAGAAAAGTGAGTGGCTGTCGGGCCACACCCGACCTGCGAACGCAAACAATCTAAAAACGTAAACAACCTAAAAACGTAAAACAAGAAAAAGCAGAAACTTCTAAATAAAACATAAAAAAATAAGAGACAAATAATATGACCAAACTCCCCAAAACCCCCTTCCCAAGAGCCTTCTACGTCGCCAACATCATGGAGATTTTTGAACGTCTCGCGTGGTATGGCTTCTTCACTTTATCTTCGCTTTACATCACCAGCCCGACTGCGCAAGGTGGCTTAGGCTTTACCGATAAAGAGCGTGGCTTCCTGCAAGGGATGATTCCGTTTTTACTCTATTTACTGCCCGTGATTACCGGTGCACTCGCGGATCGTTTTGGTTATCGCCGCATGTTCCTGATTTCTTTTGTGATTATGTGTCCTTCGTATTATCTGCTCGGGCAGGTGCATCAGTTCTGGACTTTTTTTCTCTTGTTTTTTGCGGTTGCCGTTGGTGCAGCTTGTTTTAAACCCGTGGTGGTGGGAACGATAGGCCGCTCTACTGATGATACGAATCGTGGGCTAGGTTTTGGCGTGTTTTATACCATGGTGAATATCGGTGGATTTATCGGGCCATTTGTGGCTGGTTATGTTCGCGCCGTAAGCTGGGATATGGTGTTTATTATGTCGGCGATTTGGATAGGGATTAATTTTATTCCTGCGCTATTTTTCTATAAAGAACCCGAGCACGATAGCGATAAGGATCAACGTAGTTTGAAATTAGTGCTACTCGAAGTGCAGGAAGTCTTGGGTAATGCTCGTCTCGCTTTGATGGTGGTGCCAGCCATTATTGCTTTGATGGTGACGACGCGCTTGGGCATCGCTCTCCACTACTATTTATTGGGCGTAGCGGCATGGTTGGGGTTGAATTTTTTGTGGACGATTGTAAGTCAATCGAGTACATCTAATCAGACATCGAATTCAACGGTCTGGTATCGACAGTCTGTGCGAGTTGGTAATTTACCGTTCGTTTTATACCTAATAATTTTGACGGGGTTTTGGGTCGTTTATTTTCAGTTATTTACTACCTTACCAGTGTTTATCCGCGACTTTGTTGACACTAAAGATGTGGTGTCAGTAGTGCAGCAGTATGTGCCGTCGTGGCTCGATTTTGTGGCGGGTGTGAATGTCGATCAACTGAGTGCTGCATTGCCTGCCTTGGCACAAAAATATAATACGGGCATGGATGCGACGGCTTTGCGGCAAATTAGTTTTGAATTAGTGAACTATAAAGTCATGGTTCCCGATGCGGCTTTGCGAATGGGTTTGGCCGATTTGAAAGTTGGTAGCGTGCAAGCCAAACAATTGGCTGATATATGGTCGCAACAATATCGTCAGGTGAATCCAGAATATATCGTCAATGTCGGTTTCGGAATGATCGTTTTGTGTCAAATTGGACTCAGTGCTTATATCCAGCGTTGGAGGGCTTTGCCGATCTTGGTATTTGGCACTTTGATTCTGAGTGTTGGTATCGCTTTATGTGGCTTGGGTGCGAGTCTGACCTTAGGTGGTTTTACGGTGATTTTCGCGGTCGTGATATTTTCCATAGGTGAAATGGTCGCGTCACCCAAAAGCCAAGAATACGTTGCCGCGATTGCACCTAAGAGTAAAACGGCGATGTATATGGGGTACTACTTTGTCTCTTTAGCCTTAGGTAATTTATTCGCAGGGTTGTTGTCGGGTTGGGCGTACACCGCGATTGCAAAAGACATGCAGCAACCATTGTTGATGTGGGCTTTGTTTGCTGCGATTGGCGTGATGACTGCTTTAGGCTTATTGATTTTTAATAATTGGCTCAAGCGCAGGCCATAGTTTTATGGCCTGTTATGGCCTGGTTATGTAAAATTTTTGGACGGCTAGTGAATTAACAAGACATCAGAAATTGCGCCTGCTTTGTTGCAGGCGCTTGTTAACATTAATCTTGTTAACATTAATATCGGTTTTAATGTTTGCCGGTACTACCAAAACCACCTTCACCACGCTCGCTCTCACCAAACTCTTCAACGATATTAAAGCCGACTTGCAGCACTGGCACGATGATCAGTTGTGCTAGGCGTTCCATCGGGTTCAAGGTGAAAGCATTTTGTCCACGATTCCAAGTAGAGACCATGAGTTGACCTTGGTAGTCAGAATCGATCAAGCCCACTAAGTTACCGAGTACGATGCCGTTTTTGTGACCCATGCCGCTGCGTGGCAAGATCATGGCGGCGTAATCTGGGTCGCCAATATGGATCGCTAAGCCGGTTGGGATCAAAACAGTTTCGCTAGGTTGAATCGTGATGGCTTCGTCTATGCAGGCACGCAGATCAAGGCCAGCGCTGCCTGGTGTTCCGTAGGCAGGGAGTTGGTCTTTCATGCGTGGGTCTAGGATTTTTAGGTCAATGTTTTTCATGTTTTATCCAGTGGCACTCTTTTAAAACTGCAAAAATTAGTCGGTTTTTTATTTCACCAAAATTTCCAAAAAGGGCGATGTTCTGTAGTATTGCTCAGAGGTCTCAAGTCGTCCAAGTTCTTGACTTCCTTACTTTTTGGTACTTGATTCTCTACAAATGTCGGTGATTTTTTGTTGAGAATCTCGTCAATTTCCGATAAATCGAGATTCTCGTTACTTAGCGTTTCGGTTGTGATAAACACGATGGGATCATCACTTGGGAAACAAAGATCCCCAACGCGGAAAAGCTTTTTGTGGGTTGGAGGCGATTTCGAGTAATGGTCGTATCCACCACCTTTAATCAAGTAGATGAAATCGGTAAGAGCTTCTTTTGAACTGCCGACGACCCTTAGTTCTTCGAAAATACCATTTCCGAGCCCCACGATGATAGAGAAAACAGCGTTATGATTTTCCAGATCCAATGCAATCGGAGTCGGTTCCTCATTTGGTTCGTAGATGGCATGTAATTCGAGCGTTCGAGACATCTTATTCGATTCCATGCGCGCCCCGAAGTTCTCCACTGATGTGGTCGATCAACTGCTTCGCTAAACTCTGCTTATCCGCCTTAGCCAAAGCCTGATGCCCCTTCGCATCAAACAACACCAACTCATTCTCATCTTTACCAAAAGTGTGATGACCAATGTTGCCGACTAAGAGTGGGATGTTTTTCTTGATACGTTTAGCTGCGCCGTATTCGAGCAGATTTTCTGATTCCGCTGCGAAGCCAACGCAGTAGGGCGCTTTGGGTAGTGCGGCGACGCTGGCGAGGATGTCTGGGTTTTGCGCAAACTGTAGTTGTGGCGTATCGCTGTCGCTGGTCTTCTTGATTTTTTGATCGCTGGCATTTGCTACGCGCCAATCGGCTACCGCTGCTACGGCGATAAAAATATCTTGCGTATTGACCTGCGCCATCACCGCGTCGTGCATTTGCTGGGCGGTTTGGACTTGTTGGCGTTGTACGCCATACGGTGCGTCTAAGGCTGTGGGGCCAGAGACGAGTGTGACGTGTGCACCTGCTTCCCAAGCTGCTTGGGCGATGGCATAGCCCATTTTCCCCGAGGATAAATTGGTGATGCCACGTACGGGGTCGATAGGTTCGAAAGTGGGCCCTGCGGTGATCAGTACACGTTTCCCTGCCAGTGTTTTGCTTTGAAACGCCGCTTCGAGTTCGGCCAAAATTTGCGCTGGCTCTAACATGCGACCCATGCCGACTTCGCCGCAGGCTTGTTCACCAGCAGCGGGGCCGAAGACTTGTATGCCGTCTTGTTTGACTCGCGCCACATTGCGTTGCGTCGCTGGGTTGCTCCACATTTCTACGTTCATTGCAGGTGCGATGAATAAAGGAAGGTGGGCAGGGCGGGCGATGCACAGTGTTGAGAGCAAATCATCGCAGGCGCCATGCGCTAGTTTGTAGATGAAATTGGTGCTGCAAGGCGCGATCAAAATCGCATCGGCATCGCGCGTCAGATCAATGTGCGGCATGTTGTTAGCAATGCGTGCATCCCACTGATCGGTATAAACGGTATTGCCCGACAAGGCTTGCATCGTCACTGGCGTGATGAATTGTGTCGCGCTCTGCGTCATGATGACTTGCGCCGTCGCGCCGAGTTTGCCTAGCGAGCGACAAAGGTCGGCGACCTTGTAACAGGCTACGCCACCAGTTAAACCTAGGACGATTTTTTTACCAGCGAGTCTTGATGTCATGATGTGACCTTATATTCAAATCTCTAAAACCTCTCAACACAGAGACACGGAGATACAGAGAAGAGCAAGAGAAAAACTAAGATTTTAAAAATGATAAAACTTGTTTCCTCTGTTTTATTTTTCCTCTGCACCTCTGTGCCTCTGTGTTGAGAGGTTCTAAAACTTATTACTTCTTCACTCTTCGCAGTTCATCCAAAATAAACAAAGCCGCACCTAAACAAATCGCGCTATCAGCCAAGTTAAATGCCGCGAAGTGGTACATCTCTTTGTAATGAAAATCGAGGAAATCGATGACGTGGCCATACATCACTCGGTCGATGACGTTACCAATTGCACCGCCCATGATCAAAGATAAAGCCCAGCAAAACAATTTTTCTGTGGCGTTTTTTCTCAACAAATAAGTAATCACAATCGATGCGATGACACCAATTGCCGTGAACATATAACGCTGCCAGCCGCCCTCGGTTGCTAAGAAACTGAAGGCAGCACCTTTGTTGTAAGCCAAGGTCAAATTGAAGAAGGAAGTAACGGTGTACGTTTCGGCATATTGAAATGAGCGCTCAATTGTGATTTTAGTGATCTGGTCGAGCAGAATGACAATCGCCGAAATGCCAAGCCAAATCGCCCAATTACCACCAGAGGATTTGGGTTTGCTTGAGGAGGTATTGGTTTTTTTAGTCGCCATATTTTTTTGATTTCATTTTTAACTCCCGTCTCTCGCAAGCGGGAGAGGGGGCTTGTTCGTTCGTAGGGCGGGTGCAACCCGCGCCGCTCAGGTGCTCATTGGCTTGGCGGCGCGGGTTGCACCCGCCCTACATTTTTTGTTGTCGCTCCTGCCTACGCAGGAATGACATCGTTTTAAGCAAACTTACGTTTTTCACCCGCACCAAACAAATTGCTATTGCAACGACCGCACAAAGTTGGATGTTCAGCATTCACACCCACATCTGCACGATAGTGCCAGCAGCGTTCGCATTTTTGATACTTGGATGCGTTGACTACTACCGTTTCTTCAGCTTCACTTGCCACTTGTTCGACGCTTGCTGCGGAAGTGATTAAGGCAAATTTCAAATCATCTTCGAGGCTACTCAAAACATTGAATTTATCGCCACTGGCTTTGATCAAGACTTCTGCCTGCAAAGAAGAACCGATCGCGCCAGAAACACGCACTTCTTCTAATTGCTTAGTCACGTCAGCGCGCACGGCACGCAAACTTGCGTATTTCGCTTCCAAGGCTTCGCTATTGGCGATGGCTGGCAGCTCGTAGTAAGTTTGTGTGAAGATAGTTTCGTCGCTGCCTTTGAACGCCTCTGTGCTCGCAAAACTTTGCCATGCTTCTTCCGCTGTGAACGACAAGGTTGGTGCCATTAAACGCAACAAGCTTTGTGTGATGTGCCAGATGGCGGTTTGCGCAGAGCGACGTGCAAACGATGTTGTGCCGCTGGTGTACAAACGATCTTTCAAAATGTCGAGGTAGAAGCCGCCCAAATCTTCAGAGCAGAAGGATTGCAATTTGCTGATCACAGGGTGGAACTCGAAGGCATCGTAGTGCGCCAAGATTTCTTTCTGCAGAGCTGCTGTGTGCGCGATTGCATATTGATCGATCTCGAGCAAATCACTAGTGGCTACAGCGTCTTTGCTGAAGTCGAAGTCTGAGGTGTTCGCCAATAAGAAACGCAAGGTATTACGGATACGACGATAGGCTTCCGTTACGCGCTTCAAGATTTCGTCGGAGATCGAGAGTTCGCCGGAGTAATCGGTTGATGCCACCCACAAACGCAAGATGTCAGCACCTAAAGTATCAAATACTTTTTGTGGCGCGATTACATTGCCTTTGGACTTAGACATTTTTTTGCCTTCGCCATCCACTACGAAACCGTGTGTGAGCAAAGCTTTGTAAGGCGCGTGGCCGTCGAGCATGGATGCTGTCAACAACGAAGAGTGGAACCAGCCACGATGCTGATCGGAGCCTTCGAGGTAGAGATCAGCAGGGTAGGCAGATTGTTCTTTGTGTGAGCCGCGCAAGACCGTGAAATGCGTTGCACCGGAATCGAACCACACGTCTAGCGTGTCGCGATTTTTTTCATACATCGCTGCTTCATCGCCGATCAATTCTTCGACCGTGATGTTTTGCCAGGCTTCGATACCTTCTTTTTCGACACGCTTCGCAATCACTTCTAACAACTCTGGTGTGCGTGGATGGATTTGTCCAGTCTCTTTGTGCAAGAGGAAAGCCATCGGTACGCCCCATTGACGTTGGCGCGACAAAGTCCAATCAGGACGATTCGCGATCATGCCATGCAAACGTGCTTTACCCCAGGATGGGTAGAAGGCAGTTTGATCGATCGCCGCCAAAGCAGTTTCACGCAAACTAGCGCCGCCTGCTTTAGGCGCGTTATCCATGCTGGCAAACCATTGTGATGTCGCACGATAGATAATCGGCGTTTTATGACGCCAGCAGTGCATGTAGCTGTGGTCAAACATTTTGAGTGAGAACAAGGTGCCTGCTTCACGTAGTTTGTCGCAAATAGGCTTGGAGGCTTCCCAGATGGTCATGCCTGCGAAGAACGGTAACCATGATGCATAGCGGCCATCACCCATGACTGGGTTGAGCATGGCGTCGTCTTTCATGCCATGCGCTTTGCAAGACAAAAAGTCTTCGATACCGTATGACGGTGCAGAGTGGACCACGCCCGTACCGGTTTCAGTGCTGACGTAATCGCCCAAGTACACGGGAGACGTGCGATCAAAGCCTTCATGCGTAGATGCTAAAGGATGTTTGAATTGCACCAGTGATAAAGCTTCACCCAAGCAGCTTGCGATGATTTCTGGCTGCAAATTCCAATTTGTGAACGCAGCTTCCACCAAATCTTTCGCCATCAAAATCAAGCAAGGTTCACCATCACGCTCGGTTTTCACCAAGGCGTAAGTGATTTCTGGATGCATGTTCAAGGCTTGGTTGGAAGGGATGGTCCACGGGGTCGTGGTCCAGATCACGCAATAACCTTTGTCGAGTGGCAGTTTGTCTAAGCCGAAAGCTTTGGCTATTTTGGCGTTTTCTTCGCCGCCCACAAATGGGAAGCCAACGTCGATCGATGGATCGCGTTTGTTTTCGTATTCCACTTCAGCTTCCGCTAAGGCAGAGCCGCAATCAAAACACCAGTTCACTGGTTTCAAACCGCGATACACATAGCCTTTGTCAAATAATTGGCCGAGCGCACGGATTTCGTCCGCTTCGTTACCGAAAGCCATCGTCTTGTATGGATTATCCCATTCACCCAATACACCCAAACGGATGAAGTCGGCTTTTTGACGTTCGATTTGTTCTTCTGCATACGCACGTGCCTTGGCTTGCACTTCGGCGACGGGTAAATTCTTGCCGTGCAGTTTTTCAATTTGGATTTCGATCGGCATACCGTGGCAATCCCAGCCCGGCACGTAAGGCGCATCAAAGCCACCCAAGGTGCGCGCTTTGATGATCATGTCTTTCAAGATTTTGTTAACGGCGTGACCGATGTGGATGTCACCATTCGCATACGGAGGACCATCGTGCAAAATGAATTTTGGACGACCTTTGGCTGCTTTGCGTACGCGTTCGTAAATTTTCTTTTCTTGCCAGTTCTTCACCCATTGTGGTTCGCGCTTAGCGAGATCGCCACGCATAGGGAAGGGAGTTTCCGTCATATTGACTGGGTACTTACTTGCCGGCTTACCAGCTTCTTTTTTTGCTTGCTTATCGTTAGACATAGTCGTTTCGCTTCAATTTGAAATCTAAAATCGGTATAAAAATGTTGGATGGGAGAGGACGCTAGGCGTCCTTCAAATTCGGTCTGTAGCGGAGCCGTTGCGTTGCTTGAAATAGCTACGCGCTTGATCGGCATCGCGGTTGATCGCGGCAGTTAAGGTCGCTAAGTCGACATATTTTTCTTCGTCGCGCAGCTTTTGTAAAAACTCGACGTGGATGACCTTGCCATAAGCGTCGACTTGTTGATCGAGAATGTGTGTTTCGAGTAATACCCGACCGCTATCATCCACCGTGGGGCGGACACCCATGCTGGCGACCGCAGGCAAAGGCTGTTCACTCAAACCATGTACTTGCACCACAAAAATGCCCATCACGGCTGGTTTGTGATGGGCGATGCGTAAATTCAAAGTTGGAAATCCTAATGTGCGGCCTAGCTTTTGACCATGCACAACGTGACCAGAAATTTGGTAAGGACGTCCGAGTAAATGTTGTGCTTCATTGAAATTACCTGCCGCCAAGGCAGCTCGTACAGCCGAGGATGAGATGCGTTTACCTTCGCGTTCTACGGTGCTTAAGGTCTGCACTTCAAAACCATAATGTTGTCCGGCTTTTATCAATGTGTTGATGTCGCCAGCCCGTTTGGCACCAAAACGAAAATCATCGCCAACCATCACCAGCTTGACGTGCATGCCTTCGACTAAGACTTTTTGTATAAATTCTTCTGGACTTAGTGCGGCAAAGTGAGCATTGAAATGTTCAACGATGACGCGATCGACGCCCGCCAAATCCAGTGCCGATAAATTATCACGTAAATTGGCGATACGAGTGGGGGCCTTTGATAAGTCGCCCATCATGTGAGCAAAGAAAGCGCGTGGATGTGGTTCAAAACTCATCACCGCTGCTTCGATATTTAGACGCGTGGCGGCTGCGCGCAAGTCGGACAAGAGGGCTTGATGTCCGAGATGTACGCCGTCAAAATTACCAATCGCGAGAGCGCAAGGTGCGCGCGCTGCAGCATTGGGGAGTCCACGGAAAACCTTCATAGGTCAAAAAATCTTATGTAAATTCTTGTGTAAATTGAAAGCCAAGTTGCCTGTCTTGTAGGCGTTTTTGTAAGTGATGACCAGAAAGCCATTAGCTAGACAGTAAATAGGATAACAAAAACCTTTGATTATAAAGGCTTTTCACTCTGAATTTAGCGGTTTTTGCATCGCAATAATTCGCTTATTCATTTGTTGATCTGCACAGACTTACTTTATTGGCGTTGATTTCTTTAAAATGATTGTAGTTGACTGAATTTAAGCCTATTTATCGCGATTTTTCCATGAATTAAGAAATTCTTTGAATGCTAAAGCTTGGTTCATAGGCGCTGGGAAATTTGCTTGATTACGGGTGTTCACGCCATGGCAAGAGGCACAAACCCGAATTTCACCGGCTTTAAAGCTAATCCAGTTACGCTCTCTGACGACGGGATTGCCTTGCGGGTCTGTGGTTTGCCAGCTCAAAGCCCGGCCTGATGGAACCAGTACCGCAGTGGAGCCATCTTGGGCGATTTTGACTGCACCGGTGATAGACGCTCTGTTAGACGCTTTGTTGTCGTTATGTCTTTGATTTAGAGTGTGCAGATTTTCCAAGGGGCGTGCTAGATTGCGACGACCTGGACGGTCAGGGTAGGCGCGTAATTGTTCGGCTTGCACAATTTGAAAATGGCTAATTTGATATAGTTTGCCTTTGGAATTTTTGGCCGATAGCGTTTTGACGCCACCAGGAACTTCCAGATTGAATGGCTGCTGCAAATCAGCGCGATCGCGGCTAGTTTGATCACGCGTAATGATTAAGGCAAGTTGGTTTTTTTGTAGCCAATCACGTAAACTCTGTTCGTCCACTTGAGCTTCTGCGAGTACGGCTTGTTCGGGCGTGTCTAATGGCGCCGACTTATTGGTAGGCGCTTGGCGGGGACGAACTTCAACCGCTTCTAATTCCCATAAATTACCGTCGAAGCTTTGCATTTTTTTGCCATCCCACCACGACACTTTCTTTTTTATGCCTTTGGTCAAATAAGCGCCAGGTTTGTATAAATTATTTGTTGAGTCTAGGCTAAGAAATCGTAGGCGTAAATTATTTAAGCTGGTCTCTGGCTCAGGAGGTAGTTGATTTGAGGTGTGGCTGGATATTAAGCCACCATTCGCCAGTGGTAGGGGATTGCGATAACGACCATCTGCGAGATTGTCGCTTTTGTTGATGGGTGTCACTGCGATGACTTGCATTTGTTCTGGATTCAAACGAGGGTCGCCTTGGACTTTGACGATGCTATCAGTGGCAAAAGAACCCGATTCTCTGGCGTTAATTCCGAAGAACGTGCCTGCCTGTAGTGGATCTTCTTGTAGTTGAAATAGTCCACCTTCACGTCGTAAAGCTAGTCGATTTTGGTGTAAGTTTTGGTCAGTCTTATTGCTCAAATTGGCGTCTTGCAGAAAACTGGGTGTCAAAAAACCATAGCTTAATTCATGCAGGCCGACATGATTTAAGGTTTCTTCGGCGCTACCGTCTTGGTTAATTTGCCAAATCGTGAAAAAGTTGCTGCGGAATGCGCTGACTTCACCATACACACTTTGGCTGCCAACGCGTGATTCAGGAAAGAATTCATCACGGCTATCGAGCTTCCTCGCATTGTTTGATTCATCTGCATAATTAAATGAGCGAAAAGGCAGGGCAACCTGATTGCGCACCGCGTCGCGATCTCGATCTGCTAATTGATCTTGTTGCAGATGATCCCAACGAGTAAAAATGAGGCGACCATAGCTATCGATCAAGGGATTGAATGCGCCGCTCGGTGTGGGGCTTAGTAGTTGCAATTTACCTTGATGCAGTTTCCAAACACCGGTCGTGCTCGCGGTGGCTTCGTATTCGTCTAATTGCGGATAGAGATGCGCTTCACCATTGCGTGGTCGATCTGAAGTAAAAATAATACTGTCGTCGCTAGCGTAGATCGGCGATAAATTGTTATAACGTGTATCTTGTGCTGCGACTTTTTGTATGCGTGCTTTTTGTCCTTTTTCTAACCCACTGATTTCGTAGATTTGCCAGCGTGATTGGTCTACCGCTTCACCCTTGAGAGGTGCGCTCAGTAGTAGGCTAAACAGCGCTTTTTTTCCACTCCAATGTACCGCAGGTTCACGCACCGCAATAGCATTTTTTCCTTGCAGACCATCCATTCCGAGTCCGGCCTCTTTAGTCAAATTTCTGGCGCTACCATCAGGATAATGCAACATTAAATCGCCACCGCGCGGTACTTGATCGGGGCGTGTCATGTGATTGGCAAAGGCAGATAGGCGACCATTTTTGTCGCTAGAAAGCGGCACTTGAGTGACAAATAAAATTGGATAGGCGCGTGTATCTGGTGTAGCTCGCTCGAGTATTTCTGGTGCTAAATTTTGTGCTAAGCCAGAATGAGCAGTCACTTCAGCTTTTGAATTGGGTAGGGTATGTGCCGATTCAGTCTCAGTTGGTGTGCGCTGACAGGCATTGAGCAAACATAGGCACAATATGCTTAGCAGCAAGCGATCACATGGCACACTTTTTAATCTGGTGAATGGTAAATTGGGGACGCTGTGCAATGGAATTTTGAAACAAGCAAGAGTCTTAGGCATAAGAGTAGGGCGCTGACGATTGAGCATACATGTGAGTCTTCAATATGAGCCTTCAATACAAGTCTTGAATATGTACTTTGAATTATCGCAGACCCACGATACTTCGCACTCGAATCTTTATAGGATTGTGGCGCTTTGGGACGAATGCACTTGAATTTTTTGAAAACTTGAGTCAATCTTGATTGTCTTTAAAGACAAACAAAAAAAATAATAAAAATTACCCTAACAAGAACGTAAATTGCAGCATCTCAAATTGAGGAGACAAAATGTCAGAGCTAGATTTAGGAATGAAAAGTAAAAAGAAGCAGCTGCGACCTTATGCTTTAAGTATCGCTTCACTCTTGTTGCTTGGTCTTATTATGGCTGCCTGCGGCGGTGGATCGACTAGTAGTGTGCCGCCAATTAACAACAGTGGAACAGGTACTGGTACTAATCCTGGCTCCGGCACTGGTAATCCTAATGTCGTTGGTCCGCCATGGATGAGTTTTGGTGGTAATGCACAACATGAAGCGCTCTCAGGTGTCGCTACTCAAGCTTTTTCTCGTATTGTGTGGCAGACGCCGGTCGACATGGCCCCGCAATATAATGCACAAGGCTACCTTTTAGTCCATTATGGATCGCCTGTAATCACGGCAAAGAATACGGTTATCTTGCCAGTGAAAACGAGCACAAATCCTACGTACCGAATTGAAGCTCGATCGGCCGATAATGGTGCTTTGATTTGGTCTGAAAATACCGATTATGTGATGCCAGCATTTCGTTGGACTCCGAGTTATAACGCGACATTGAGTGCCAATAATCGCGTCCTCGCTCCAGGCGCTGGCGGCAAGATTTTATATCGAGATGATGCGGATGCCGCGGCGGGAAACTTTAAGTCTTTGGTGTTTTATGGCGATACTATGTACACCGTCAACAAAGCTGCATTAGACAAGGCTGTTACGATTAATACCCCGATTACCAGCGATGCGCAAAATAATATTTACTTTGGTTTTATTGCGACGCCAGGTAATCCTGCTGGATTAAGTAGTGGTATAGCGCGCATTGGTGCTGATGGCAAAGGGACGTGGGTCAGTGTTGCAAGCGCGGCTGGTACTGCGGCTGTTGCAAAAGCCGCGACCAATAGTGCGATTGCAGTTTCGAAAGACCAAAAGACCATTTATGTTGTAGCCAACGACAATATCGCTACCGGGGTGAGACAGACCGGCTATTTGCTAGCGCTCGATAGCACTAGTCTCGCGTTGAAATCCAAGGTTCAATTAATTGATCCAAATGAAAAGGGCCCAGCCAATATTTCCGACGACAGTACCGCATCACCTTTGGTTGCGCCCGATGGTGATGTGTATATCGGCGTTTTAGAACAAACTTATGGGACGCACAATGCGCGTGGTTGGTTATTACACTTCAACGCCGATTTGTCGCAAACTAAAACACCAGGTTCATTTGGTTGGGATATCACGCCATCGTTAGTGCCAGCGAATTTGGTGGCGAGTTACAAAGGAAGTTCGCCTTATTTATTAATGGTGAAATATAACAATTATGAAAGGGCGGGCTCAGGTAATGGTTTGAATGAAATTGCGATTATCGATCCGTTCGCAGAGCAAGTGGATAGAATGTCGCCTGTAAAAACGATGAAGGAAGTTTTAACGCTATTAGGACCAACGCCAGATCCGGCGGTTCCTGGTGGATTCATCGAATGGTGTGTCAATACCGCAGCAGTCGATCCGTTCACGAAATCGGTGATCGTGAATAGTGAAGACGGTATCTTGTATCGCTGGGATTTGACCACGAATAAACTGAGTGAAAAAATACGTTTAACCAGTGGTCTAGGTGAATCTTATACGCCAACGGCAATAGGTGCCGACGGTAAGGTGTACGCAATTAATAATGCGGTGTTATTTGCGATTGGAAAATAGAATATGTAGTTGATAATGCCACTCATCAAAATATTGCAAAACATAAAACCCCAAAACACAATAATTGCCGGGTAGATTGGTTTCTGTCCGGCAAATTTTTTTAATTTGATGTATTCTTGTTTGAGTCTTCATTCCGATCTTCTATAGTGTCAGGATGATCAGAATTAACGCAAGAGGTAATAGTCAAATGTCGATCAATAACGCTACCGAGTTCGGTTCGCAACTTGGTCAAAGGTCAGCTCCGAATGTGACGCCGAATCCGACAAGGATTCCAACACGGAATGCAGAGCAACTCGCCGGTATCAAATTATCCGAACTAATCAGCGCACTGAGTCACGCCTTGGATATTACTGAAGGTCAGCCCGAAGGACATTGCATACGTTGCTGTTGGATAGGTATGCACATAGGTCGCGAGATCAATTTACCCGAAAATCAATTGTGGGATTTGTATTACACCTTGTTGTTAAAAGACCTTGGTTGTAGTAGCAATGCGGCGCGTATTTGCGAACTTTATCTGACTGATGATTTGCAATTTAAACGTGATTTCAAAACCGTCGGTGATAGCTTGCCGCAGGTTTTACATTTTGTTTTGAAACACACAGGTCTTAAGGCGGGTCTCGCTGAGCGTTTTCGTAGCGTACTGACGATCTTGCGCGATGGCAGCGATATCGCGCATGAATTGATCGCCACCCGTTGTCAACGCGGTGCCGAGATTGCCCGATTGTTGCGCTTTTCTGAAGATGTTGCGCTCGGCATTTATAGTCTCGATGAACATTTTAATGGACATGGAAAACCGGAAGGTTTGCGCGGCGAAGCGATTCCTATTTTTGCCCGTATCGCTTTGTTGGCGCAAGTGATTGATGTGTTTCAAATCGCCGATGGTCCAGAGGCCGCCTTGGCTGAAATACGTGAACGATCTGGTGTTTGGTTTGATCCGATTTTGACTGATGCTTTTGAACGTGTCGCAAAAAATCCCGAATTTTGGCATGCACTGAATGCGAAAGATATTGGTAGCAAGGTGTTGACTTTGGAACCTCGCGCGCACGAAGTGCCAGTTGATGATGATTATTTGGATGATATTGCAGCCGCATTTGGGCAGGTAGTTGATTCTAAAAGTCCCTACACCAGCGGTCATAGCGAACGCGTTGCCTTGTACACAGATATGATTGCCGAAGCCTTAGAACTCAGTCCAGAAAGGCGACGTTGGTTAAAACGTGGTGCCTTGTTGCACGATGTAGGCAAACTGGGCGTCAGTAATAGTGTCTTGGATAAAGCTGGAAAACTCGACATTTCGGAGTGGGATGAAGTGAAGTTACATGCGAGCTATACCGAAACCATTTTGTCGCGGATTTCGGTATTTTCTGAATTGGCAAAAGTGGCGGCTTCACATCACGAAAAATTAGATGGCACTGGTTATCCACGCGGATTGAAGGGTGACGAGATTGCTTTAGAAACGCGCATTATCACTACCGCCGATATCTTCGATGCGATTACCGCAGAGCGTCCGTATCGTGGTGCTATTCCCATTCCTAAAACCTTGGAAATGATGGCGGAGAATTTGCATACGGCGATTGATGTCCGTTGCTTTGAGGCTTTGAAAGTGGCAATTGCTAAGTTAGATCATGTTTAGTATCTAGTTTGCGTAAGTCCTGTATAGATAGAAAAATCCAGTGAGCGTTCTTGTAGAGGCTCACTGGATTTTTCTTATTTGTAGCTGCCTAGTTGTATTAGTTCAGACTTTTGTATTATTCGTTAGCCTGACCATCCGAATTTAAATTCTCCCGCGCCCCCTGAGCGTGATGTAAGGCAGAAGACAATTCAACCAATCTCACGAATTCTGCGCGATGACCGAAGCGGTCATTGGCTCGTGCTGAATTGGCCAATGCCAGAATCTCTTTAGGTCCAAAATTCTCTATCAGACTACTACCGCGCAGCCATTGCGCCCAAGCAGCAACCGCAGTCGCGAAACGAAAATCCTGATCTGCGGCGAGGATGTTCGGCGACAGGCTCGCTTGCTGTATCGGTGTTTCTATCAATTGACTTTGTGAACTTCCAGGGGTTTTGTAGCGGAGTTTTAACCACCCGAGTTCTTGCTTGCTGTTGCCCTGAATCGCTTTGTCGGCTTGATAGCGCAAAGGATCAACATTGCCCTTGCTTCCTTGTGACACGATTTCATACAGTGCGGTCACCGTATGACCAGAGCCGATATCGCCGGCATCTACTTTGTCGTCATTGAATTGTTCACGAGCCAGCGCACGTAATTCATAGCCTATCAAACGATATTCTTTAACGAGGGCAGGATTGAATTCCAATTGTAGTTTTAAATCTTGGGCGATGGTCGCTAAGCTTGAGGTGTATTCATTGACTAGCACTTTATGCGCTTCTTGCAGACTGTCTAAATAGTGATAACTGCCATCGCCATTGTCAGCCAGTTTTTTCATCAATGCTTCGTTGTAATTGCTATCGCCTACGCCTAAGGTGCTTAAACTAATACCTGCTTTACGTTCGCGTTCAACCAGAGACTTTAAATCTCTATCGTTGGTGATACCAATATTCAAATCGCCATCGGTCGCCAACAAGACGCGATTAATACTGTCTTTGCTATCTTTAATTTTCGCTGCATGCGCTTGTGCGTAAGCGAGTTTGATACCGGCTTCGCCATTGGTGCCACCTCCCGCCGACAATTGATCAATCGCCAAATTGATTTTGTCTTTCTGATTCCCCGGTGTCGGCGTCAGTACGACTTGTGTGCCGTTCGCATAAGTGACCAAGCTGACACGATCTTGCGCTCTTAATTGTGCCGTTAAAAGTTTTAAAGCACTTTTGACTAAAGGCAAGCGATCTGGCGGTGACATAGAGCCAGACACATCGACTAAGAACACCAAATTCGCGGCTGGTAGACTTTCTTTAGCGATGTCTTTGCCTTTAATAGCAATGCGCAGCAATTGGCGTTTTGCATTCCAAGGCGAAACCGTCAATTGCGTGTTGACGCTGAATGGATGAGCGTCATTCTTATTTGGCAGCGCATAGTCGTAAGAAAAATAATTGACTAACTCTTCCGCTCTTACCGCGTCGGGATGAGGTAATTGACCTTGCTGTATAAAACGTCGTACGTTGGCATAACTACCCGTGTCCACATCCGCACTAAATGTAGAGACGGGATCTTCGGTAACACGCTTCCAACTGTTTTCTTGATAGCTTTGATATTTGGCTGTGTCTTGTGCGCTAGTTTGCACGCTGATCTTAGGCGCTTCACGTAGCGCTGGGGCGTAGCTCTCCGTTTTGCTTGATGTCACCATCAGCTCTGATGGTGGAATATAAACAGCTGGCGGAGCCGCCGGTGATGGCGACGGAGTCATGATCTGCATGGTTCTATATTCGGGCGCTTGTTGTCTCCCTGCCGATTTGCGTAATTCCTGTTGAGGAATTGGGGGCATTTCGTCTACTGTTTGCATCACTAGATTAGCTCTGTGATTCGCGTCTGCTTTCGCTTTAGCATCGTTATTCGATTCAAGTTGGTTAGAGGCGCTGCAGGCCGCCAAAATACTAGATATACCGAGTATTAAAAGGGTATTACGTTGAATTAATCGTGGATGATTTTTGATGTTTTTCATGTTAGCTCCTTTTGGATTGAGAGGCTGATGTGACCGATGGGGCTGATAAGGTTGATATGGCGATATTTAATAGCGCAAGATAAAACTCAATTAAGCGTCCAAACGTATTGCAACTTGGCCCAAGATTTTTCTGGTACTCCGTCGATAGAGCCAGGTTTGAATTTGCATAAACTCAGGCCTTGAATAGCTGCTTTGTCGAGTGCGCGTGAGCCGCTGGATTTTTCTACTTTGCTTTCTAATACGCGCCCATCAAGACCAATCAACATTGCCAGATTCACTGTGCCTTCCTCAGCATTGCGTATTGAGCTGGCGGGGTACTCTGGTTTCTCGCAGGCTGTCGAATCTACCTGCGCGGCGATATGCACAGGTGCACGCGCGGTGGCAACTTCGGCTTTAGCCGAACCGCCAGTCGTTACTTTCGTGGGTTCGAAATCCCTATGCTCAAGCTTGTCATCTTGCTTGACCGTAATGGTCGGCGTGTCATTTTTTGCAATCTCAATGATAGGCGGCTGAATCACAGGAATCGTCGGAATGGTTTTAGGTGGTTCTTTCAGCTTCAGCGGTTCTTCAATTTTTAAGGGAGGGGTTACCTTGACATAGTCGATGATGGTCGGCTGGCGTATGTCAATGACATTGCTCGCTTGCAGACCAAAAACCAGTGCAACTGCATGTAAGGCACCCGCAATCAACAAAGACGACATTTTTTTTCTTGGTGTTTGTTCAAAGCGTGATTGTCCAAACTGTGCATACTCAAGTTGCGCTTGAGCAAAGTTGTAAGTAGCCATGATGAACTCCTGATTTTGTGAATTGTAAAAAATAGTTTTTACCGCCATTGCTAGTTTTACGACGTGCTTTGGAATCTTTGTTGCTCATCGTTGGAAATATAATATGCTAGTTAATAGCAAAAATAAAGGATATTTTTAGAATTTTCTTTGCTTTTAATTGGTCAATAAAACGCTATTTGTAGCTTATTGCTTTCAAATCAAAGACTTAACACTAGGAAAATAATGGAAAAATTTTGCTAGTAACTAGCAAAAAAATTCGAAAAAACTCAAATAAATTACTATTTACTAGTAAAATGACTTCCATAAATGCGCATGCTGAGGTATGCCAGTAAATAGAATCAGGAGAAAAATATGTCAAATCAGGTATCGGTCAGCAATCTTTACAAAAGCTCAGATAAAACGATTCGGGTTCTGTTGGCGGATGATCATCCCATCGTGATGACGGGGTTTGCCATGTCATTGGCGGCAGAAGGCATGGATGTCGTGGGGCAGGCAAAAACACCGCAAGAAGCCGTTGAGCAATATGTCGCCATGCAACCCGATGTGGTCGTGCTGGATATTCGCTTTGGTGCAGAAATGACAGGCTTAGATGCCGCTAAACATATATTGGAAAAGCAGCCAGAAGCGCAAATTGTATTTTTGAGCCAGTTCGATCAAGATGCCTTGATTAAAGAGACGTATCGTTTGGGTGCGAAGGCCTTTGTGACCAAAGACTGTGATCCCGCCGATTTGGCCGTTGCAGTACAAAGAGCGAGTCAGGGCGAGCTGTATTTCATGCCGCAGATCGCCGAACGTCTCGCCAATCTCTCGGTGCGGGGCGATGCTTCACCACAAACCTTATTGGATGAACGTAGTTTGGAAATTTTCAAATTGATGGCAGAAGGTTTAACCAATGTAGAGATCGCCGAAAAGCTCGATCTCTCACAAAAAACCATCAGCAATATCAGCCAAGCCGTGAAAGAAAAACTCGGCATACACCGACCCGCGCTCATTACCAAACTCGCGATGAAACATGGCTTGATCGAGCCGTAGTCCGACCATGACTAGCGATAAAAAATCAGGCGTCCTGACCAGCATTTTGCAATGGCGTAGCTGGAGTATACGGACACGCTTGACCGTAATTGCTGTTTTCCCCGTGGTGTATTTATTTTTCTCGCTAGTTTCTTATTCGTATTACGCTCGTGTCACCGAAGTCGAAGAGGAATTAAATAGCCGCGCAAAAACCATTACCACCGCCTTGGCAGACGGCATTGAATACAACATCACCGCCGGTAATTTGCAGGGCATCAAGCACATGATTTACAGCGTGATCCAATCGGATCGCGGCATCTACAGAATTGATATTTTTGACGCCAATAAAAAAGAACTCAGTCATGTAGAAAATGCCGGTAAAGCAAAGCCAGAAAGTAGTTATGTAGAACTACCGATTCGACGCCATATGGTGTGGGTCAATTTACATACCGAGACCGCCGATGAGTTGGCAAAACTGGATAATTCAAAAGAAAAAAGTCAAGTCTTAGGTTATGTGCGGGTAACGATGACTAAGTCTTATTTACTCAGCAAACAACGCTATCGCTTCGCCATCGAAATGTTGATGTCGGTATTAGCGCTCTCAGTCAGTTCCTGGTTGGCGTGGTATTTGTCGAATAGTTTGACCAAACCTATGCACGGTGCGATTGAAGCCTTGCGTGATATCAGTGCTGGTCGCACCGAAACCCAAATTGAAATTTCAGATGGCGGCGAGATAGGCGAATTGCAAAACTCGATCAACGAGATGGCGCATAACCTGCATCAATCTCAAACACATTTAGAAAACACGGTGGCCGAGCGCACCAAAGAATTAATCGCCTCACGCAATGAAGCGCTTAAAGCGGATGCAGAAAAACGCCGCCTAATTCATAAAGTGAATGCCATCGTGGAAAACGAACGCCAAAGCATCGCGATAGAAATTCACGATGAGCTCAATGCCTCATTGATTGCAGTACGTCTGGAATCAGAGCGTATCGCTAAA
The DNA here is from genome assembly GCF_042432465.1 of Affinundibacterium danionis. Lineage (NCBI taxonomy): Bacteria > Pseudomonadati > Pseudomonadota > Betaproteobacteria > Burkholderiales > Oxalobacteraceae > Affinundibacterium > Affinundibacterium danionis. Next base: position 97,680 of record NZ_JBHLXJ010000018.1, on the reverse strand, counting down.
ATCGCAGCTAAAGCAGCAAGCGATGAGCGATACGTGCCGGTATTTCAGGAGATACAAGACAGGGCAAAAGCGGTGGTTAAGCTGGCACTGGATTTATATGCCAACGGTAGAAATTTGGTTCGTCGATTGCGCCCCGAAGTTTTAGATATGTTGGGTCTAGAAGGCGCGATTGAAGAGATGCTGCGTCTATACAATGCCGCACATGAAGATTGTCATTTTACGTTTTCTTCAGAGGGTGATTTCACCCAACTCGATCCTGACCTTGCTATCTCAGCCTACCGCATCGTGCAAGAAGCCTGTTCCAATGTGCTCAAACACGCACAGGCAAAACAAGTAGAAATCACGCTACAAATGAGCGCCGATCAATCCGTATTGAAAATTATGGTGAGCGACGACGGTCAGGGATTTGATACTAGACAAGTAGCCGATGGCGTAGGTCTCAGCGGCATGCGTGAACGGGTACTGGCCTGGGGCGGTGAATTTGATTTGACCAGTCAGGTCGGCGCGGGGACGAATATTGTGATTGAATTGCCAGTGACGCTGTTGGCTTAAAAAATCGTAGGGTGCGCCACGCGCATCACTTTGGCCAATTTGCATAAATTCTCAAGCAGCTTTTTCCCACTGTAAATGCACCACTTTATAACCCTTTTCTTTTAGCAGCCTGAGCAAAGCAGGTAGGGCTTTTGCCGTGATGGCATTGGCGTCATGCATGAGAATGATGCCACCGCCAGATTTTTCCAAACTCTGCGACAAACGCTTGAGCAAAATCTCGGTCGTATCGTCAGGTAACCAATCGTCTATCGTGGCATCAATGGAAGCGACGGTCATATTATTGGCTTTGAGTGCATCAAGCAGAACTGGAGTCTCTTCCAAATAAGGAAAACGATAGGTGGGTGCGGATTCGTTAAATGTGTCACGATAGATTTTCTGTGCTTTCTTGAGATCCGCCAATTGATCTGCTGGGCTGAGTGTTACTAGACGTTGATGGCTAAAACTATGCAGCCCTGTGGTATGTCCTGCATTTTTTACTTGTCTGGCTAGCGCAGGGTGTTTTTGCAGTTGCTGGCCTATCATAAAAAAACTCGCCTTGCTGCATGCTTCTGCCAGTGCCTTTAACACTAATGGCGTATTCTCTGGTGAAGGTCCATCATCAAAAGTCAGCACCACTTCATTTTTATTTAGGGGCAGAGCCTGATGCTGTTTGGTACCGTACCACGCCGCTTCCCGTTTTAGCGTGATGCTGCGCGCCGTACCTAAACTATTCTTATCGCAGTTTGCAGCCTGCGCAGTTTGCCAGCTTGATAGTAAAAGGCAGAGTATCAACGAGAGTGGTATCTTCATAAGTTCAGGTATTTTATTAATCTTAGATAAAGCTGATGTGTGCCAACAATTGATAGGAATAGCTTTCTGAGGTTGGGGCCGCTGAAAAAAGTAATCCATCATAGGTTGTCATGATGCCGCGATCAAGAATTTTATATTTATCTGCCGCTAATTGATTAAAATGACGAACGTGCAAATGTCATGCTTTTACAAGCTGCTGAAAGTGATTGAAAGAGAACACTATGATAAAAGGATCTTGCCTCTGTGGCGCAGTACATTGGACTTTTGCTGGCGAGCCAGATGGCGCCACGGCTTGCAATTGCACGGCTTGTCGTCGTTACGGTGTTCTGTGGATATACGACTATGAGAATGAAGGTATCAGCGCCAGTGGAGAAACACGCGCCTATGTACGAGGTAAAGCGCTCGCGTTTCATTTTTGTCCGCATTGCGGATGTACGGTATTTTGGCGTAGCTTGCAATTGGACGAACAAGGGCGACGTCGCATGGCCGTCAATGTACGATTGGCAGAGCCAGATGCCGTCGCGCAAATTCCGATTGATCATTTTGATGGGCTCGATACCTTCGATGATTTGCCGCGCGATGGAAAATGTGTGGCTGATTACTGGTTTTGATGAACACAAATACCTATTCCCCTTTAGCACGCAAATGACATGAAAAATTTTCCAAAATATTGGATTTATCTTGCCGGCGTCATCGCCTTGATAGGCGTTGCTATCCACATTGCAGCGATCTTTGGTGGCCCCGAGTGGTACGCGTATTTCGGCGCACCACCGCAGATTGTGCAATCAGCACGCGAAGGCACATGGCTAGCACCCGTCAGCACGATGATCATCACTATATTAATGGCGATCTGTGCAGCGTATGCATTTTCTGCATTGGGCGTGATACAACGCTTACCGCTATTACGCACCGGACTCGCTGGCATGGCGACGGTCTGCTTGATACGGTTCCTGATACTCTGGCCTTTGATGCTCAATCACCCTGAGTTACGTAATACCTTCGAGATCGTGGCTGCCATTGTGTGGGGAATGGCTGGTGTTGGTTTTGTGTTTGGGTTTCGGATGGTGCATAGCCAAAAACGAGCCTAGTCTTAACAAACTAAATGAGATTAGTTAAGCGTAATTGCAACCTCATCAGGAATTCAGGATTAAGTCAAATTTGCGACTCGATACTAACGAGTTTCGTCACAAGTCACCCCAATTTGCTCATCGAGTCGTTTGTTGATAGTGATGCTACAAGAACGCAAAATATCGATGCCTATTAGCGCTTTTTCATCCGCTTTGTCACTGTGTCGTATCGTTTTTAGTAGTACGACGTCGGGCAAAGTGAATTTAGTGCCGCCAAACTCTAGCTTGGTTGGGGTAGTGTTCTTCTGCCCCTTGCTACACCCAGTAACTCCGCGCACAGCACAGTCTTCTTCTATTAGCTGACGATCTAAGTACGCTGCCTCAAATTTGCTGCTGCCGGCACCCGTGTCTATCATGCCCCAGACAGTGTCTTTACCTTCTACTGCGATTGGTGCGAATAGTTTGTTTTTCTTGAACCAATAGGCGATGCTGGTTTTACCCAAAGGAAAAGGATTGTTTGCTGGGTTGACTGTCCAGTGTTTTTGACTGAAGTCTAGCTTGATAGGATTGTCAAAGACCAGTTGAGGAGAAATCATGCCTGCCACACCTAGCTTTGCAAGTTCAGTGTTGTCGGGAATTATCACAACTGTCTTTAGATCTATAGCATGCCCAGCAAGGCTAGCCTGTAAGACAGGTTGCATCTTGATGGGAACAGGCTTGCCTGCATGGTCTTTACCGGTAGCGACGACTGGCAATTGGGATGAGTCTAGGCCGAGTAGCTTGGCGGTGCTCTCGGTAATAACCTGATTACTAGAACCAGTATCGACCATCATCTTGATTTTCTTGTCAGCGACTAGCAATTCCACCGTAAAAAATGAAGCACGTTCATCCCAGTTGAGCGGAATGTTTAAAGTCTTGTTTAGCGGCTCCGTTGCTGCCGCGGGTAAGTTTATCAACGTAGTGAACAGGGCAGAATAAATAGATAAATTAAAACAGGCTTGAAGGAGCTTCATGACGTGATCTTCTAAAAATAGAGTGCCTACTTTGATTCAAGAGATTCAGAATGGTTCAATAGGATAAGACTATTAACGCGACAGCGATGGCTAACACCGGCAACTTTCATCAAAGTGTGAGTAGAATGCGCCCATTCATTGAAGTACACTCTCTCATCGGGAATAAATTTTCATGCAGACATGATCAGTTAAATGTAGTCGTATCGACGGCGGTACTACGAGCAATCAATTAAGCTAATTCGGTGACAGTATCTACAAGGCTATAAAATTAATCGTATTTGGGATGCATCAAAAATTAAAGTTGAATCTCTTGGAAAGTAAACAATGAATTTTTTTGACAAATTGTTTCAACGAAAGCCTGTAGTGGATTTGGACGAGCTTAATCGAAATTTGGCTCCCAAATTAGAAAAAATAAGGCGTCCTGCTGTAAGCCTGTGTAAAACAGTGGAGAAAAGAAATTCGAAATTTGGTGGGCAACCAACTGCAAACAGTAGTGTATTTGAATGGCCTAGAGATAATGGAAAACCGTTAGCGTTTCTTGGACAATTAGACTTGGCTGAAATTGCTAAAGTGTATCAATATGATTGGCTCGGAGATCGAGGTTCGCTCTTGTTCTTTTATGATATCGTCGAAATGCCATGGGGCTTCGATCCAAAAGATAAGGGAAAATGGCGCGTTATATTTCAAGCCGAGCCAAATAATACAATTAGTTATCCTGAGGATCTAACTACTGAGAGTCGATTAAACGAAATTTATGTTTCGCCAAAATTGGTACAAATACTTCCAAATTTTGATGATCCTGCTGTAGAGGCACTTTGCCTTTCTGACGATGAGGTCGATGCATATATTGATTGGGATGATGGTGTTAGCAGCTCACATCATCAAGTTGGAGGTTATCCGAAACCTGTTCAAGGTAATCATATGGAATTGGAATCTCAATTGGCGTCAAACGGAATCTACCTTGGTGGCGTAGAGGGGTATGAAAGTGACGCAGCAAAAAAACTTGAATCAGGTGCTAGAGATTGGAAATTGTTGTTTCAGTTTGATTCTGATGACGATTTGGGCGTCATGTGGGGAGATTGCGGAAGGATTTATTTTTGGGTGCAAGAACAAAAGGCAAAGCAAAATGATTTTGAGAGTTGTTGGCTTGTACTGCAATGTGGTTGACTCGACGAGCTACTTATTCCGCTGAGACGATACGGATTATGAATATTCGCAAAAGGATTTTAATGCAAATTGCTTATTTAATTCATCGTGGCGAAGAGTTTGAGTTTGTTGATGGCAAACGTCGATATGAAGGAGTCTGCCTTTGGTCGTGGCAGGAAATACAAAATGAACTTCCCAAGCGAATTAGTCCTATTTATATTTACGCAGAATCGATTCGACGCGTGGGTATTTGGCGATTTATTCCTCTAAGTAAAGCTCGAAAACTTAGCATTGCATATCAATCTAAAATTTTGTTAAATAGTCCTGACTCAAATCTCACTTTTGAAGTGGTTGAGTTTTAGTCATAGTAAAAGCTTTGGCTATGCTTCACCCCCGCCGCCCCTTACGCTTCTCCAACTTACACTCCTGCGTAGCAATAATCTGATTATTGCTATCCACGGTTTCTAGATACACATCAAATCCCCACAGCCGCGCGACGTGTTTTAATACTTCTGAAGTTTGATTGTTTAAGGGGCGACGTAAGTATTGATTGTGGCGTAGGGTGAGGGCGCGGTCGCCTTTTAGGTCGACTGACCAGACTTGGATATTCGGTTCGCGATTGCCGAGATTGTATTGTCCCGCTAATTGTTGGCGTATGCTGTGGTAGCCGGCTTCGTCGTGGATGGCGGAGACGCTGAGGGTTTTTTTGCTGTCGTCGTCTAAGATGGCGAAGAAGTGAAAATCGCGTATCAGTTTAGGCGACAGATATTGCGCGATGAAGCTTTCGTCTTTGAAATTGCGCATGGCGAAGTGCAGGGTATTTAACCAGTCACTGCCAGCGATATCGGGGAACCAGCGTCGATCTTCTTCGGTCGGATGTTCGCAGATGCGGCGGATGTCGCTCATCATGGCGAAGCCCAGCGCGTACGGGTTGATGCCATTGTAGTATTTGCTGCTGACCGGTGCTTGGTAGATGACATTGGTGTGGCTCTGCAAAAATTCCATCATGAAGCCATCGCCGACGATGCCTTCCTCAAATAGCTGGTACAAAATCGTGTAATGCCAAAAGGTCGCCCAGCCTTCGTTCATGACTTGCGTTTGTCTTTGCGGATAAAAGTATTGCGAAATCTTGCGGATGATGCGGATGATGCGGATGATCTCTCTTTCCCACGGTTGTAGCAAGGGCGAATATTTTTCGATGAAATAGAGTAGATTTTCTTGTGGCTCTTCGGGGTAGCGACGAACTTCTTCTTCGCTCACCACATTTTCGCGACGCGGGACGGTGCGCCAGAGATCATTGACTTGTGATTGTAAATAGCGCTCGCGTTCTTCTTGTCTTTCTTTTTCTTCGGCGAGGGAAATTTTGGCAGGTCGTTTGTAGCGATCTACGCCGTAGTTTTGTAGCGCGTGACAAGAGTCAATTAAGAGTTCGACCGCTTCTATTCCATAGCGTTGTTCGCAATCGCTGATGTATTGTTTGGCGAAGACCATGTAATCAATAATCGCATCGGCATCGGTCCAAGTGCGGAATAGGTAATTGCCTTTGAAGAAGGAGTTGTGTCCATAGGCAGCGTGCGCGATCACCAGCGTTTGCATGGTCAGGCTGTTTTCTTCCATCAAATACGCGATGCAGGGATTTGAGTTGATGACGATCTCATACGCCAGCCCCATGTGACCGCGCTTATAGCTTTTTTCGGTCGATAAAAAATGTTTACCGAATGACCAATGGTTGTACGAGACGGGCATACCGACCGAGGCGTAGGCGTCCATCATTTGTTCGGCGGTGATGATTTCTAGCTGATTTGGGTAGGTATCTAATTCAAAATGTTTGGCAACGCGCGCAACTTCTTCGTGGGCTTGTTCGATTAGTTCAAACGTCCATTCGGATTGATCTGGCAAGCGTCGTGGGTTGCGCGGTTTGCTTGTCGCATCCTCAATTTTTTTATCTTGATCGGCGTTGTGGCTATTCATGAAAATGTCCTCTCAGCCTCATTTTTTTTGTTTTTTAAAGAGTTCTCTAAACACAGGATAGATGTCAGCAGGCTCCTCGATTTTTTGCATAGCGAAGTGGGACTTTTGTTCTTTGACTTGTGTATACTCTTGCCACAGATTTTGTGGCTCGCCGTCGGTGATCTCGACGTAGGCGTAGTACTGCACCATGGGCATGATGGTGTTGAGCAGGATTTGTTTGCAGATGACGGAATCATTGTCCCAGTTGTCACCATCCGATGCTTGTGCGACGTAGGCATTCCAATCGCTGGAGGCGTAGCGGGTTTGTATAACCTCGGTCAACAGGCGCAGCGCAGAGGAGACGATGGTGCCGCCTGATTCGCGTGAGTGAAAGAATTCATGCTCATCGACTTCGAGCGCAGAAGTGTGATGGCGGATGAAGACGACTTCAATTTTTTCGTAAGCGCGTTGCAGGAAAAGATAGAGCAAAATGAAGAAGCGTTTGGCGATATCTTTTTTCTTTTCATCCATAGAGCCAGAAACATCGAGTAGACAAAACATCACGGCCTGCGTGCTGGGTTTAGGAACTTTGATGCGATTGCTGTAGCGCAGGTCAAAAGGATCGATAAAGGGAATGGCGAGCAAACGCGTGCGCAGATGATGAATCTCTTGGCGCAGTGCGAGAATTCTGGGGTCTTGGTTGTCGCTGGTTTCGGCGAGTAATTTTGCTAGTTCTTCTTCGGCTTTTTTCAAGCGTTTACTCGATTTGCCGCCTACCGCGATACGCCTACCCAAGGCACCACGTAATGAACGCAAAACGTGTAAAGACGATGCCGTGCCGGTAGTGCTATAACCTGCGCGTTGATTTTTAAAATCGGTGATGGCGGTAAGCTGGGTTTTGACCAGATTCGGTAACTCTAAATCTTCAAAAAAATAATTGAGGAATTCTTCGCGGCTGATTTGGAATACAAAATCATCTTCGCTGATTTCTTCGCTATTGCCTGCTTGCCCCTGGCCTTTACCTGCGCCACCTTTGGGGCGTTCGATCTGATCACCCGTTTGGTATTGATCGTTGCCGGGATTAACGCTTTCCCACACGCCGCCTTGCGCGTGTCCAAAATTAGGTTCATTCACATCTTTGACGGGGATCGCGATTTTCTCGCCGCTATCCATGTCGGTGATGGAACGGCCTTTGGTAGCGCGCGTGACGGCGTCTTTGATCTGGCCTTTGTAGCGACGCAAAAAACGCTCGCGGTTTGGGGCCGATTTGTTTTTACCTTGAACTCGTCTGTCGATTAGATGTACCAATTTGTGCTCCCGAACAAGTTCTGTTTTTGCTGCTTTGGCGTTGCCTTTGCTCCCTTCTCCCGCAAGCGGGAGAAGGGTTGGGGATGAGGGGGATTCAGATATCCGTTTGCTCATTGCTTGCAAACCTCAGTCGCTGAAATTGTTATCATTGATAATAATTTCAGTCTTGCCTAACCTCCCTCACCCCAACCCCTCTCCCGCTTGCGGGAGAGGGGCTTTAACACCTTGATCCCTACGACGACTTCCTCACTCTCAAATACCATTCACACAGCAATCTAACCTGTTTCGCGGTGTAGCCTTTTGCCACCATGCGGTTGACGAATTCTTGGTGTTTGTTGGCGTCGTCGCTGCTGGCTTTGGCATTGAATGAAATGACTGGTAATAACTCTTCCGTATTCGAGAACATTTTTTTCTCAATGACGGTACGCAGTTTTTCATAGCTGGTCCAGGTTGGATTTTTGCCGCCGTTTTGTGCTCTTGCGCGTAGGACGAAATTGACGATCTCATTGCGGAAGTCTTTGGGATTTGAGATGCCCGCAGGTTTTTCAATTTTTTCCAATTCACTATTCAAGGCTTCGCGGTCAAAGCTTTCGCCAGTGTCGGGGTCACGGAATTCTTGGTCTTGTATCCAGAAATCGGCGAAGATGACATAGCGATCAAAAATATTCTGTCCGTATTCAGAATAGCTTTCTAGATACGCGGTTTGGATTTCTTTGCCGATGAACTCAGCGTAGCGTGCGGCTAAATATTCTTTGATGTACGACAGATATTTTTGTTCTAGTTCAGGGGCAAATTGCTCGCGTTCGATCTGTTGTTCTAACACATAGAGTAGGTGCACAGGATTGGCGGCGACTTCGGTGTTATCAAAGTTAAAGACTTTGGACAAAATTTTGAAAGCGAAGCGGGTGGAGATGCCGCTCATGCCTTCATCCACACCCGCATAGTCAACATATTCTTGGCGTGATTTGGCTTTAGGATCGGTGTCTTTCAGATTCTCACCGTCGTACACCAACATTTTGCTAAAGATGCTGGAGTTTTCTGGCTCAACTAGTCGCGACAAGATCGCGAACTGCGCCATCATTTTAAAAGTGCCCGGTGCGCACGGTGCTTTCGCCAGAGAAGAGCCTTGTATCAGCTTTTCATAAATCTTAATTTCGTCCGAGACGCGTAAGCAGTAAGGCACTTTGACGATATAAATACGATCTAAGAAGGCTTCATTGTTCTTATTGTTCTTGAAGGTTTTCCATTCAGATTCATTTGAGTGCGCGAGGATAATGCCTTCAAATGGTATCGCGCCAAAACCTTCCGTGCCTTTGAAATTACCCTCTTGCGTTGCGGTCAGTAAGGGATGCAACACTTTGATTGGCGCTTTAAACATTTCGACAAATTCCATCAAACCTTGATTCGCCAAGCAGAGACCACCAGAGTAGCTGTACGCATCGGGATCATCTTGTGCATAGTCTTCGAGTTTGCGGATATCGACCTTGCCGACCAAGGAAGAAATATCTTGATTGTTTTCATCACCTGGTTCTGTTTTGGAAACGGCGATTTGTTTTAATACCGAAGGATAACGACGTACGACGCGGAACTGATTGATGTCGCCGCCAAATTCATGCAGGCGTTTGACCGCCCAAGGGCTAGGAATAGTTCTCAGATAACGGCGGGGGATGCCAAAGTCTTCTTCTAAAATGGCGCCGTCTTCCTCTTCATTAAATAAGCCGAGTGGCGATTCGTTCACCGGTGAACCTTTGATGCAATAAAAGGGAATTTTTTCCATCAAATATTTGAGGCGCTCTGCAATCGATGATTTGCCGCCGCCGACCGGGCCGAGCAAATACAAGACTTGCTTACGCTCTTCCAAACCTTGTGCCGCATGGCGGAAATAGGCAACGACTTGTTCTATCACTTCTTCCATTCCATAAAACTCGCGGAATGCGGGATAAATTTTGATGACTTTGTTTGAGAAAATACGTGAACGGCGTGCATCGTTACGCGTGTCTACAATTTCGGGTTCACCGATGGCGGCAAGCATACGCTCTGGGGCGCTGGCGTAGGCGAGGGGATTCTTTTTGCAGAGATCGAGAAACTCTTGCAGTGAATATTCCTCTTCGCGGGTTTTTTCATAGCGGGCCGCATAATTGTCAAAAATATTCATGTTGATCTCCTTTAAACTTGCGCATTTCAAGATGAACCAGCGTAATTCCGACAGGGTGAAATCAAGAGGCTAAATTTAGTGTAGGCGAAAAATAAAAATCTGCAGGCAAAATTTTGTGACATCTAAGCGCAAAATAAGAACGGAAAATGACCTCATATTTCATGCTTGCTTATGCCAACTTAGTCCTCACTTAGATGGAACTTAGGATACTTAAACGAGTCTGACCTACAAATCGTTACAAAAAATTGCCAAAAATCTAGTCAAAACGATGGAAGAATAATGGGGGTGTGCTGTGCATTCATCTAACAAGTGATATGCTGCGAGTGCAAATGTCGTAGCTGAGCTTTGATAGGGAGATTTTATTAAAGTCGACTTATGCCGACTCAGCTAGCGAAACGTGATGGTGATGTTGGACTATGAATTCTCATCACAGTAATCGTAAAATGTGAATAAAGATATTCGTATTTTGCCAATGGAAATTATTGATTTGTATTGAATTTTATAGACACAATCTATGCAAGTGGTGTAGCCGGTGCAAGATGTGTAATCGTGTGTGATAAATACGAATCATTGGAGAATGAAGATGAAAAAAACTTTTATCGGGATGATGGTCGCTATAGCGCTCTCCACCCATTTTGCACTGGCAGATTCTAGTTCTGCCCTAGACAATAAGACCGTCAGTGCCGCCAATCAGGCAGCCGCCCCCCTCAGTTTTCAACCTCAAGCACAACAAATTCAAGCCGCCAATATGGCCGCAGAATTCTTGACCCGTTTTCATTACAAAGCGACACCGCTGGATGATGCGATGTCTGAAAAGATTTTTGATCGCTATTTAAAGTCTTTGGATGCGGATAAGATTTTTTTCCTGCAATCAGATGTGGATCAATTCAATGATGCACGTAATAAGCTCGATGATGCGATTTTGTCGCAAGATTTGAGTACGCCTTTTGCGATGTTTAATCTCTACCATCAGCGTTTTAAAGAGCGTCTGACTTATGCTCGTGAATTATTAAACAGCGATTTTGATTTTTCCCAAAAAGAAGCGTATCGCTACCAACGTGAAAAAGAACCTTGGCCACAAAACATCGACCAGATGCGTGACCTGTGGCGTCAGCGTGTTAAGAATGATTGGTTACGTCTAAAACTGGCAGGTAAAGAGCCAGCGGCGATTAAGGCCACTTTAGATAAGCGCTACGAATCGACTTTGACGCGCATGAACAAATTAAAGAGCGAAGATGTGTTCCAGCTCTTTATGAATGCGTATGCCATGTCAGTCGAGCCGCATACCAATTATCTCGGCCCTAAGGCAGCAGAGGATTTCGATATCCAAATGCGTTTATCGATGACGGGCATAGGTGCAACTTTACAAGACCGTGATGAGATGGCGACCATCCGTGAGATGGTGCCTGGCAGTCCAGCCGCTTTATCCGGTAAATTGAAAGTCGGTGATCGTATTGTCGGTGTCGGCCAAGGAGCTGATAGCACACCAGTCGATGTGATGGGCTGGCGTCTCGATGACGTGGTAAAACTGATTCGCGGCCCGAAAGACACGACCGTATTGCTGGACGTGTTGCCAGCTGATGCCGGTCCTGATGGCGCGCACAAAACCGTTTTATTAGTGCGGAATAAAATTACACTAGAACAGCAAGCCGCTAAAAAAACGATACAAGAGGTGAAAACCGCTGAAGGTACGCGTCGTATTGGCGTGATCGCTTTGCCGACTTTCTATCAAGATTTTGATGCCCGTCGTCGTGGCGATAAAGATTTTAAGAGCGCTACCCGCGATGTAGCAAAACTGTTGGCAGAATTGAAGAAAGAAAAAGTCGATAGCGTGCTCATCGATTTGCGTGATAACGGCGGTGGCTCTTTGAATGAAGCGGTGGAGTTGACCAGCTTGTTCATAGGTAAAGGCCCAGTCGTACAGCAACGTAATTCTCGCGGCGAAGTGCATGTCGAGAGCGATAGCGCTGGTGTACTTGCTTGGAATGGCCCTATGGGCGTGTTGATCAATCGTGGCTCGGCGTCAGCTTCAGAGATTTTTGCGGCGGCGATTCAAGATTATGGTCGTGGCTTGATCATCGGTGAAACCAGCTTTGGTAAAGGTACCGTGCAAACGGTGATCAGTCTGGATCAAATGGCGCGTAGTGCGAAACCGCAATACGGTGATTTGAAGATGACGATTGCCCAGTTTTTCCGTGTGAACGGTGGTACTACGCAACTGCGTGGCGTAACACCCGATATCGCTTATCCTAGTTTTGTGGATGCCGATAGTTATGGCGAATCGAGCTACGACAATGCCTTGCCTTGGGTGCAGATTAAACCGGCAAATTATCATACCGTCGGTAATTTGAAAGATGTGCAAGCCATGCTGCAAATGCGTCATGAAATGCGTATTGCTAAAGACAAAGAATTCCAATTCATCAATGAAGATATTGCGGAATTTAAAAAGCAAAAAGAGAAAAAAGACATTTCTTTGAATGAAGAAGAGCGTCGTATTGAACGTGATACACGTGAAAAGAAAATTAAAGAACGTGAAGCCATTCGCGCTACTTTAGATTCCAAAGGCAAACCTGCCGAGAAAAAAGATGCGGTAGCAAAAGTCTCGACGCAAGACGATGGCTTGCAAGGCAATGAACGTAGTTTGGCTTCAGAATTGGCTGCGGAAAAAGCGAATAAAGAAGCAAAAGATGTATTCCTGATCGAAGCGGCGAATATTTTGAGTGATGAAATTGAGTTGCTGAAATCGAATAAGCGTTTGGCGGATAAAACGACAGTGAAAAATAACACTAAGCAAAAAGAGGCTAATTAGTTTTAGTTTGAATTAATTTGTTGTTGTCGTCCGTATTAAGGTGACTCAAAGTAACTCAAAGCAATTTTGATTGGTAATTGGTAGTAAAAAAAGAAGACGCTTGATTGATGCGCCGAACAGCCTTAAAGGCTAAATAAGTGACAGCAATCAAGCGTTTTCATTTATGTGAGTTGATCGTCTCAATGAAGAAAATTATTTGTATTGCCGCTTTGCTCGCGAGCAGTGTCAGCATGCTAGCCTCGATGAATGCCGCCGCCCAAGTTGTGCCCGATACTTTGGCGCAGCGTGTCAAAGCCTGCGTGGCATGTCATGGTCAAGAAGGGCGAGCGACCACCGACGGTTTTTATCCGCGCATTGCGGGCAAGCCTGAAGGCTATTTGTACAATCAACTGCGCAACTTTCGGGATGGTAAGCGTACTTATCCGATGATGACTTATATGGTGGCGCATTTGACTGATAGTTATTTACAGGAAATCGCTAGTTACTTTTCTTCACTCAATCCTCCCTATGCCGCACCACAAGCTAGCATTGCTGACGCGTCCATGTTGGAGCGTGGGCGAGTTTTGGTGAAGCTGGGCGATGTCGGCAAAAAAATTCCCGCTTGCGTAGCCTGTCATTCTGAAAAGATGACAGGGGTTGCGCCCTTTATTCCTGGACTACTAGGCTTGCCGCGTGATTATTTGGTGGCGCAACTTGGCGCTTGGAAAACGGGCAGTCGTCATGCTCACGCGCCAGACTGTATGCAAAGCGTTGCAAAACAATTGAGTGCAGATGACATTGCCGCCGTATCTGCTTGGCTAGCATCGCAAACTATGCCTGCTGATACCAAAGCCGTGCGTCAGTCTGACATTGCCGGATTCAAATTACCTATCGCCTGTGGGAGTGTCCTGCCATGATCTCACGCGTGTGGAAAATAGTATTGACTCTGCTGTTATTACTGCTTTTGTCCCTATTGGCTTTGGGCTGGTATGGATATGCATTAGGCGATAGCTACGCTAGCGCTGCCTTGACTGTGTCCAGTCAAGATTCAAAAACACAAAATGGCACTAAGTCAGCACCGACAACGGTGTTGGAACGAGGCGCCTATCTGGTGCGCATTGGTGACTGTATGGCTTGTCATACCGCGCGTGGTGGCGCGGCTTTTGCAGGTGGTCGTGTCATGCAATCCGAATTTGGACAGTTTGTGACGCCGAATATCACTTCCGATAAAAAGACGGGCATAGGTGACTGGAGCGCAGAAGATTTTTGGAATGCGCTGCATAACGGTAAAGCCAAAGATGGACGTTTGTTGTATCCCTCTTTTCCATTTGTGAATTACACCCATGTCTCGCGTGAAGATGCGGATGCCATGTACGCGTATCTACAATCGCAGCCCGCGGTAGTGCAAGAAAATGCGGCGCATAGCTTGGCTTTTCCGTATAACCAAAGAGCCGCGCTGTCTCTGTGGCGTGCCCTGTATTTCAAACCTGGCGCTTTAGATTATCAATCACAGCAAAGTGCGGATTGGAATCGTGGCGCATATTTGGTGCGCGGATTGGCACATTGTAGTGCTTGTCACAGTACGCGCAATAGTTTGGGAGCGAATCAGGGAAGTGCTGATTTTTCCGGCGGTGAGATGGCGCAGATTCATTGGTATGCGCCTTCGTTACAGTCAGCGAATGAATTGAATTTGCCCAATTGGAGCGAAGCAGAACTGACACAGCTGCTGGTGCGCGGTAATAATTTGAAATCCAGTGTGGCAGGCCCTATGGCTGAAGTGGTTCAGCAGAGTTTGCAACATCTGAGCGATACCGATGCGCGATCGATTGCGACGTATTTGCGCGCGCTGCCACAGCAACAACAAAGTGCCCCTGATCTATTAGATCGTGCGATTGCTAGACCAACTGTCAGTAAAGAGCAGATGTTGCAAATCATGGAGCGCGGCGAGAAAATTTATAAAGCACAATGTCTCGATTGTCACGGCAAAGGCGGCGAGGGTGTGCCGGGCGTTTATCCTGCTTTAAAGGGCAACGCCACGCTTCAGATCGCCTCAGTTAGTAACCCTATTCGTTTGATACTTTCAGGTGGGTTTGTACCCGCAACCAAACTAAACCCCAGACCTTATAGCATGCCACCGTTCGCGCCAGTGTTAGACGATGGCGAGGTCGCGACTGTCCTGACTTATATCCGCAACGCCTGGGGCAATAAAGGGGAAGTCGTGAGTCCAAGTGAGGTAAATCCTTATCGCACCGCCGCTTTAGATCAGTGATCCATGGATCATTTGATGTTGTAATTTAGGGATGTCATTAAATAAAATTCTTAAATGTGGAACTTTATTAATCGACAAGGTTCGAAGAGACCTTGTGAGCTTTCATAAACACAATGAATGGATGTTATAAGTGCATGCAAATAAGTAGATTTAAATAAGTATAAGTAAAATAAACATTAATGAGGAAAAGTATGAAACGTAATTTGATTTCGCTAGCAGTGTTGACACTCTTTGCAGGTACGAGCTTGCCAGTTTTTGCTGGGATGACTGAGTTCGCTGAAAAAAATAGTGCGGCGACACCGGGCAAAATGGCTGCAAAATCTGCCAAACCTGCTCCAGCGATTGATTTTAATAAAGTCACTTCGCAATTGCCTCGCGGTGTTCGCCCTTTGCACTACGATATTTCCGTAACACCTAATGCCAGCGATGCCAAGTTCACAGGCAAGGCGAGTATCAAAATTGAAGTCAGTCAGGTGAGCTCTACAATTACCTTGCATGCGCTGGATATGAGTTTTAAGAACGTCAGCCTGAAAGATAGTAAAGGTCATCCGGTTGGCACGGAAGCCAAGGTAACGATAGACGAAAAAAATCAAACTGCCACTTTTAGTTTTGGCAAAGACATTGCCAAGGGCAGCTATACCTTGAGCATGGATTATGATGGTTTGATCGGCACCCAAGCGACGGGTTTATTCTCGCTCGACTATGATGTAGAAGCAGGTAAGAAACGTGCTTTGTTCACTCAATTTGAAAACTCCGATGCGCGTCGTTTTATGCCTTCATGGGATGAGCCTGTTTTCAAAGCCACCTTCAATCTGGATGTCACTATCCCTAGCGAACATTTAGCCGTCAGTAATATGCCTGTCCAGGATAAAAAAGACTTGGGTAATGGCAAAACTTGGGTCAAGTTTGCCACTTCACCCAAGATGTCCACTTATCTTTTATTTTTAAGTGTAGGCGATTTTGAGCGCACGACAGTGCAAGCCGAAGGTGTGGAAATCGGCGTAGTGGCTAAGCGTGGCAGTGTCGAGCAAGCGCGTTATGCTTTGGAAGAATCAGCCAAAGTTTTGAAAGAATTTAACGATTATTTTGGTGTGCGTTATCCTCTGCCTAAACTCGACAATGTAGCTGCACCAGGACAAAGCCAATTCTTCAGTGCAATGGAAAATTGGGGCGCGATTTTTACGTTTGAATATTCCCTTTTGCTTGATCCAAAATTCTCCACTCAAGGCGACAAGGAACGTGTCTTCGTCACCGCTGCCCACGAAACTGCGCACCAATGGTTTGGTGATTTGGTCACGATGGCATGGTGGGATGACCTGTGGTTGAACGAAGGTTTTGCATCGTGGATGGAAAATCGCGCGATGTCCAAGTTGCATCCAGAATGGTTGCCAGAATTTAATGCGATTGGCGTGCGTGAAGCGGCGATGTCGCCGGATTCTATGAAGAGCTCACATCCTATCGTGCAACGTATAGAAACGGTAGAGCAAGCCAGTCAGGCTTTCGATACGATCACTTACCAAAAAGGTGAAGCCGTTATTCGTATGTTAGAAAATTATGTCGGTTCCGACGCTTGGCGTGACGGCGTTCGTGCCTACATGAAAAAGCATGCTTACAGCAATACGGTGACCAATGACTTTTTTGATTCTATAGAAAAAGCCGCCAAAAAACCGATCAAATCTATCGCCAAAGATTTTACCCAACAACCCGGCGTACCTTTGATCCGCGTGGAAGATATTAGCTGCAAAGACGGTAAAACGCTGATTAATTTAAAACAAGGTGAGTTCTCTCGTGATGAGCCAAATCGTGCGGCACGTGCATGGCAAGTGCCAGTTGTCGCGCAAATTGCAGGTACCAGAGTTGTGGGCAGAACGCTGGTGACTGGCGGCAAAGGGACATTAACGTTGCCAGCCTGTGGCACAGTGGTGGTCAATGCGGGACAAAATGGTTACTACCGTACTTTGTATGGCGATAAAGTTTTCCCACAATTGGCGAGTCAATTTTCTCAGATCTCTGCGATTGATCAAGTCGGTATTTTGTCTGACAGCTATGCGATGGCGATTGCCGGTCAACAGACCGTTGCAGATTTTTTGAATCTGGCGAAGAGCACACCTGACGATGCAACACCGCACGTGTGGAGTACGATTGCCAGCCGCATTTCTGGATTTATTGCTTTCGTTAAAGACGATGCTGAACGTAAAGCAAAATTCCAAGCCATTGCACGCGCTAAGTTGAAACCGTACATGGATCGTCTGGGCTGGGACGCCAAACCGGGTGAAGCGGAATACTTAGCCAACTTCCGTTCTGAGATTATTGGCGTGATGAGCGGTTTAGAAGACGCAGCAACTTTGGCTGAAGCGCAGCGCCGTTTTAAATTAATAGACAGTGATCCAAAAGCCGTACCACCTGCGTTGCGTCGTTTGATCTTGTCGATAGTCGCGCGCAATGCGGATGAGGCAACATGGAATGATCTGCGTCAACGCGCGCAAAAAGAAAAATCAGCCATGATCAAGGATAGTCTCTATGGTTTATTGGCGATTGCAAAAGACAAGAAACTAGCACAGCGAGCCTTGGATTTAGCCTTGACCGATGAGCCTGGTTTAACCACCAGCGCTAGTATGATACGTAGCGTCGCTGGCGAAAATCCAGAGATGGCGTTTGACTTTGCGCTTGCGAACTTAGAAGCGGTGAATAAGCGTGTCGATGCGACTTCACGTAGTCGTTTCTTCCCTGGCTTAATCGCGTCTTCAAGCGATCTCAAATTGGTCGATAAACTCAATGCATTTGCAGAAAAGAATATTGATGCCAGTGCTCGCGGCGAAGTTGACCGTGTCGCAGGCAGCATAAAAAATCGCATCCGCATCGCCAACGAAAGAGCACCTGCTGTTAAAGCTTGGTTAGATGGTCAGCCCTAAGTAAGTTTAGAATGTAAAATTGTAGGGCGGGTGAAACCCGCGCCGCTCAGGTGCTCGATGTGCTGGCGGCGCGAGTTTCACCCACCCTACGAAAATGATGTCTTAAAACTTGCAGTAGTAATTCAATTAAAATCAACACCCCTCAACGCTGAGGCGCAGAGACGCAGAGACGCAGAGGAGCGTAGTGACGGCTACAGATGGGCCTTTGCTTCCTGTCTTTTCGTTTTTTTGGCGTCGAGTGGTTTGTTTTTCAACTTAGTGACAGTGCATTTCGTTCACGCTAGCTGAATCCCACTCATCCTTGACCCTTCTACTACGGAAGTCTCGATTGACATTCACGTGCGTTTTCGCACATGCATGTTCGATCTAGCACGAACTAACTTCAATCATTCGTCCTCCGATTTTCCAAGTCTTTGATTTTAAAAGATTTCCACCAATTCCTGAATTGGCACACTGTTTGCTGTATTCCTTGCAGGTAGTTTTTGCAACCTAGGTAAATCATAGCGAAATAGGAAAATGGACCATAACATTAGTCAAGATATTTTGCGTGCTCGTCAGCGTAAGCGTTGGATTATAGGCTTCATCGTCCTCATATCTATTTGTGGACTGGCGTGGGCGCTCAATCGTGTGGTGAGCCAGTCGGTGTCTTTGAGTGAGCTACGTGTATCAGAAGTGCGAGTAGGGCACATCGATAATACGATCAATGCCTCTGGCATTGTGGTGCCGGTGCGCGAGGAACAAATCTCCAGCCCAAATCAAACGCGGGTGATAAAAGTCATTGCCAAAGCCGGGCAAATCGTCAAGGAGGGTGAGCTGCTGATGGTCTTAGATGACAAGACCATACGCGTGGCGATTGATAATTTGCGTGAGCAAATTTCTCAGCAGAGTTTGCGAGTGCAAAGTCTTAGTTTGGAATTGGATGCGCAATTAAAGAAAATTGCCAGCGAAATTGAGTTGTTAGAACTCGATCTACAGAGTAATCGTGTCAAGTTGACGCGCTTTCAAAAGTTGGGCGCAACGGGCATCACTTCTCAAGTCGATGTACAGGCCGCCGAACTCACGGTGAAGCGTAACGAAGTGCAGTTACGCCAGCACAAAGAATCCTTATTTGACCTACGCAAAAGCACTAATAGCAATATCGAAAGTGCTAAATTGCAGCGCTCCATCTTTCAAAAACAAATGGAGCTACAACAAAGCCTATTGGCACAAACACAGGTCACAGCGCCCTTTGATGGACTGCTGACATGGGCGATGACGGATGAAGGTGCGAGTGTGAATACGGGACAATTGATCGCTAAGGTGTCCGAGTTGAATAATTTTCGGGTGGAGGCGAGCGTATCAGATTTTTATGCGCGTTATCTGAGTCCAGGACAAGCTGTGCGGGTCGAATACAGCGGACAGACCTTAAAAGGGCAGGTGCAAATGGTATTGCCCGAGATACAAAATGGCACGATAAAACTCTTGGTTAGTTTGGAGCAAGCCAATCATCCCGCATTGCGCCATAAATTACGCGTTGAAACGAATATCATTACCGATCAAAAAGACCAAACCATGATGGTCGATATTGGTCCAGCAATCAATGGCAAAGGACGACAAGAGGTATTCGTGATCGAGAATGGTAAAGCGGTCAAGCGTAGTGTCGAATTTGGCTTGAATGATGGCAAACATGCGGAAGTTGTAGCAAGTTCGGCGATACGAGTTGGTGACAAAATTATCGTATCCGATGTCAGCAAGTTCAAGCATCTCGATAGCTTTCGACTCAACTAAATCTAGGCTGTAATACTGCAAAAAGGAGAAAACATGATTCAATTTGAAAATGTCAGCAAGACCTATCAGACCGACAAAGTGGAGACGATTGCTCTACGTGATATAAATCTCCTCATCAATAAAGCTGAATTCGTTTCCATTATGGGACCGAGCGGTTGTGGTAAGAGCACTTTGCTCAACCTCTTGGGCCTGCTTGATCGTCCGGGTGAAGGGAAGGTCAAAATCGCTGGCGAGGAATTGCATCAATGGGGTGATAAAGCCTTGGCAAAAATGCGCAATAAGACCTTTGGCTTTATTTTTCAGAGCTTCCATTTGATCAATGATTTGCGCGTGATCGATAATGTTGAACTGCCGCTTTTGTACCGTAAGACCAATGCAAAGCAAAGGCGTGAACTAGCGGAACAAGCGCTAGCCAGCGTGGGCCTCAGTGCTCGCATGGATCATTATCCAAATCAACTCTCAGGTGGTCAACAACAACGCGTTGCCATTGCTCGTGCCATGGTCGGCCAACCTGAAATCTTACTCGCCGATGAGCCGACCGGTAACCTCGATAGCCACATGGGATCTGAGGTGATGGATATCCTACTCAAACTGAATCAGCAAGGGACCACCGTGGTGATGGTGACGCATGATGAACGCCATGCCAAACAAAGTGGTCGCATCATTCGCGTGTTCGATGGCCAATTGGTTACTTAGGAATCGCGATGTTGAAAAACTATTTAATGATGGCTTTGAGTGTGTACCGAAAACGCAAAGTGTTCACGTTTATTAACTTGATGTGTATCGTCTTGACTTTGGTGGTGTTGTTGGTTGTGACTGCTATCATGGAACACAGCTTTGCCCCGTCAGGCGTCGATGTGAATCGTGATCGTATTGTTCAGGTTGATCGATTTATTAAGTCTAGCGAAATGAAGTCCGGCAGTAGTATGGTGATGATGAGTGGTTTGGGTTACAAACTGATTGATCAATATCTTAAGCCGATTAAGTCAGCTGAAAAGGTAAGTGCTGTTACACGTTCATTTCCTGTGGCGGTGTATCAAGACGAACGTGTTGAAAAATTGACGATGGTGTTTACCGATGCTGTGTTTTGGGAAATCTATCGATATCAGTTAAAGGAAGGAAATTTCTTTAGTCGAGGCGATGTTGATCAAGGGCGTTTCCACATTATCTTGAACACCATGATTGCGCAGAGATTATTTGGTGATCAAGCTGCTGTAGGAAAGAAATTAAATGTACGCGGTCATCAATATGAGGTCACCGCAGTGGTGGATGATGGTCGCGGCAGTGGCGGAGAAGCAAAGATGTGGGCACCGCTGACAACGATGCCAAGCGGAATTTACTCGGAAAGCTTGATAGGTGATTTTTACGCGGTATTGATGGCAAAAACCACTGCAGATGTTTCCGTTTTAAAGAAAGAAATTTCAGAGATCGGCAAAACCATTAAGGACACCGATCCGGCGAAGTGGCCGACAACCATGCTGATTGCAAATACCCAATTTGATAGTTTTGCGCGTGGTTTTTCTAATAATATCCGGCAGGAAGACTCGGGGGCAGAACGGGTGTTTGGGTCGATACTTGTAATGATGTTTATGTTCATGCTGCTACCCGCACTGAATCTGGTGAATTTGAATTTGGGACGGATGATGGAGCGTAGCGCGGAGATTGGTGTTCGTAAGGCTTTTGGCGCTTCACGACTTGAGCTGTTGAGCCAGTTTTTGGTTGAAAACATCGTGCTGTCCTTGATCGGATGTTTGATCTCGTTTGCATTCACCCAGGGATTTTTAGTGTGGTTGAATCATATTGGATTGATGCCTGACCTAAAGCTTGGCATTAATTTTCCGGTATTCGGATACGGCGTTTTGGTCACGATCGTCTTTGGTATTGTTTCTGGTGTGATTCCAGCATGGCGCATGGCAAGACTCGATCCCGTATTTGCATTGAAAGGAAATGCGTAATGTTTAATCATTTGTGGAAAATTTTATGGAAGCGCAAACTTAAAAATGCCATGATTAGCGCAGAGATCTTATTGATATTTGTGGTGATATTTGGCGTCGTCGTTGGCTTTACTTATAACTATCGGCTGTATAACCGCCCTTTGGGCTTCGATATCGATCATCGCTGGCGTGTGAGTTTGGAGGCTAATTCAAAGATTCTCGATACGCCACAACCACAGTTAGTCGATCAATTTCGACGTGCAATTGCAGCCTTGCCTGAGGTGACTTCCGTGAGTTTCATTGAAATTGAGCCGTATAGTAATTCCGGTTTTGGCGGTGACTTTCGACGCATTGATCAAGATCAGAAAATTGAGACCTATTCACTGTCGGCCGATGATATGGCGGCAAAGACTTTAGCAATATCTCAGATTGCTGGACGTTGGTTTTCTGCGCAAGACGAAGCAAGCGGCGAAATTCCCATCGTCATCAACCGTAAATTGGCACAGAATCTGTTTAAACAGGAAGATCCTTTAGGAAAGATGATTGCTAACACAGATCTCGCTGACAAAGAAAATGCGACATATCGGGTTGTAGGCGTGATAGAAAATTATCGGTACTTTGGCGAGTTTATGAGTCAAGAGAACATCGCGATTTTCCGTCATTCAGCATTCAAGAGTGCACCGCTCAGTAACATCGTGATTCAATTGCAGCCCGGAACGCCGCGTAATTTTGAAATTAAACTTTATCAACAATTGCGGCTAGTGCGCAATGATATTGAGTACACGATTACTCCATTGATCGAAGAGCGTGACCAAATGCTGCGACAAAAGGCGATGTTCTTTGTCCCGCCAGTGTTAATCGCCGTCTTCTTACTCATCATGGTGTGCTTCGGCCTGTTCGGTGTGCTCTGGCAAAACGTCAACAGCCGCATCCCCGAACTCGGCTTGCGTCGCGCAATCGGCGCGAGTAGTGCGCAAATTTACGGTCAGATTGTGACGGAACAGCTGTTGTTGAGCAGTTTCGCTATGGCGGTCGGAATGCTGTTTCTGATACAGTTACCATTTACTGGCATATTTGCCAAGTTTATGGACTGGAATAGTTTTTTTCTGTCGACAGGACTTGCGATGGCGATTATTTACTTGGTATCGATTGTTTGCGCCTTGTACCCCGCTTGGATGGCAAGCCGTATGAACCCGACCGATGCCTTGCATTACGAATAGCATTTTTTATTGAAAGAGGCGAAGTAATTGTCTTCACACACCATACTCATTGTTGATGACGACGAGTCAGTTCAAGTTTCGTTGGCATTGCTGTTGAAGCAGCATGGTTATGCCACCAAAACTTGTGATGAGCCTGCCAAAGCCTTGGCTTTGTTAGAGCAACAGGCAATTAGCTTGGTTTTGCTCGACATGAATTTTTCGCTGGAGACCAGTGGTGAAGAGGGCTTGGCCTTGATGGCGGAAATTCATCGCCGATATCCTCAAATGCCGGCGCTTTTGATGACCGCTTGGGGATCGATCTCACTGGCGGTTAAAGGCGTCAAAGCAGGTGCAGCAGATTTCTTTACCAAGCCTTGGGATAACGCGAATCTCATGCAACTGATACAAACGACCTTGTCGCTCAGTGCAGATGTGCCAATAAGATGTTTAAGCCGGCAGCAACTCGATAGTGACTATGATTTCGCTGAGATCGTCGGCGAGCATCCTGAATTATTGAAAGTCTTGGCGACCATTGCTCGTGTTGCAAAAACCAGCGCCTCAATTTTGATTTTGGGCGAGAGTGGCACTGGCAAAGAATTGGTGGCCGATGCAATACACCGCAATAGCTCCAGACAACATAAAGAAGCGGTCAAAGTCAATATGGGTGCGATCACCTCGTCTTTGTTTGAGAGTGAGATGTTTGGGCATGTGCGTGGTGCCTTCACCGATGCCAAAACAGATCGCAAAGGCCATTTTGCGACTGCGCATATGGGAACTCTATTTCTCGATGAAGTCGGTGAATTACATCGTGCCGATCAAGTGAAATTGTTACGGGTGTTGCAGAGCCAGACTTATCAAGTGCTGGGATCGAGTAAAACTGAAAAAGTCGATGTGCGGATTATTTCTGCGACCAATCGCGAGTTGGCCGAGCAAGTGGCGAGCGGCGATTTTCGGGAAGATTTATTCTATCGCTTGAATCTCATTACCTTGCGTTTGCCGCCCTTGCGTGAGCGTCGTAGTGATATTCCTCTGTTGGCACGTAGACTAAGCGAAAAATTATGTGCCAGCTATGGCATGTCGCCTGTGCAGCTTTCCGCTACGGCTTTGGATTGGCTTAGTCAACAACACTGGCCTGGCAATATTCGCCAATTAAAACAGAGCTTGGAAAGAACTCTGCTATTAGTCGGCAAGCCTGTTTTAGAAAAAGCAGATTTCATGTCGGTAGAAGAAAGTAGCCTTACCCAAGAGTGTCGTGAGACATCGATGTTTTCTGGGCTGACGCTCGATCAAGTGGAAAAATTGATGATAGAAAAAGCGATGCAAGAGCACGACGGAAAATTGTCGCGTGTAGCGAGCACTTTAGGCCTAAGCCGCTTCGCTCTATATCGACGTTTGGAAAAATACGCGATCGCGACCACCGAATCAGAAGCCTAGTCTGAGGCCAAAAAATGAGTTTGCAACGACGATTATTTGTCTATCTGATGCTACTGCATGTGATGTTTTTTGGCGTCGCACTGATTTTTTTTCACGAGCGGCCGCTGCTTGTTGTAGCGATTGAATTGGCATTGTTGGGCAGCTATGGGATCGGACATATCGCACTACGCCGGGCATTATTGCCACTTGAATTCTCTCGTCAGTTTCAGGATTTATTGCAAGATGAAAATTACGCTGCGCGCATGAAAGTGAGTACTAATCGCGATGCCAATGAACTGGTCATCTTGTTCAATCGCATGCTCGATGCCTTATACCAAGAACGGTTACGGCTGGGTGAACAACGAGGGTTTTTGGATCAATTGCTAGAAGCGACACCCAGCGCCGTGATTGTGTTCGATTTTGATGCCAATATCAGTCTTTGCAATGCTTATGCTCACGAGGTATTTGGCGCAGCATTGCAGATGGGAAAACCACTTTCTCAAATTGCAGACACAGGTTTGCATCGTGATTTTTTACATGAATTGATGGCGCTATCAGTTGGCGAGAGCAAAGTCCTTAGCGATGAAAATGGGCGGCGTTTCCGTTGTCAACGTAGTCAATTTGTTGATCGTGGATTTAGCCGTGATTTTTTAATGATCGATGAGATTACGGACGAGTTAGCAAGTTCAGAAAAAGAGACTTACGAAAAAGTGGTGAGAGTTTTGGCGCACGAGGTAAATAATACGGTGGCGGCGACCGGCTCGGTGATGGACTCATTATTATTCTATCGTGCCCAATTGACGCAAGAAGATGCTCAGGATTTCTCCACTGCCATCGTTGCAGTGCAAAAGCGCAATACCAATTTGGCGCAGTTCATCGAACGCTTTACGCAGGTGGTGAAGATGCCGGAACCGTATCTTGAATGCTGCGATTTGAGCGAGATGCTTGAGTCTGCTTCGGTCTTATATCGCCAGCATTGTACAGAGCACGCTATCCAATTTGGTTGGGGACAACGAGAACCTGTTCCTGCACTTGCTTTAGATCGCCATTTGTTCGAACAGGCTTTGATGAATATCGTGAAAAATGCGATAGAAGCCGTTGAGACAGCCCAGGCGAAGAAGGTGAGCGCTCCGCATTTTGTGCGCATAGATTTAGGCCAAGATCCAACAACTGGATTGGTGAAATTGTCGATTATTGACTCCGGTAAAGGCTTGCAGAAAATCGCCACCTCGCAGCTGTTTACGCCTTTTTTTACGACGAAAAAAGGAGGGCAAGGTATCGGTCTGATGTTTGTACGTGAAGTCTTAAACCGCCATGGTTTTTCACATCGATTGGCAGAGAATGCCGAAGGACAGACACAATTCGATATCTTACTGCGTATTCAAAGCGTAGGCTAAATGGGAGCGGTAACGATAGGAGCACGACATTGGTCAAACTTGACTTTCGATTTTCAGCCTTAATTGCAGGTAAATCGCATGCATCGATGCAAATTACACTCAATTACAAATCGCAGGTTTGTCTATGCAGAGTGATTGATTCATCATGTCTAGGTGCGGTAACGTCAACGAAAATCGCCATTTCTATCTAAACTGATCTTTGAATTTCGAAAACATACCTGTTCTAAATTCACACCGTTTTTTACGGCTTTCATCTGCCGATTTCGGCCTTGGTCGGAATTCGCAAGCGTCTCTTCCTTCTCCGGCTTATTCTCCTTCTCAACTGATCGACAGCTTAAATCGCTTTGCTGATCGATTGGCGTTGCGTAGATTCACTATTTTTTTAATTCAGAATTTTTAGGAGAGTTGTCATGAGTTTTATTCGAATTGGTTTCCCAAGTTTACAGCAATTTTGCGTCAATGCCTTAGTTGCCGTAAGTTTGTTAGTCGGCGGTGTGGCGCATGCCGAAGGTGGCCCTGCAACGGCGCAGGATGGTGAGCGGGTGATCAAGCTTGCCGCAGCCGCGGATAAAGATCCTTTAGCAGTAATGAGCTCTGCAGAAGGGCGTTGGTTTCAGAAGTGGGCAGACGATGTGTCCGACTATCAATTTGGTCCAGATAAGGGAGTGTTTTGGTTCCATAACGGTGTGGCTAAAGGCGATTTAATGCGCGTATTGCGCTTTCATCATACGGTGACGACGGCAGCTTTTCAGTGGCAGAAAAAAATCAAAGATCCGAGACTGAATCCAGCCGACGACGACGCGAAAACTTTGGCTGGAGTAGAGGGCTTGTTACGTGCCTATGAGGTTTTGGTGGCGAAAAATCCTGAAAATCGTGTGGCCAAAATTGATGATTTGATTGCGATTCGTAACAAAGGCGGATTGGCTGATTTTGTAAAGGCTATGCCGCCTATGCCTAGCCGTTAATTCTATTCTAAAAAATTTGTAGGACGGGTGAAACCCGCGCTGCTCAGGCGTTCGACGGGCTGGCTGTGAGGGATTCAACTTTCCTACCATTTTTAGTATCTACCATCACGCGAGAACCAAATGAGAGCTTCTTTTTCACATCAATTCAGACTTGCCATCCTTGCTTTGAGCGTTAGTGCTCTACCGTGTAACTTCACCTATGCGCAAAGCCAAGTTGCGAACCTCACACAAAATGCTAGCGCTAGTGTTTCAGAAAACTTGCACGCTGAAATTGTAAAAAATAATCAGTTAATGTTGAATCTTGAAGAAATGTGCGACGGCATAGGGCCGCGTTTGACGGGGTCTTCGCAATTACGTCAAGCGCAACAATGGGCGATGGAAAAACTCAAAGCATATGGTGCTGTGAATGTGCATGAGGAGTCCTACGAGTTAGGCAAAGCATGGACACGTGGAGCGACCAAGGTGCGATTGTTAAATGCGAATGGCATGGTGTTAGACGTTCAACAGCAGGCTTGGAGCGAAAGTAGTCCACGCAAAATGTCCGCCGAAGTGGTCGTGATGAATGCGAAGACTTTAGATGAATTCAAGCAAATAGCACCGCGTTTACAGGGGAAAATTGTGTTGGCTTTATCAACGCCAAAAGCGACAGCAGCACAAGAAAAAAACCTCAAACAGTATTCGGATGAATTGAATCAAGTGATACAAGCAGCGAATTTTGCAGCGATACTTTTTGTCTCTGGCCGTGAGGGAAATCTGCAAGACATGCATGGCAGTCCAACAGCTCGCTATAAAAAGAATGCAGCGATTATCACCAAAGAACATGCAAATTTATTGCAGCGCTTAATTGCGCGTGGCATTACACCCAAACTAGAGTTTGAATTCGGTGGACACTTGAGTAAAGAATCAGTGAAAGCGTATAACGTGGTTGCTGATTTTCCGGGTACCGAATTGGCCGATGAAATAGTGGTGCTCGGTGCGCATCAAGATTCATGGGATTTAGGGACGGGTGCCACCGATAATGGTGTCGGTACCGTCGTAACGATGGAAGTATTACGTGCTATGCATGCTTTGCAACTCAAACCCAAACGAACTTTGCGCGTGGTCTTATTTTCGGGGGAGGAGCAAGGACTGTTGGGGAGCAAAGCCTATTTGAAAGCACACGCCGCAGATCAAGCAAAAATACAGGCGATGCTGACACAAGATGCAGGTGGTGGGCGTATTACCGGTTTTTTAGATATGAAAGTGGATGAGTGGTTTACTGCCTTAAACGACGCGAAAGAACAAGCCCAAGAATTGAGCAATCTTGATATCGTGTATGCAGCCGGTGGTGGCTCTGATCATCAAGCTTTTTTTGAACAAGGCATTCCCGCATTCGCACCTATTCAAGACCCACTCGATTATCGTTCGCATACTTGGCATAGTCAGGTCGATACGGTCGATCACGTCAATAAAGATAATTTAATTCAAAATGCGCAGGTCATGGCCGTGATGACTTGGGCGATGTTGAATGGAAAAAAATTGCCCCATCAGGCACCTCAGGCAGCTCAGGTAGTGCGGTAGTTGAGTTTTTCTACTTTTAGTCATTTGGTGAGTTGTTTGATTTAGCCACAAATTTTTGAGGAGAATTGAACATAAGTATCTTCAAGAAGGTAATTGCATTTATTAAAATTTTTGTAGAAAAAAATTTCTAGACAAAAGTTTCTACAGCATTTATAGTGCCTCCACTATCGAACTGTATCGACCCCTAATGCTAGAAATACTGAATCCATGACGAAAATTTCTATTCCTAAACCGACCGCATCTGAGTTGAATCTGCTAAAGCTGCTGTGGCAGCACGGCCCAATGAATTCCAAGCAAATGCATGAATGCATACAGCGTGAACGTCCCGACCTTGCTTATGCGACGGTGTTGCGTCATCTGCAAATCATGCATAGCAAAGGCATATTGACACGAGATGAAAGCCAGCGTCCGCATTTATATGCACCTTCACAGGCACAGGATTCTCTGCAAACCAATCTACTCAAGGACATGATACAAAAAGTCTTTGCTGGCTCCGGTAAGGCCTTGGTGTTAGCTGCGTTGCGTGGTCATGTGACTGAAGCCGAACGTGAAGAAATCGAGCAAATTTTGCAGGATGAAAAGAAATCATGATGACTGCTCACCCATCCACTTACTCAACCACCCACGCATTCAGCCACTCACTCAATTACTCACTTGCGGATTTACTAGGTTGGCCGCTATTGAATTTTGTTTGGCAAGGTGCCTTGATCGCTAGTGTTTGCGCCATCTTGCTGGCTGTTAGTCGTAATGCGCGACCACAATGGCGTTATCTGTTGGCCTGTAGTTCGATGTTGTTATGCTTGCTGTGGCCAGCCTTGGGAGTGTTCAAGCAATGGCAGGAGCCACAGGCGATCAGTTTGCAGAGCGCGATTCAAATCGCGAATCAGTTGGGCGCATCCTTGAACCCTATCTGGGTTGAGCAAAGCCTATGGGCTGAGCGGATCGAGGCTTGGCTACCACTCATCGTCAGCATTTGGAGTGTGGGTGTACTCTTGATGTTGCTGCGTTTAGCACTGGGTCTGCTGTGGGTGTATCGATTGGGGCAACACGGTGACGATATGGGCGTGCTGGTGCAACAATGGCAGACCCGCACTAATCAAATGGCTTACCAGTTAGCGATTCGTCGCACCGTGCATTTGAAATTTCAAAAAGACCTGTTAAGTCCTGTAACTTACGGCTGTGTGAGGCCTGTCATCGTGATGCCAGTGTCATTGTTGACGGGGATGTCGCCAGATATGATAGAGGCACTGCTGGCGCATGAATTAGCGCATATTAAACGCTGGGATTTTGCAGTCAATTTTTTACAAAATGTAGTCTTGTCACTGCTGTTTTATCATCCAGCGGTATGGTGGATCTCGAAACGTATAGAAGCGGAAAGAGAACTGATTGCCGACGATATGGCAGCATCCATGCTAGGTCAGAGTAAGCCTTTGGCCCGTGCTTTACAGGCGCTGGATAAATTACAAACGGCCAGTTTTACGCAGACTGCCATGGCGGCTAATGGTGGTGATTTACTGTCACGTATCAAACGTTTAGTGCGCCCCGATGCCCAGCCTTGGCATTGGAAAATGGCAGCGCCAGTGCTCGGTGTCGTCCTAGCTTTATTTTGGGTGTTGCAAGCCCAAGTGAATGCTGCGTCTGATGGATATTCACCATCCGCCTTACCATCTGCTATACCATCTACCACCCAAGCCAAGCAAACGACACAGCAAGCGAACCAACAAGCGATACAACTCAATGCCTACGTCAAAACGAGTTCAGAACACGTGCTAGTGATGGATGAGCAAAGCGGTAAAGTTCTGATCGAAAAAAATGCCGATAGCATGGTACCGATTGCCTCCTTAAGCAAACTGATGACGGCCATGCTCATACTTGACGCTAACTTGGATATGAATCAGGTCATCACGCTGGATAAGGAAGATATCGCTGGTTGGCAAACTACCCAGGTAAAGCTGGCAGCTGGTATGCGTTTGCCGCGACAAACGCTGTTAGAACTGAGTTTGATCCCATCGAGCAATACGGCTGCGCACGCTCTGGCACGAAGCTATCCCGGTGGTAAGGCGGCGTTTAGCGCTGCCTTACAAGAAAAAATTGCGAGCCTAGGTTTGTCAGCAACCCATTTGGAAGAAGCCACAGGCGTCTCACCCAATAACCGATCTAGCGCGCGCGATGTGGCGCAGCTAGTCAAACGTGCCGCGAGTTATCCGCAATTGCGTCAATTGACTAGCCGCAGTGACGGTCAGTATCGTTATGACGGAAAAGTGTACGACTATCAAAGTACCAATCCCTTGATAGCTAATAAAAACTGGGACATCAGTTTATCAAAAACGGGTTACTCCAAAATTGCGGGACGTTGTATTAGTATGCGCACCACCATTGCGGGCAGGCCGATTATCGTCGTTTTACTCAATGCAAAAAATAGCGATGTGCGTACGGATGATGTGATGCACATACGAAGCGCCTTGGAACGCGCCACATCGGGCTAAGGCTGCTCCTCTTACTCTCGTACTTTCAACCGTACTCTCACTGATGTGATCACCTTGTGCCTAGCTAGGCGCAAGGAGGGCGCACGTCTATTAACTTTGAATGAAAGAAAATATGATGCTTAATCAGCAGACCTCAACTCGTCTTCAACATTTATCTAGTCAACCAAGCTTGGTGCAGATACCCCAGCACAAGGACATGAAGAAGGCAATCATTGGCCTGAGTCTATTGAGTTTATGTTCTTATACTCACACCTACACTTACGCGCAAACGCAAGAGCGTCCCGTCAAGGAGAGCACAGCACCAGCGCCAGTCCGTGTCGAGATAAGCGCGAAGACGCAACCGAATCGCGACAGGCAGGACGATATAGGCATGCGCGTAGTCTATGGAAGTGAGGACATTCAAAAATATGGTGATACCAATATTAGTGAGGTCTTAAAGCGATTGCCTGGTATTAGTCTGAGTGAGAGTAAAGGCAAAGGAGTAGAGATTCGTATGCGCGGACTGGGGAATGGCTATACTCAGATATTATTGAATGGTCAGGCCACGCCAGTGGGCTTTTCTATTGATAGTATCGCGCCTGATTTGATCGATAGCATAGAAGTGATGCGAGTCGCTGGCGCGGATATGAGTGCACAAAGTATCGCTGGTACGATTAACATTGTGCTTAAGAAAAAAAGCACTCAACAACCCACTGAGATCAAAACCTCGCTGAGTCAGGAACGTGGCGCATTGTCTGGAAATCTAAGTTGGAGCATGGCAGATCAATTGCCAAGTCAAGTAGCGAATGTTTCGTTCGTGTTAGCTGGTACATTAGAAAGTAGCCGCAATGAAATTTACCAGCAACAAAATGAAGCTTATGCTACCCGATCCCAAGGGCAAGAAAGTTGGCAAGTCCAAACCGACAGAGTCTTGCAACAGAGTCAGCAAAATCGTCGTGATGTGGCTAGTTTCTCGCCACGTTTAAATTGGAAACTCGATTCGCAAAATAGCCTCAATTGGCAAGCTAGCCTCAATCTCAGTCGCCTTGGACAGCGTAAATTCGAAAACGAAAATTCCATCCTAGGTGCGAGC
Organism: Affinundibacterium danionis; assembly: GCF_042432465.1. Lineage (NCBI taxonomy): Bacteria > Pseudomonadati > Pseudomonadota > Betaproteobacteria > Burkholderiales > Oxalobacteraceae > Affinundibacterium > Affinundibacterium danionis. The sequence goes on along the minus strand of NZ_JBHLXJ010000018.1, from coordinate 65,938 downwards.
ACCGAATTTCCTAATAATAGTAGCGTCTGGAATGCGCATGTCTTTAGCTCGCGTCAGGATGTAGGCTGGGAGCGTCGTTTAGCGGACAGTGCAAAGTTAACTATGAATCTCGCTTGGAATAGTTTTGACCGATCAGGACGATTTCAATTCTGGGGTAAAGATAGCGACCAGGCATTACGTGTCCATCGTTATGTGGCCGGTGATGCTGATGAAACTGAAACCCGTTTTCATGGAAAATATTTAGCACCGTACTCCACATCGCATGTCTTGAGTGCAGGTTGGGAGATGAGTCACGCATTACGTCATGAAAATCGCGAAGAACAAGAGCGCGCTTTTCCTTCCGGTATTTCGGATCATACCGCACATGATTATCAGGCCAATGTGCGTAAGCTGGCGGCTTATGTGCAGGATGAATGGACAATCAATACCGCATGGTCAAGTTATCTCGGTTTGCGAATGGAAAATATTCGTAGTGGCAGCAAAGAGCAGGGTGCTTTCGATGTGCGAAACAGTTCCAGTCTGGTGAGTCCAATATTGCAAAGTGTCTTGAGACTTGATCCTCATAGACAATGGCGTATGGCCTTGAATCGTAGCTTTAAACTTCCCGCTGTCGCCAGCTTGGTGCCACGTTTGCTAAGGATAGATAACAACAATACGCCACTTAATCCTGATATGCAGGGCAATCCTGATCTGCGTCCTGAGCGCTCATGGGGCGTGGAGCTGGCCTATGAACATTATTTGAGTGATAGTAGTGTGATCAGTGCCAGCGCTTATTGGCGTCGTGTCGATGATGTCATCACCGAGCACTTATCCTTGAATGGGAATAGTTGGTTATCTAGTTTTATCAATCATGGACAGGCCAAACTGATGGGCTTGGAAATTGAAACGAAACTCAATTTAAAACAACTGTCAGCCAATCTGCCCGCGCTAGAACTACATGCCAATCTTAATCGTAATTGGTCTAAGTTAGCGCAAGTACCTGGACCGGATAATCGTTTGGCGCAACAGACAGGCTTACTCATCAGTATCGGTGGTGACTATCAATTGAATTCTGATGTACGCGTAGGTGCAGATTATAGTTTTCAGGCGGCTGATAACTTGCGAGAATCTGTGTATCTAAGTAGCCATGGTCAACCAAAACGACTACTAGATTGCTATGTAGCGTGGCAAATATCGCCGCAGCATCAGTTACGTTTCTCAGGTAGCAATCTGCTCCATCAAAATAGAGTAGAAACCGGCAACTACACCAACACGACCTCGCGCTGGAGTGAGCTGAGTCAACAACAGTCAGCCACTACTTGGCGCTTGGTGTGGGGTACGAAGTGGTGAGCTTGATCGCTTTGTTTTGTTCTTTGGTGTGTTGGCAATTTAGGTTTAGACGGTTTTATAAATACCGAACCCACGCCTGCTTACTATGACGTTTGTAGAGCGCAAATTGTCGACACGGATAATAAAGCAATGGTACAAGTAGCGCAGCACCAAGCCAGACTTGCCATACTTGTTCAACGCCGAATCGTGTTCCATGATTTGCGCCAAAAATTTTCACCAAGACGCTTTGTAAAATTAAGAGCAAGTTCAAATGCAAAATGTAATAAAACATCGGTGCTGCGCCTATCTCAGCACAGAATTGAAGTAGGCGATTATTGTTTTTTTCTATCCACGCTAGACTGAGCAAACCAACTCCTATAGTGAGCAAACTAAATAAGAATGAAGGCGGATATTTTTGAAAATTCAAATATGACATTACTGTCGTAATCAAGTCTTGGTAATTGTGCCAATCTTGGTTTTCTCCGTAGATATTGAAGCTACGCAGAAGTAGAAGCAAGGCTAATGCAGAACATCCTATCGCGATTAAATAGCGTTGCCTTTGGCAACCTTCGATGCCTCGTTGATACAGCGGTCCGCAACAATAGCCGAGCAAGATGATGCCTATCCAAGGTAGCAGCGGATAACTGATCTTGATCATATTAAATGGCTCAAGTAAAAAGCCGCGTTGAAACAAAATCGTCCATATAGTATAGGCAGGATGATCCTGACTTAGCTTGATATCACTAATGCTATTGTGTCCAGCGACGATCAATAGTCCTAAGCTAAATAACACGGGCAATGGTAACTTATGCAGTAAACCTAAGCTTATCATTGCTAAGCCAATGACCCAAATGACTTGCAGATACCAGGTGTGCGGAGGGAAGTAGCCCGACCACGCAAAGTTGATGACCGTGAATTCTAGCAAGATCAGAAACGCACCGCGTTTTATTAAAAAACCAGTGGCATCGCGTTGCCCACCATGTAGATGTGCAGGGTGGGCGTACAACCAGGCAGATAGTCCCGCCAAAAAAACAAATATCGGCGCGCAAAAATGCGCACTTAAACGAGTAAAAAAAAGTGCAGGGTCGGTTTGATCGACTAGCATGGGATCGGCAACTTGTTTGTGCAGATAAATGGTTTCTCGCACATGATCAACGAGCATCAGCAGCATGATAAATCCGCGTAAACTATCAATGGCGCTAATTCTGTTGCGCAGAGTGGTGTTGGTAGTCATATTAGTGCTTAGAACTATAGTATGTTTGAGCGTCAATCAAATTGGCAGACGCGGGATAAAAAACGGCGTTTCGACAACGATCACTTTTATGTTCACCTTAATGATCACCTTAGTGATCACGTTAGGGATAAATCGCAGTCGAATCGCATCGTTTTCATTCAATGATCAAACCAAATTAAAATGACACTCGCAAATTGAGGTGCATTTGTCGTTCGCTTCCAGGCTGTACCCATAGCTGGCTGTAGGCACTTGCATAGTATTGACGGTTAAATAAATTGTTAACCTGGAAGTTCAGTTGCATCTGTGGATTGATACGGTAGTCAGCCAACAGCTTGACGGTCGTATACCCTGGCAGCATAAATTGACTACTAACCGCAACGTCGCCATACCGCTCGCCTATGTACTGTATGCCTAATCCTAATCCACTTGCATGTCCAGCTATCTGTAGGTTTTGCTTCAACACCACATTGGCGCTGTGGCGTGGGACGTTAGGAAAACGGCTTCCCGTTAAGATTAAATTATCACCGCGACTAACCTTTGCATCGGTGTAAGCATAAGCAGCTGCGACGCGCAGATTTTTGTTAATCTCGCCTTCGAGGTCGAGTTCCAATCCCTTGCTGTTGAGTTCTCCTGCAGTGACTGAGAAATCAGTGTTGATAGGATTGGTCGTCAGGACATTTTTCTTATCGATATTAAAAACCGCAATAGTGCTGGTGAGATTTTTTTGCGCGTTTTCCCACTTCATACCTAGCTCGTAAGAATGACTCTGCTCAGCTCGGAAGGCGGTATTATCTATGCTCACGCCACTGTTGGGACGAAAGCCTTTCGCTGCTGACAAGTAGAAAGCAAGACTCGGGCTTGATTGGTAGACCACACCGACTCGTGGACTATTCGATTGCAAAGATTGCTGATTCAAGGTGGCGGTGCGGCGATTTTCTATCGCTTGTTGGTAGCGATCTATCCGCATGCCAAGCAAAGTTTTCCATTGTGCATTCCAATCAATCTGATCTTGAAAGTAGAGAGCATTTGCCTCTTGATTTTCTTTGGTATTAATGGAGAGCGCTAATGGATCTGCTTGTTTCCCATACACAGGTCGGAAAATGTTGATGCTGTATGGATTGCTATTTGATGGGTTGCGTCGTAGTTGCACACGTTCATCAGCAAATTGTACATGCTCGATACCGAATAGGCTTTGGTGTTGAATACCAGCGATAGTGTGTTTTCCAGCTAACTCAATTCTTGCGCTGCGATCCGATGCGGAAAAGTCACGATAGCGTCGTTGACGCCGCAAATTTTCATTATCTGCTTGTAGTCCGCTGGCTTCTGTTGAATAGCCTTGAATTTCACTGTCGCGATAAGACAATCCCGATTGTAAAACCCAATTTGAGTTTAAATCATGCTGGAAAAATACTTGGTGTCCAAGTGATTTAACTTGCATGCGACCATCGCCTGGTTCACCTAGAAAGCGTGAATTGGGTATCGCGCCGAGTTGTCCTTTAATCGCGACCACACCGCGATCAAACGGTGATTTTTGTTTGCTTGCTTCAATTTCATAAGACAGTGTCGTATGGTCATTGATGCGCCATAGCATAGACGGCGCGATAAAGAGTTTGTCACTATTGAGATAATCGCGCGAGCTGTCACTTGATTCGCGCGCGAGATTGAGTCGATAGGCGAACTGTTCATTTAGGGGGCCGGTCAAATCGAGAGCGATACGTTTTTCTTGAAAACTACCCAGCTGAAAATCCATTTGAAAAGTACTATCAAAGCGTGGTTTTTTCGTCAGAATATTGATCGTGCCACCCGGTTCGCCACGACCATATAAAGCTGAGGCAGGTCCTTTTAATACTTCAATGGCATAGGTGTTGGCATTATCCCGCACACCGTTATAACCGCGACTAGAGTTGACGCCATTCACCATATAGTCAGAGCCAAAATTGGGATCGCCAGTAAAGCCGCGCATCGCATAGCTATCCCATAAACCACCGAGATTACTTTGACGTTGTATGCCACTACTGAGATCGAGTGCATCACGCAAGGTGTTGGCACCTGTATCGCGTAAAAGTTCTGCGCTAAGCACACGAGCACTTATGGGTAGGTCAATGAGTAAGCTATCCGTCTTGGTGGCACCAGCGACTGATAATTGTCGATATTGCGTTTGTCCCTGTATCTTGACTTGTTGCGGTTTGATGTCGTTGTCGGCCTCTGAAGACGCTGTATCCGATTGGGCCTTGGGCTGAATTTTAGATTGAATATCGTTAGTTGCTTGTGCCATTGCCAATGCTGGGTACAGGCTGATCAGGAGTAAAGCAAATGCGTTATTGGTGGAAGATTTCATGTTGCGTGAGGTCTGAATAAATTGTGTTTGTGATTTTGGTCGTCTGGTAAATGTCAAAGTGAGCAATAGAAGGGCTGATTCGGTTGCAGCCTGTGCTCGTACAATTCACATGTAATTGCTAGCCAGATTTTTGTTTAACAGTAAGCTCTTGAGATGTAATGTTAATAAATTGCTTAGGATGGTAGCCACTAAGATATTTCCTAAGTGAAATAAAGTGCAAATGCTCTGCGCAAGTTTTCCAGAATAATCATCAATTTCAATTGAGTAATTTGAAATAAAAGTCATGAATTTAGGTTAATTTTGAAATAATGTATCTAGAATCACGATATAGATTCTCAGTGGAAATAGATCGGTTTTTAAAATGCAACTTTGTTGCAAATACGGATTCTATGTTGAATTGTTTTTAAATGCAACATTGTTGCAAATAAAAATTCGAATAATTTGGAATATTCTTAGAACTGAGCAAAGTCAGACATGGACATTTTTATGAATATGAATCTGAGGTTTGACGGAGTTGCTGCGGGTGTCGTACGACAATCATAGCCTAAGCGTTGACTTGAATAATCTGCGTTGATTGATTCAGCACATTCCAGATATTTCTATCTTGTTGGGCTTTGTGATGCTTAGCGTAAACTTGAGTCTTGGCTCCTTAAGCTGAAATTTCAAACCAAAGCCTTAATCCAAAGTTTGACGATAACGTTTAAGCGCAATAAATCCCGCAAAAAATAAAAACGCTAACATCGGCCATAACTCTTGGGTCAGTTGTGCGATGGAATTGCCTTTCAATAAAATCCCGCGCACGATGCGTAAGAAATGGGTGAGTGGTAAGACTTCACCGATGTTTTGCGCCCACACTGGCATAGCGCGAAAAGGGAACATGAAGCCCGATAAAAGGATAGACGGCAAGAAGAAAAAGAAAGTCATCTGCATCGCCTGTAACTGATTTTTGGCGATGGTGGAAAAGGTAAAACCGACCGCGAGATTGGCCATGATGAAGATACCGATTAAGGCTAGCAGCAGCGGTAAACTACCCACCATAGGCACGTCAAATATCACAAAGGCGGCGCTGATGATGACGGTCAATTGGATGTAGCCGATTAAGACATAGGGCAGAATTTTGCCTATCATTACTTCGGCTGGGCGCACGGGCGTTGCGAGTAAATTTTCCATAGTGCCACGTTCACGTTCGCGCGTCATGGCTAGTGAGGTGAGCATGACCATCGTCATGGTGAGTATCGTGCCTATCAAACCGGGTACGATGTTGTAACGCGATAAGCCTTCTGGGTTATAGCGTTTGTGGATGCGCACTTCATAAGCAGGAGTGGTGTTTTGTAAGTAGCGTAATGGACCAACTAAATCGTGTCGCAAGGCCAGTGGTACGATCGCGTTGATAGCCGAGATCGCATTGCCAGCGGCGGATGGATCGGTCGCATCGGCAGAGAGTAAGATGCTGGGCTTTTCACCACGAATTAATTTTTGACTAAAGTCAGGCGGGATCACGAGCATGAATTGGACTTTGCCGTTTTCCACTAAGGCATCGGCATCGCGTTCACTAAAGCCTACATGGTCAATCCGAAAGTAGCCAGTATTTTGTAAGGCGGCCGAAAAACTTCGCGCCAGAGGGCCATGGTCCAGATTGACTAGAGCAGTGGGTAGGCCTTTCGGGTCGGTGTTGATGGCATAGCCAAACATGATTAGCTGCATGATGGGAATGCCAACGGCCATAGCGAATGTTAAGCGGTCACGCATCATTTGCTGAAACTCTTTGATGAAGACGGCTAACATGCGTGCTAGAGAAAAACGATTCATCGCATCACCTGCGACCGAGCATTATCTTTTGCGAAGTTGTCTGGCGCGGCGCTGATCATGCTGATAAAGACATCTTCTAAATTGGCACTACTAGGCGTGATTTGTAATTGTTCATGGCGGATTTGGTCGAGTGCCGCTAGCACTAATTGTTCATCCAATCCAGCGACATGAACCGAGTTGCCAAAAGCGGCGACGCTGAGTATACCCGGCGCTGATTTTAACGGTGCTAATAGACTGCCCAGATTAGGACCTTGCACGGTCCATACTTTCAATGCAGAGTCAGCAATGATTTGAGCTTCGGTACCACGCGCTAAAATTTTGCCGTACGCGATATAGACTAATTCATGGCAACGTTCAGCTTCATCCATGTAATGGGTCGAAACTAAAACCGTGATCCCTTGCGCGGCGAGGTCATGAATCTGATCCCAGAATTCACGACGGGCACGTGGATCAACGCCCGCAGTCGGCTCATCCAGTAAGAGCAAGCGCGGTTGATGAATTAAGCAAGCAGCAAGTGCTAATCTTTGTTTCCAACCGCCCGATAGCGAGCCTGCCAATTGCGATTGACGAGCGCTTAATCCCAAGCGTTCTAAGCATGCATCGACGGCTTCTTTACGCTGAGGTAGTTCAAATAAGCGCGCAACAAAGTCGAGATTTTGGCGTATGGAGAGATCTTCATACAAGCCAAACTTTTGCGTCATATAGCCAACTTGACGTTTAATTTTTGCGGCGTCTTTAAAAATATCTAAACCGAGGCAGGTGCCATTCCCAGCATCGGGTGTTAGCAAACCACACAGCATGCGTATGGTTGTCGTTTTACCGCTGCCATTGGGGCCGAGGAAGCCGCAAATACTACCTTGTGCGACTTGTATAGCGACTTGATCAACGACCTTGCGACCATCGTAGGATTTACTCAGTCCAGTGACATCAATCGCTAAGGAGCTCACGATTTTTTCTCCGTACTAGCTTGGACAGGCTGCACAGCTTGAGCAGCTTGAACAGGCTGGATACGCAGAACATCAATTGGCTGTCCCGGATGCAAATTGGCGGATGAGGGATCAGGTTTAGCCTCGACCATGAACACTAATTTAGCACGTTGTGAGTTGGAATAAATGACTGGTGGTGTGTATTCGGCCTGCGTCGAAATGCGTGTGATAGTGGCTTTGATTCCCGTGCCACATTGATCGCACACGATCTGTAACGCTTGTCCAGTTTTGAGTGTTGCAATGTCGCCTTCTGGTACGAAGAAACGTAATTTGACATTGCTGGGTGGGAGTAAAGATAGGATAGGTTGGCCTGCCGCAACGACCTCGCCCGCACGGAAAAAGACTTCGGCGATTTGTCCTGCGACGGGGGCATTTTGAGATTTTTGAGCGCTACGCCAGTTGGCTTGTCGTAGTGCTTGTTGGGCTGCGTTCGCATTGGCAAGAGCTGCTTTACGTTCATCTATGCGGGAGGGTAATTGGGCGACCGCTACTGCCGCGTTGAGTTCTTTGACACGGGCTTGAGTGAGTTTGACATTCGTCAGCGCATCGTCAAGTTTGGCTTTTGAGATAAAGCCTTGAGTCAGCAATTGCTGTTGGCGTTGCAGTTCATTTTGTGCCAGTGTTGCCTGCGCTGTGGCATTCGCAAGTTGCGCTTGTATGACCGCCAATTCATCTTGACGTCGACCTTTTTCTGTATTGTCGGCTTGCGCTTGGGCGATCTTGAGTTTGGCCGCGATTTCCTCACGACTCGCTTCTTCAGGCTCTTTGTCGAGTTGGAATAAGAGCGTATTTGCTGCATCCTGCTGTCCAGCCGCGACATTGAGTTGCTCGATGCGGCCACCGAGAGGAGAGGATAAATACAGATATTCTCCTTCGACATAACCTGACCACGTTTGCGGTGGTGTGGGCTGACAGGCTGTGAAGCTTAGGCTGGTGACTGTCATGAGAGTGATGAAGCCTATGCGTTGGAGGATGCCAACTGGTGGCGCAACTGTTGGCGTAACTAGTGGCGTGTTGAGGTTGGACATGAGCATCATAGACTCTCGTTTCAGGTTAGCTTAGGGATGAGCGCTTGCTATCAGCTTGGAAAGCGCTTAGCGCGAATAAAGCACGATCAACCCGCTCTGCAATGCCGCTGTCACTAAGCACGGTGTCATGCATTTGCGTCTGATACATATTCGGCATAAAGCCGAGTTGCATCACGCGCGGTGCGATTAACATGGGTGCCGCTATCGACCCCATTAAAAACGTAAAAGCTTGCATTGGAGCGACTGGTTCTAGCGCTTTATCAAGTATTGCTTGCTGAATCAAGCTCAAGATTAGTTGTAGATGACGTGTGCCATTTTTCTGTAAAAATTGATTAGCAATGGCGTCACCACGATTGGCATCTGACCATACACGACCTAGCCACCCGCCATGTTCCCGCAGCAGCCGGGCAAGCAGCAGCAAGGTCTGTCGTAAACGTTGTATTGCGCTACCCGGATGCTGAGTTTCTGCCTGCAATTGCTGAAATAAATCCTCATACATGGATTGCAATAAGATGGACAAAAAATTGTCTTTACTACGAAAGTGGTAATGAAACATGCCCATATTCACTTGCGCGTGTTCAGTCAAAGCGCGCAGAGACAAGTCGCAGCACCCGCAGTGAGGGAAGAGCTCACGCCCACTTTGCAGTAAAGTTTGATCAATATTTTGTGAAGGTCTAGCCATGGTGATGAATTTATTTATTATTAGGCGAGTGACTAATAATGGCTAGTTTGCGACTAAATCGGCACTAGGTCAAGCATCAGTTTGCAAGCTTGATTACTATTAAATTGGTCCGCTCGAATCAAATGGCAGGCGGGCTTCAACCACCAGCATCATGGTTCTAATGTCGGCACATAATCGACATACGCGTCAAAAATCCATCCTTGCATGTCGATGTATTCTTCTCTAGACCGTAGCGGTATCGAATAGATCTTCACCTTGATCCAACGCCCTTCACGGGTCGCAATCGTTTCGCAGGAGCGATTGCTGTCGACAACTTCAAACATAGTGCCAAACGGCAGCGTGTCGATCTTATTGCTATTGGCATCGGCTTCGCTACGTAGTTGTACTTTGTCGGCGATTAGTACCGCATAGTGCTTGGTGTTGGCGTTACAACTTAATACTTTGTTTGGCGCTTTGCATTGACCGCTTTTGTAATAATCAAAGATATCGGCGAGGGCTTTTAGATCTTTTATCTGTGTTTCATTTCCCTTTGGTGGAAAGGCGATGCCCATGCAAGTTTTACCTGGTATGCATTCGGGAATACTGACCCCAGTTTGCGGGCTACCGATTGAGCCGCCTTCATACTCGCAGCGATTTTGAATATCATCTTTTACTGATTTAGGTAAAGGCGCTTCGATGAGCGCGCTGCACCAGGTGTAGCTGTAGGCTCTGCGGGCGATGCTGATGATTGAGCGCTCATAGATTTCCATCGTAGTTGTTTTTCGAAAATCTGCGCCCGAGTCGCACAGGTTTTTTACCACGCCAAGGTGCGCATTGGCGGTGGCGTAGGCGAGTGGTGTGGCGCCAGATCCATTTGGACTATCGAGTGGATAGCCTTCTTTGGCTAGGAAGTCGAAAGTGGTTTTATCTGCGCCACTTTCTGCGGCCACGTCAATGACGCTGCAATATCGATTTTGACGACAGCGCTCTAACCATTTAGCTGTTTTGTAGGCGTTCAACATCGATAGTTTTTGCGTCGCGTCTGTAATCGCGACGGCTTCGTTCATCAGATAGTTTTCGACGATGGCACGCCATTCCTTGCTGATATTGGCTGCAATGTAGGTATTTGCTTTGCTCAGATCGGTGTCGCCTGCGCGGCTTGCTGTAACGAGATTCAAGTAGTCATCAAACCACGTCGATTTTTTTGCACCTTTTTTACATAAACCGGCTTTCATAAAACTGGTAGTGATCACCTCCGCTGCACGCGCTCGTGCATGCAGCAAGGCGTAACCTTGGTCTTGGCTTGGCGAATTTAATCTTTCGCTTAGCCTCTCCACAACAGGTGCCACTGCCACCTTTTTTCCTTCGTGTTGATAGCTGACACTTACGAGCGGATTGACACCATTTTCACAATGCAGCTTGACCACAGCGAAGCTATCAGCAATCGTATTTTCTTGCGGTAAATTGACTACCGCGGCTGCTTCGAGCGATTCTGCGCCAGACTTAAATCCTTTGCTCAGCAGCCATTCCACCATCTGCGGTTTAGGATGGTTCATGCTAGCCCACTGCATCGGTTTGCAATCGCGCAGCTTGTTACAGGCTTTTACCCAGCCAAGACTATCAAGATACTGCGTCAACGCCACATTGCCGGAAGACGCAGCGAAATTCAAAGCCAAACTAAGCTGATCACCGCTGTATTTTTCTTTAGATAAAATACGTTTCACCGCAGCTAAATCACCATTGATAAAAAACTGCCCATCGGTTTCTTCCCATGTTGAGCTATGCGCCGATAGGCTAGTCGTTACCAGTGCGATATAAGTGAGGGATAGTATGAACGACTTGATGAATGGTTTCATGGTGCAAGCTCGTAAAGACGGTAACAACTAACTTTGTGACTTAAGTAGTTGCTCGATTTCGGTCTGCACTTTTTTGACATTATCAATCGCAAAAAAACCAAATTTTTCTGTACTCCGATCGCCATCATTATCCAGATAGGTTCTTGTTTGTAGAATTAAATCACCAGAACCATTTGCATGCTGAATGCGTTCTATGTTTTTGATCTGATCCAATGGTATGGATTTGACGGTGATCGTCTTGATGCCTGATATGGTTATCGCACGTTGATCTGTCACCGCATAGACCATTGAACGTGCATTCTTTTTTAACCAAAACGGCGAGCTAAGTCCCATGATACCGATCAGAAAAAACGGCAATCCAAAAAGTGGGAATAAACTCCAGCCTTCTTCAAAACTAGGAATTTCAAATCCTGATGCGCCAGCGATCCAAAATATAGAAAAAGCTGTCCAAGGTATAAAGAAAAACCACAATTTCATACCCGATTTCATGTAAATGCTTGGAATCGGTTGGCCTGCCCAGGTGATGATCTCGCCTGCCTTTAATTCAGAACGAAGTCTTTCGTGTAAATGCTCAGGGATATTGAATGTGTTGATCATGCTTTTGAGCTAATATTTAAATGATAAAGGCCTAGTATAGCGGTTTGTGGATGGCGAAATAAGTTGTAAATGTGAACTCATCTAGGGCGGGTGAGATTGTAACTGCTCAGGGATTATTTAGCTGTCCGCGCGAGTCGAAATCCTAGGTCATCTACGTGGAAAGTGGGATGGCTCTTTCGGCGGCACGACGCACGACAACCTCGCGGAGAGTCGAACCAACCGCCACCACGGAAGACTCGATAAGAACCATAGACCTTCGCGTCGTAAATATCCCAACACCACTCCCAAACATTACCAATCATGTCGTAGAGACCCCAGTTATTTGACTTCTTTGTTCCGACCTCATGCAGATATTGGCCTGAGTTATCGCGATACCAAGCAATCTCACTTAGTTCGCCGTATCTGACCTCGGTACTACCTGCTCTGCAGGCGTGTTCCCATTCTGCTTCTGAAGGTAGCCTGTAGCCATCTAGTTCCCAGTCGCACGACACTTCACCGGCAGTATCAAACGAATAGCATTTTGGTAATCCAGCCTGTTGGGAGAGTTGGTTGCAGAAGTGAATAGCATCGATCCAAGAAATATCGACGATAGGTTTATTCCGGTCGTTAATGTTAACGACTTGATCTCTGGCTATGAAGTGGAAGTACTGCTCTTGAGTGACGACAAACTTGCTTATGAGGTAGGGCCGCAGATGGACTGTCCAAAAGCGATCTGTTCCCTCATCTTTCAGTGTGATTGTGCCAGCATCTATCCTCACCATTTCAGCAGCAATATGCTCGGTAGCAGCGCCTTGTTGTTTATTCTGATTCATGTTTTGTGCATTCGGAATCGTTGTCATGATGCCCAACTAGATGTAGTCGTAACAATGTCGCCTAAAATTTCAGGTGACGATGCATAATACGCCTCATACAACCCATCTTAAATCCGCATAACTACTAGTTTTTCTCTATTTTCTCTAATTATCGGTAATTGCCATCGTACAAAAATAGCAATGAAAAGTGTAGGCGATAAAGAGAATGATCCTAGCAAATTATGAAGTGGCGTCAAACAAGCAAATTTCTTTGTTGCCGTGCGATTTCTTATTCAGACCTAAAAAAGACGTAATAGACAAATCGATGTGGGAAATCGCCTTTGAATTAAATTCCGCGCACTTTACACTGTACCTATCACCAACGCTTAGTGATGCGGCACGATTTCGTTTTTAGCTTCAACCTCGAGCACAGGGGCGGGTGATTTGAGTGCTTTACTGCTTTGTCCTTCAGTGGGGATTTCTATCCAATCGAGGCGACCTTTTTCGCATAATTGGGTGACTTTGAAATACTGTTTACCGACTTCGTCGCTGAGTTTGACTTGGATAGAAAATTCGTCGTAATAGGCGTCAGGCAATTGGCCGCCGCTCCACGTCACTTCGCGCACGCCTGTGGTGATGGTTTTGCCATGCGATTCGTAAGGCTTGCTCAGAGTTTGGCTCACAGTATCAATTTTCCAGCCGGGTTTTAGCATAGGTTTTGCGCCTGTTGCCGCTTCTGGCAAATTGATTTTGACCGTATGGGTGGTACTACCGTCGCAGCCGTGACCGATTTTAAAAGTGAGCTTGTGGTAGCTGCCAGCTTTGGCTTTTGTTTGTTCTAGCGTGACGTGGGCGTCTGCTAGGTTGGTGATGGTGAACAGGCAGAGAGGTAAAAGAAGTCTTTTCATGATGTTTTTAGCTGGCGCTTTAGATTAAAACTTGGCTAGTGTGATCGCTCGGTGAATTGCTCGGCGTCGTGAGTTTGATTTCAATGACCGGCGATGTTGGGGTTCTCTGTATCGCTTGATTTAAATAGAAAACATAACCGTGCCAGATCGCCAATGCCACAATCGCAGCCACATTGAAACAACGTAGCGTGTTGAAAAACATGGATAAATTCGACTTCATATCTCCTCCGGTTTTTGCCCAATTGCTTGGCGTGTTTAGACTTGTTTATCTTGTTTGGCTTGTACGATTCGAAGGCGAGAGTCCAGCGAGGCGAAGAGCCAAAGTCACTGGATCCCTGCCTTCGCAGGGATGACACTTCATTTCTTTCGATTTATCTGAATAGTGCTTGCTGTTTAATGTTACATCTTGTGTGCTGAGGCATTCATCGCTTTGCCAACCGCTTTGACTTCGATGGTTTGTGTCTTCTTATCTTTACCTTCGATGGTCAGTGTCAATGGCACGATATCGCCTTCTTTGACTTGTGCGTTTAAGCCCATCAGCATCACGTGATAGCTGCCTGGTTTTAGTTCGACTGCTTTACCCGCTGGCAGATCTAAGCTCATGATTTGACGCATTTTCATAACGTCTTTATCCATTTCCATGGTGTGAATTTCTACCGATTTTGCGGCGGGAGAGGTGGCGGAAATGATTTTGGCATCTTGGGTTGAAGTTAATTGCATAAATGCGCCAGTGGCTTTTTGTTGCGGTACAGTCGCGCGCACCCAAGGATCTTTTACCGCAACTTGTGAGAAGGCAGCAGCACTGATGGTTAAGCTGAGTGCGGCGAAGAGTGGAGTGATGATTTTTTTCATGGTCTTTCCTTTCGTTGGTATGGACTACATAGAATACAAAGTTAGTTACATTAGATGGCTGCAAAAATCTAAGCGGCATGCTGCATTAATTGACGAATATCAGATGCGAATTGATCGGCGCTATGTTCATGTCGCATCGCTAATCGTATTTTCCCTGTGGTGTCGAACAGATAGCTCAAAGTCGAGTGATCCATGGTGTAACTACTGCCAGTGGCGACCTTAGCATAGAAGACTTTAAACTCGTCGGCAACTTGTTTTGTCTGTTCGGCGGTGCCACGAAGGCCGATAAAACTAGGGTCAAAATTTTGTGTGTAAGCGCGCATTAGGTCGGCGGTGTCGCGTTCGGGATCGATGCTGATGAAAATCACCTGTAACTTATTACCGTCTTTACCTAGTAATTGTTTGACTGCGGCTGCGCGCGCTAGGGCAGTAGGGCAGATATCAGGGCACTGAGTAAAGCCAAAAAATACCAAGACATAACGTCCTTTAAAATCGGCCAGTTGGCGCTGCTTGCCGTCGCTGTCATTGAGTTTGAAATCGCGACAATAATCAGCACCTGTGATGTCGATACTATTAAATTTGAGTGTGGCTTTGTTACATGCCGTGAGCGCAAGTGCCAAGCTACTGATTAAGAAAGTTCGACGTGCTTGATGGATAGATATTGGGGTGTGCATATAAGTCTTCTTAAGCATGATTTGTTTTGCGTCGCAGGAACATCGTCACGGCTTCAATGATGAGTAGCAGCACAAGGCTGATGCCAAAAACTGGTAGCGCGTAGCCCAATAAAAGCAAGATAAGGTATATCCACCAAGGAATCGCAAGCGCGTGGCTGCTATCGATTGCGGGTGCGGAAAGACTGCCCGCTTTGCGTCTTTGTAGCCACATGACATAGCCAGATACCACAGAAAAAATCGTTGAGAGTGCAACGAGGATAAGTAAGGCTTGATTCCACCAACCAAATTCGCCTCGATGAAAAGGAATGCCGACCGCTGTTGCTTGTGCTAGCAAAGGCAAATTACCCCAGCCTGATTGATAAAGCGCGGCGCCCGTGTACGCATCAAGCACAAGTTGGAAGCGTTTTTGTGGTTGGGTGCGATCAAAACTTTCGATGCGCCATACACCTCGTTCGGATTTGGGTGGCGTCAATTGCATTTGAATCTCGGGTGCGAGTTGGCGCGCTTTACGGTAAATCGCCTCTGCACTTAATGCTGGTATTCCTGGTGTAAATGTTGACGCTAATTCCTTAGGCGCTCTGGGCGAAGATTGTTTGAGCGCCGTTTGCATCGCTCTGAAATTCTCACCCGCATACTTGGACCAGGTGATCCCAGTAAGCAGGATGGTCAAGGTCAGAGCACTAAATACAATGCTGCTGATGCTATGAAAATAACGCCAGTTAACACGTTGATTTTGACTGCGATTCCAGCGTAGCACACTACGCCAATTTGTTTTGCCGCGTGGCCACCATAAGTAGATGCCAGTGATCAGCATCATAATCATCCAACTAGCACCTAGCTCAATCAGCCAGCGCCAACCGTCGCCTTGTAATACGGTCGAATGTAATTTACTCGCCCATTCTTTGAAGCGACCGTCTTCAGCTATCGTACCTTGCAGTGCTAGCGTTCCAGGGTTGAGATAGGCGATGAATGGGCCGGTTGAGCGAGTGCTTGCGGTTGGCGCGTGATGTTGGTGTTCTAGATTGCTCACGTCGCTTGCTTTGTTATTTTCAACAGTTGTAGGTGCTGCACGCTTTTTCTTGTCTCCGAAAACGAATTGTGTGGTCTGCGTGTTGGTAAACGCAGGAATGATCGTGCGTAGCGCATCGTTTGGAAATTGCATTCTCACAGCAGCGATTTGTGCGTCTAGATTTTGATGTGGTGCCACCGCATTTACTGTGTCTAATTCAGCGTGACGCCAGGCTTCGATCTGCGGCGAGAACACATACAGCAAGCCAGTGAGTGCAGCGAAGAGAATAATTGGCGCAGTAAGTAGGCCAGCCCAAAAATGTAGCCGCCAAAAAACACGTTGTAGTAGGGCGCTGCGCTTATTTTGTGTTTGCATGTTTTTCCTTATACCGATTAGTGGTTTTTTTGTAGGGCGGGTGCAATTCGCGCCGCACAATCGCTCGATGTTTTGGCGGGGCGGGTTTTACCTGCCCTACAATTTTTAACTCAATAATCAAACTCAATAATCAAACTCAATAATCAAACTCAATAATCAAACTCAATAATCAAACTTCAGCTCAGCCACCACACTGCGCTGGGTATAAGGATGAAATGCCCAATACTTTTTGTTGTTCAGATTGTCGATACCAATCGCTACGCTCCATTGTTTGTCGAACTTGTAGCGAACCCGTAAATCAGCCACCAAGAAACTAGAGAAGCCGAAGTAGGTGAAAGCATTGCTGTCGCTATTGTCTAAAGAGCCGTATTGACGACCACTGTAGCGCACGCCCAGTGTGGTTGTCAGTTGGTCGTTGGCGCGATAGCTGGCGACGAAATTAGCACGCCATTGTGGTACACGCGGCTGCCATTTGCCGACGCTCATCTGAAACTTATCGTTCTTAACAATTTTTGAATCGGCATATGTCACACTGGCGGCGAGATCGAGACCGTTGATCATCACGTCACTATTTTGATATGCCAGCTCTAAACCATTGGTGCGGATTTTGTCGACGTTTTGAATATTCGTGATGTTTGGCGTGACTAAGGTATTGGTTTGCGAATACAGCGCGTCATCGGTGTCTTCATGGAAGAAAGTTGCACGCAATAAGCCTTTGCCATCGTTGAGTGATTGTTCCGCACTCCATTCGCTGGTCCAAGATTTTTCCGGTTTGAGATTAGGATCGTTGTTGACGATGGTTTGTGTCGATACCGTTCCTTGATAGAGTTCAGACACTGTAGGCATGCGTACTGCACGTCCTAGCGATGCTTTTATGGTGAGTTCATCAGTTGCGCGGAATGCTAATGCGGCCTTGGGGGAGAAGTAGTTTTCCTTGCGTGTGCCAAAAGCCAAGGTGGTGCTGGCGTTGGAGATCGCACCATCCTGTGCTGACCATTGTTCAAAACGGCCGCCTAGTATGGTTTTCCATGTCGGATTGATGCGCCATGCATCTTGGAGATAAATGCTGCTCAATTCAGAATCGCCACGGAAAGCCGAAAAGCGTTTGCTGGCTGCGTCGTTGATCCAGTCAGTGGTGTCGGATACCAAGGTACGCAATTTGTAAGCTTCGCGTTGATAGCCGAATTCTGCGATATGTTCAGCATTCGGACGCCAGATACCTTTTAAGGCGAGCGTGTTCCAACCTGTGCCGCTGCCATCGGTGATACGACCAGCACCGCCTACGTCTGCGCTTGGGATTGCTACGGTTGGTGCACGTGCTATATCTTTGTTGTAATCATATAGGCTAGCCGCTAATTCCCAATCCCACGTGCCTTTGGTATTGCTTTTTACGTGTAATCCGTGGGTAATATGTTCGAGCTGATTTTTGCTATTCGCCATATCGGTAGGGTTGATCGTATATTTTTTGCCGGCGATGTTCACGTCGCCGCTATACACCGCGTTGCCAGTGGTATCGCGTAAATAGCTTTCAACCGAGCTATTCATATCATTGCGCCATACGCCATAGGTGTAGCTGGCTCTGAGCGTGGGGGTAATGTCATACGCCAGTTTGACTTTGGCATGATCTTGTATGGTGTGATATTGACCAGTTGCAGCCATTAACCACCAGTCTTGGCCTTGCGGATTCTTGCCTGCGATTGCGCCAGTGACGGGTTTTCCAGCGCTACCAGTGATGCCGGTAGAAACCAGTTTATTGGTGAATGCAATTGGGTGACCATCGCTATCTAAACGATTGATATTCACCCACCAAGAGAAAGCACCTTGTTTATCACCGAGGCTGCCACTGAGTTGTTTGCCGCTAAATTTTTTGTCAGTGCCGTATTCTTGGAAATTCTCCGAGAAGCCAACCAGCTTGGCATGGGCTTCAAATTTTTCTGGCATGCGAGTGACGTAGTCGACCACCGCGCCAACTGAGTTGCCTGAATAAGCAGCAGAAAATGGCCCGTACAAGACATCAACACGTTGGATTTCTTCTGGCGTGACTAAGCCCCAGCGTGGCGTAAAGGTTGCGCCATTACCTAATAAATTGGATAAAAGGATGCCATCTGCGTACACCATAGAGCGCGCACTATTGCCCGTGCCTGATGCGCGTGTTGCCAATACCGCGTGATTGTAATCACCAACATAGCGCTTGCGCACTAGTAAGCTTGGTAGATATTTGAGTGCATCTTCGGCATCAATCGCATTGATGGTGGTCGCTAAGGTTTTGGCACTGATGCCTTCAATAGTGGTGGGAATTTCTGTTGGCAAAGTCGTTGGCCTATCGCCTTTGATCGTGACGCGCTCTATTTGTGTTTGACGATTTTGTTGATTGTCTTGTTTGGTATTGTGATCATCCGCTGCGAAAGCATAGGCAGAGAAGAATGGAAAGGCGGCAATAATCGCTAATGCGATGGCATTTTGTTGGAGTGCGTTTTTCATGAAATAAATGTTCAATACCTGACGCAAAAATCCTTAGGACTTGTGCGCAGAAAAATCAAAAATCAAAATGGAACTTTGTTTTACCGCGTGAATAATTCAAATTGATTATTCTCTTCAGTAACAAAGCCCGAGATAAAGTGCGACGCGGCAGCCTTATTCCATGCTAGATGAATACGGCTGGTCGCTAGATTTGATTTAATTGAACAACGGAGGCCCGCGAGCGGGCAGAGGAGCGGAAACTATCGCAGCGAGTCGTGCTGCTGGAATCGATTGTGTGGCGTAGGATAATGCATGTACCGGAGGGCAAACTTCGATAAGCGGAAGTTCGGGAGCGATGCCAGTAGGTACGCAAAACGAGCATTCTAGGGTGTGCGTAGTCGCCTTACCATCAACAATTTTGCCAGATTCGTTGACAAATTTAATGCCCGTGCTGGTACACACCATACTGACGCCTTTTCCTGCAATCATAGGCGCGGCCATGGCGACACCCAGTGTTAGCCCATACAGGAATAACACGGCGATCACGAGCTTATTAGCGCGACGCAAACGATGAAGTAAGGAAAAGGAAAACATGGGGCGCGATTGTAGCAGGAAAATATTGAATTGGTCGAAATCTCAGGCACGCTTACATCTAAAATAGAGATTGATAGAGAACAAAGGACTTGAGATGCAAGTCATTCGCTAGTGTTTTTAAGGAGTTTTGGATGAGTTCTAAATAAATTTAAAATGAATCTAAAATGAATTTAAAATAAGTACAAATTCCAGTGCACAAACAACGAAGCACTGATACCTCCCACCAATGAAAGTCTAAGATGCAATATGTTCGCTTAATCTCTTTATGTCTATTACTTGGTTCTGGCCTAGCGCAGGCGCAGAAGATAGGCAGTGTTGATACTGCTTTTAAATTGCTGGGTCCTGACCATAAGATTGTGGTTGAAGCTTATGACGATCCTAAAGTTAAAGGCGTCACTTGTTACGTATCTCGTGCCAAAACGGGAGGGATTAAAGGTGGCTTGGGCTTGGCCGAGGATAAAGCGGAAGCCTCAATTTCTTGCCGTCAGGTTGGTAATATTAGTTTTGACAAGCCGCTCAAACAGCAGGAAGAAGTCTTTAATCAAAGTCTTTCTATTTTGTTTAAAAAGTTGCGTATCGTTAGGATGGTCGATGTCGAACGCAATACGCTTATTTATCTGACATACTCCGACAAATTAATTGATGGCTCGCCGCAAAACAGTGTGACAGCGGTGCCAGTAGATAGCCGAACTCCCATACCATTGAAGTGATTTCTTCGGATCTTGAATGCGATATGCAATAAATGTGCAATAAACTAAAGCTGTTGCAGAGCAATTTATTTTGGATTTAGCCTCGCCGTGGACTTGCTTGGAATTGATTTCCATTAGGAAATAATGTCTAATACGGTGAATTTGCTCTGACCACAAGCATTTAATCTTTCATACTATTTTAAAATATTCTTTTGCAAAACGATGAATCACAGCGCACAACCCATGGTGACGGACAAACAAGCTGTCGATAGTTTGTTAAAAACCATACGCATTCCTCCACGGCCTAGCTTGCTGGTTGAGATGCAAAAGGAATTAAATAAGAATGAGCCTAGTGCGCAAGGATTAGCAAAAATTATCGCTAATGATGTTTCGCTTGCAGCATCGCTGTTAAAGTTGACCAATTCTTCCTTTTTCGGATTACGTCTAAAAGCACAATCGGTTGATCATGCTGTGGGTTTGATAGGTACTACGCAAACAGGCATGCTCATGACAGGAATTATTGCGCGCCAATCTATTAATGCTAGTGCGTTGTCATTGGGTAAATTTTGGGATTTTTCGACTAAACGCGCACAGGCTCTAAGTGCCATGGTTAAACGTTTCCCGGTTTGTTCGTCTGATGTAGCACACACTTTTGGTTTGTTTTGCGATATCGGTGTGCCGATTTTGATGGAGCGTTTTCCTGATTACGCCGAAACTTGGAAAAAAGCGAATAATGAATTTGATTTGCCTTTAACCCAAATTGAAGACAATCACCACATTACAAATCATGCGTCTATCGGTTCTTTAATGGCGCGCACTTGGGGTTTGCCGGAGCAAGTCTCGACCGCGATTTTATTGCATCATGATTACAGCACTTTAGAAGATACTGCGACCGAAGATAGTGTGCGTGGCTTGATCGCCTTGTCTACCTTGGCCGAATACGCGATTCAAAAATATGAGGGGCAAGAGAGTTCCGCTGAATGGTTCAAGGCGCGGGAACGTGTTTGTCAGTATCTAGGCATAGGTTTGCATGACGCTGAAGATTGGTGTGAAGAGTTGCAAGATATGTTTAATCATAACCATTGATCTATCTAAAGTTATCAAGCCTAGGTTTTTTGTAGCCACGTTTAACGTGGCTTACCACCCAAAATTCGTGCCGGCAATAAGACCACCGCACGCAATAATTCAAATACGCCATCGACTGCGACACCGAGTATTCGGAACGGCAAAAGTAATAGCCATACCAAGGGATAAAATACGATCGCAAGTAAGGCCAGTGGCCAGCACAATAAGAATAAAATAATCCAGAGTAAAAAGCCTATCATGGTGAAATTCCTCTCAATTAATCTCTGTCAGTTGATATCTGCCAGTTGATACTTCGGCCTAAAACCGCATAACCCTGACTTTACCCAATCCATCATCCTCGTATCAATCGCGATGAGACAGAACGCAAAATGCTGGGCATGGACGGTGAGAGGCTAGATCTAGAAGATGAGCTTGAGCTAAATTATACTAATGTCAAGGCCTATCATTCGCCACCCAATTGATGACCTCATCTAACACTGGACGAGCGCGGCTGATACCAGCTTCATCGCTATTGATAATACCCACTACGATCCAATCATTTTGTTGCTGATCCCGAACATAGCCAGCGACGGCAACGACATTTTTTAAGGTACCCGTTTTAATTCGCGCACGCGCTTCGGCAGCGCTGGACTTGAGACGATTACGCATGCTGCCATCAATGCCTACGATGGGTAAGCTGCTAGCGAATTCTGGATACCAATTACTATTGGCGGCAACTCTTAAAATACTTGACAATTGATTGGCGCTGATCTTATCGGTGCGCGATAAGCCCGAGCCATTTTCTATTTGCAGACCAGTATCGCTGATGCCATTTTTGGCTAACCAAGCGCGGATCACCGCGTTGGCAGTTTGGCTGGAATCTGCAAAATTTTTGCCTACAGGAGACTCCGCTCCCAAAGTTAGAAATAATATGCGTGACATCGCATTGTCAGAAAACTTATTGATGATGCGCAGCGTGTCGGCCAGTGTCTCGGATTCTCTTTGCGCGATGAGTACCGCGTTAGCCGGCGTGCCTCCATCCTGGATTTGTCCTTGCCAACTACCACCTAGTTCTGCCCATAGCGCGCGTATCACACTGCCAATGTAAGCATTGCGCTCGACGAGATTGAGATACACCGTGGTTTGACAGTTTTTGGGAAAAGCACCGCTTAAGCTAATTTCGATTTGAGCTTGAGGATTGATGCTAGTTTGCGGCGCTACCCAAGTATTTTTCCATTCGTTGCACGGCGCGTTATTACGTGTCATCTGATTTTTGATACTCACCCTATCCATAGGCGTGAGTAATTTGCTTTCTATGGTGTTGCTATCAGAATTAATGGCAATGGCGCTGATATTGCTGTGGATGAGCAGTGCATCAGGAATGACGTTGTAGTAGGCATCCGGATTTTCGTCGAAAGGTGTGACATTCAGCTCGGGGCGCGTCGGTTGAAAATAATTGCGGTCAAGCACAATGTCGCCTTGCAGATCGCGCACTCCTTGTTGACGCAAATTACGAAGTAGCAGACTTAATTTGTCCCAAGTGAGATTGGGATCGCCGCCACCTTTTAAGTAGAGTTTGCCCGTGTATGTGCCGTGTTTGATGCCGGTGAGGGGCATGTCCGCATAAATCTGGGTTTTCCAGCGAAAATTGGGGCCTAGTTCGTCCAAAGCGATAAAACTGCTCACCAGTTTCATAGTCGAGGCTGGACTGACTGCTTTGTCGCCTTGTAAGTTAAAAACGTATCCGTTCTGCCGACTTGGTGTGATGACCAGGCTCAGCGCGGACTTAGGCAAATTGGCTTTCTTTAAGAGACTCTCTACGTTGGCGGGTAAGGTTTCTTGGGCGAACAGTGGTAATGCAAAGCAAGAACTCAATAGGGCAAAAAGAAAACGACGGGACAAGCACATGACATGAGCCTTTGATCAGAAAACGATAAATAATGATTTGCTAGTATGCCATGTCAGTTGAAATTCTCGCCAAGCTTATTGAACTTTCCGCTTACGATTAGGTTCTAAATATATCTATGCATGTTTTATCCGATAAAATTCCACTGCTTTGAGCATTTCAGCATTCTTAATCCCCAACTTACTTTATATATGAAACTAACTACTCTCGCATTATTGTGTTCGACACTGTTTGTTGTGAATGTTGACGCAGCACAGGCACAAGATTCTTTACCCGCTTCGTCACAACCGACGGCCTTTACCATGAGCTCCGGTACTGAGCGCAGTGCGGAACAAATGGCGATGGTGTTTGAAAAAGCGGATTTGAGTTTGAAATTAAATCCTGAGGCACGCAGTATTCAGGGTACTGCCGTCTTGGTCTTTTCGGCTAAATCAGAGTTAAAGCGTATCGCCTTAGAACTAGATAAAAATTTGCCCGTCGAGGCGGTCAGTATTAATGGCGTGGCTTTAGCATCGGAGGCTATCAGCAATGCTGAGGGACGTTTGTTGCTGACTTTGCCCAAAGCCTTGCAGAAGCGCGAACGTGTTGAGGTGGGTATTCGTTACCAAGGTATTCCTCGTATTGCTAAACGCGCGCCGTGGGATGGCGGTTTTGTCTGGACTAAGACACCCACGGGAGAACCATGGATTGCTTCTGCAGTGCAAGGCGAAGGCTGCGACTTGTTCTGGCCTTGTATCGATCATCCTATGGGCAAACCAAAGTTAATGACGGTGCATATTACCGTACCAGCACCCTTGGTCGTAGCAGGCAATGGCGTAGCGCAAGGTATGGATGAAAAAGATGGCTGGCGCACTTATCACTGGAAAACTAAAAATCCTAGCACTTACGGTATCTCGATCAACGTAGGACCTTATGAGTTGCTGGAGAGTGAATACCAAAGTCGCTTCGGAAATCGCATCCCTTTACGCATGTGGTACTTGCCAGCGAATAAAGAAAAAGCACAAGGCTTGATGGCGGAATTTGCGCCTATGCTCGATTTCTTTGAGAGTAAATTCGGTCCTTATCCCTTTGGCGATGAAAAGATGGGCGTGGTCGAAACACCGCATTTAGGAATGGAACATCAAACTATTAACGCCTATGGCAATGATTATGTGAAATCAGCTCACGGCTATGATTGGCTTTTACAGCATGAGTTTGCACACGAATGGTTTGGCAATCAATTAACCAATGAAAATTGGGATGATTTCTGGTTGCATGAAGGATTTGGTTCTTATATGCAGCCTTTGTATTTGCAATATTTGCGCGGTGAGCGTGATTATCAGGTTGCTTTGCACGAACAGAGAATTCGTATCGTCAATAAGTTTCCTATGGTTACTGGGCATTCTATGAGTGAGCATGACGTATCGAATGGACCTGGCAATGATGTGTACTACAAAGGCTCGAATTTATTGCATACCTTGCGCGGCTTAATCGGTGACGAGGCGTTTTTCAAAGCGGTTCGTTTGCTGGTTTACGGACGCAATGATCCCAAACCAGGGAATTTTGAACCGCGTTATAGCTCCAGCAAAGAGTTCATCCAGATCGTTAATCAAGTCACTAAGAAAGATTGGAACTGGTTCTTTAAAGGCTATTTGACCCATGCTCGTTTGCCTGAGGTAATAGCGAAGAAGGAAGGAAACCTCTTATCTTTGAAATGGAAACTACCTGACGATAGTGAGTTCCCTTTGCCTTTGCAAGTCAGAGTTAATGACAAGCTGGTTCAAGTGCCGATGACACATGGTGTGGGTCAAGTGAGTTTGCCGCCGAATGCAACTTACACCATAGATCCGGGCGCACGAGTATTAAAACATGAGCCACATCTTGAGGTGTGGGCAGCAGATGCGGCGGCACGAGCTAAGGCGCGCGCTAAAGCAAAATAAGCGAAATAAGCCAAATAGACAAATAAGCAAAACCAAATACAACATTCTTGGCTTTGTTTTCCTACGAGAAACCGCGAATGGATGCAGGGTGATATACCTGCAGCCATCGCGGTTTTTCCGCCTCTTATCGGTAAATTAGCAATATTGGCTAAAGTTTAAGTTATACTCGCTTCCTTTTTTTAGCATCGACGCACACATCTTTCCTAGTTTTTTTTAGAGGCAGCGATGGTGATTTACCGATACGTAAGATGCGTCATTTATAAATATAAGGAAGCTTGTATGACTTTTCGTTCGCCTTTATTGACCGCCTCAACTTTATTACTCAGTGTTTTGCTAGCAAATACAGCCGCTGCCCAGAGTATACAAAAGGGTGCGATTGAAAAATGTGCTAAAAACTTTGGCACTTTGGCTGTGGTAGAGCCGCAAAGCCATATGTTGGCGTCCTTATCTCAATATAAACTCGGTTCCCCGTCAACCATGCTGCGCATGATCGTCGAAGAATCCGGATGTTTTACAGTGGTTGAGCGTGGCGTCGCCATGCAAAATATCCGCCAAGAACGTGAATTAGCATCGGCTGGACAATTGCAGCAAGGTTCTAATGTCGGTGGCGGGCAATTGCAGGCGGCTGATTTTGTGATGACACCTTCAGTGCAATTTGCGAGTGATACAGGTGGCGTGGGTGGCGCCGTTGGCGGTTTGTTAGGACGCTTTGGTGGTGGTTGGGGCGCGCTGGGCGGCCTTGCTGGTGGCGTTAAGTTTAAAGAAGCAGAGACTACTTTATTATTAGCGGACGTTCGTTCCGGTATACAAGTGGCGAGTGCTGAAGGTCAAGCGAGCAAGATGGATTTCAGTTTAGGTGGTTGGGGCTGGGGCGGTTTTGGCTGGGCCAGCGCTGGTGGTTATAGCAAAACTCCTGAAGGTAAATTAATCGCGGCTAGTTTGCTCGATAACTACAATAAGATTGTTCAAAATGTACGTAACAAAGATCAATTAATTCAATCGACCTCACAAGCATCCAAAAATAACGCGGCGAATTCTATACAGGCAACACCGCCATCCCAAGTCGCAGCCCAACAATACAATGCCGCACCAGCTCCCGCACAGACTGCGTCTTCAGCGCCGGCAAGTGCAGGTGGTTTAGTCGGTGTGTATGCGGTTAAATTTGTAGGTGATGATGAAGGTACCGTTAATGTCATGATTAATAAAAACGGCAATGTCACTGGCATGGGTAAATCGACCAAACATAATTTCAATTTCAACGTGTCAGGAACCGTTAGCCCTGATGGCGAATTGATGCTGGCTGGCTCGGGTAAAGCAGGCGGCGCTAAATTTATGGGAACTGTTGATTTACAATCTGGCGCGGTGGTTGGTATGTGGCAGTGGGAAGGCAATCAAGCAGGGCAGGGAACTTTCAACGGTCGCAAGCAATAAATATTTATTTTTAAAGCTAGTTTAGTAGTTATTTTAGTGGCAAAAGAGTCGGCTTAGTCCGACTCTTTTTTTTGTGGCTTTTTTTGTACTTTTTTAGTGCTCATCTTCATCTCCTCAATTCCCAATTGTCGTAAAAAAAGACAATTTTATTTAATAATTCCCAAGCAAACTGGTAAATCCTGTTCACGACTTAGAAAGGGATTGACACTTACATTTCTGACTACGATACTCGATTCATTTCCTGCGAGAATTTTTCTATTAGCGCTGTAGTGGCTTTTAATTTTGGACATGTATCTTGGTGTGAAGCATATTCATCTTAAATTATTTTTACCATTCGCCATTGGCTTATTGGTGCTTTTGCCTGCCTTGTTAATTACTTGGTTTGCTTATAGAACGGCACAACAGTCTGCCACCGATGCTGCCAATAGCGTGATGGTGCAAGCAAGTTTGCGTGCCAGCGAAGCAGCCCATGCTGATCTGGCTGAAAGTAGTCGTTTGATGAATTATTTTTCTAGCTACGGTGATGCGGTGGGCGGAGAGCCTGATCCGCGCCATTTTGTTAGCCCTGATCGTTTTGAGGAAGTCGCTTGGGGCGCCATGCGCAGCACTAGGCTAGTGAAGTTCATTGCTTATTCGTCGTTTGACGGTGCTTATCGTGCCATCAATTTATATGATGAAGACGCATTGCCTGAAGTGTTGGTGCAAACACCGGGTGAGGCGAAACGTCGGCATTATCGCAGTGCTTTTTCTTTAGATAGGCGCATGATGATCGGGTCGGATAAAACCGATTATTTGCCGAACAGCCGTCCTTGGTATAAAGCTGCTATTAATGCCGCTGATCAAACTGGTACTTCTACCGACAGGCGTTCTTGGACCGATGTGTACCCCTCGTTCTCTCGTAGCCAATTGCAGATTGCTCACTCTGTTGCTGTGCGCAATGCGAAACGTGAGTTAATCGGCGTATTGGCGCTGGAGGTGTCATTCAAATTGTTGGGGGATCTTTTACAAAGCTTGCAAATCAGTCCTCATGCAATCGCATTTATTATTGACCGCAACGGCAAGCTGGTGGCGACATCCAATCCTAAAGAATTAATTGGCGCAGCTGGTGTGCCTCTGATTTCCGCAAACGAGTCGAGATCAGGGATGGTACGAGCAGCTATGGCGAATTTTCCACAAGGGATGAAATTTGATGCACATCAGGTTTCTCGCCCGAATGAAAATTCGGCCGCTACGCATAACGTAAGCGTAGCTTGCTTGGCGTCGGGACGCTGTGAGAATTTTCAATTTGAGCTGGAGGGGCAAACTATACTAGCGCATGCGTCCTCACTCAATTATTCGCCTGAAGATGAGCAAAGTTCGACCTATCCAACATTAAATAAGTTGGCGCGTGGAGAAAATTTTCCGGATTGGCGCTTAGTTATTGCGGTTCCCGCAGACGATTTTAGTTATGTCATTAAGGAGAAAAGTCAGCGTACTGTGGTGTTGGCGACCGTGTTTGCCTTGTTGGCTTCGGCTTTTGGCATTTGGTTTGCGTTACGCTTAAATCACATCATTGCAGCGATCGCTAGAGCGGCGGTGAAATTAGGGCATGGTGATTTAGAGCACAGCCCGATCTTTACTCGCTTTGCTGAGTTTCGTCAGATTAGTGATGAGCTGGAACATACAGCTGATGCTCTACGAACCTCGCGTGATGCCTTGATGGCGCAAAATGCCGAGCTAGAAGAGCGCGTTCTAGCGCGCACTCAAGATTTGGCCTATCAAACGGAGCAAGCACTGCAAGCAGTTAATGCGAAGGCCGCCTTCCTCGCGACCATGAGTCACGAAATACGCACGCCTATGAATGGCGTGATTGGTATGGCCGATTTGTTGGCGGGAACTACACTAGATCCGGAACAGCGTGACTATGTGACGACGATTAGATCCTCTGGCGACGCCTTGCTAACGATTATCAATGACATTTTGGATTTTTCGAAAATCGAATCAGGTAAATTGGCATTGGAGCGGGCGCCGCTGTCAGTGCAACTATTGATAGAAGAAAGTCTGGCTTTAGTCGCGGCTGTCGCGAATCGTAAAAATGTCGAGCTCTTGTATGAAATTGATCCCTCAGTCCCAGACATGGTGATGGGAGATGTGACACGTTTGCGCCAGATTGTGTTGAATCTTCTCAGCAATGCAGTGAAGTTTACCGATACCGGTGAAGTCAAGGTGCATGTTCAGCAAGAGAATCCTTTGCGCCCTGAACTATTAACGATCATTGTCAGTGATACGGGAATCGGTATTCCAGCCGAAAGTATTGATATGTTGTTCGCTGCGTTTTCACAGATTGATGCAGCGACCACGCGTAAATATGGCGGCACTGGTTTGGGCTTAGCGATTACCCGACGGCTGGCCGAATTGATGCATGGATCAATTCGGGTCGAGAGTGAATTAGGACGAGGTAGTCGCTTTATTGTTCGAGTAAAAGCCCATCCAGCGGTACCTGTTGCATCTTTGTTTAATCATGGTGCACAACATCAGTCATCGAATGCGAGTCGAATTGACTCGACAATTTTGTCGCCATCACGGTTCTTGCAAGACAAACATGTGTTGTTGATGGATGATAATGCAACTAGCCTCCTACTGTTACAGAAGCGATTGGCGCGTTATGGTATGTCTAGCACCGCAGTGTCAAACTGGCAGGCGTTGCAGGAGTTACTCGGCCAGGACAAGTTGTTTGATTGTGCTCTGATTGATTTTGATATGCCAGTACACAATGGCATCCAAGTTGCGAAAGAGCTTGCTGTAGCACGTCCAGATCTTCCTGTGATACTTATGAGTAACGTGACTGATAGTCGGGAGCAGGATGTCGATCATTATTGTCAAGTGCATCTCTATAAGCCTTTGAAAGAATGTCTTTTGATTGATGCGCTTTTGAGTGTCCTGCAGGCTAAGAATATACCGTATAAGAAGTTGACTGACCTTGTCGGGTCGAGTCAAGAGAATAAAATTTCTCTGAGCGGCACACAATATGCTGACCAATACCCTTTGCGAATGTTGGTGGTGGATGATAATCCTACTAATCGAAAAGTAGCCTGTATGTTGTTACAGTATTTTGGTTATGATGCCGATACCGCAAATGACGGCCGTGATGCCCTTGATCAAATACTTGCAGCCGACGCAGCCCAGTGCGCTTTTGATTTAATTTGGATGGACGTCCATATGCCAACTATGGATGGTTTGGAAAGCACAAAGATTTTGCGACGATCGAACGTACAGCAACCCTATATTGTTGCGATGACCGCGGCGGCCATGCATGGTGATAAAGATATGTGCTTGAAAGCAGGAATGGATGATTATGTGAGCAAGCCAATCGAAATCTTAGAGCTAGAACGCGTGTTACAGACTTACTATGAACATGTGGAAACGGGCGGGAAACGAGCCGAGCTCGATCAGACAAGACCGGCTGCCGAGATGGATGCAGAGGCGCCTTTTAGTGTTGCGGAAAAGTCTGTTTCAGCAAGTGGTGAGATTCTCTATTTTGACCCAGATCGATTCATGGCGTTTTGTGAGGGCAACCCAACTTATCGCAGCACATTTGTTGGCTTGATTGTGAATATGATCAATAAAACTCCCGCTCAATACGATGAAGCCATGGACGCTTGGAAAAAACAGCAGAACGAGGAAGCTGCCCGTATTCTGCATACGATGCGTGGCTCCCTCGGCACCTTGGGCGCGGTGGAATTTATCGAAATTTCTCGTACTTTAGAAAATGCGATTAAACAGAATAACCAAGAACTAGCCGATGCACTGTTTAGTGAAGTGAAGTTGATTTTGGAGCAAACCATGGCGCAAGCTCAGCAATGGCTAAGAAAGCAGGAATTGCAGTAGACTATAAAAAATTGCAATTTTGAATATTTTTAGCGCTTGTTTTGTCATGAATTAGTGCATGTCCTACATAAAACAAGGCTTTTCGTTATAATCTGCCCCTTCTTTTGCCCGCACGAATTAGCACCCATTATGACTTTACGTACCAATGAAATTGAATTGTTATCGCCTGCCAAAACAGTCGAGATAGGGCGTGAGGCCATTTTGCATGGTGCCGATGCGGTGTATATCGGTGGCCCCTCATTCGGTGCGCGGCATAATGCCAGCAATGAAATCAGCGAGATCGCCAAATTAGTTGAATTTGCCCATCGTTATCACGCTAGAATTTTCGTTACGCTCAATACCATTTTGCATGATAGCGAATTAGAGCCAGCGCAAAAACTGATACATCAATTTTATGACGCTGGGGTTGATGCATTAATCGTGCAAGATATGGGGGTGATGGAACTAGACATTCCACCGATTCAAATTCATGCCAGCACCCAATGCGATATTCGAACGCCAGCCAAAGCGCACTTTTTAGGGGCTTCCGGTTTTTCTCAATTGGTATTGGCGCGTGAGTTGACTTTAGAACAAATTAAAGCCATCAAAGCGCAAACTACGACACCTTTGGAATACTTTGTGCATGGTGCTTTATGCGTGGCGTTTTCCGGTCAATGCTATATCTCACACGCCAAAGATGGTCGTAGTGCGAATCGCGGCGATTGCTCACAAGCCTGTCGTTTGCCTTATACCTTGACGGATGGCGAAGGCCGCGTCGTTGCTTACGACAAGCATTTGCTGTCGATGAAAGACAATGATCAAAGCGCGAATCTGGAAGCCTTATTGGATGCAGGTATTCAATCCTTAAAAATTGAAGGTCGCTACAAAGATATGGGCTATGTGAAAAATATCACAGCGCATTATCGTTTGCTATTGGATGAAATTTTAGAACGTCGTCCTGAGTATTATCGTGCCTCCAGTGGGCATACGCAGATTGCCTTCACACCGAATGTGGATAAGACCTTTCATCGCGGTCACACAGCGTATTTTGCCAACGGCCGTTTGGATAATATCGGTGCGTTCGATTCCCCTAAATTTGTTGGTTTGCATATAGGCTACGTGACTCGATTAGGACCTGATTGGTTTGAGTTAGAAACCAATGACGATCTAGCGAATGGCGATGGGCTCAATTACATGCATAAGCGTGAAGTGGTCGGTGTGCACGCGAACACGGTAGAGAAAAAATCGACTAATGATAATGGTACGATTTGGCGCGTCTACCCCAATGAGAAAATGGCGGAATTCGCCAGCCTCAAAGTCGGTATGTCGGTGCATCGTAATCGCGATCAACAATGGGAGATGGCGTTGACCAAAAAATCCTCGGATC
Source organism: Affinundibacterium danionis (assembly GCF_042432465.1). Lineage (NCBI taxonomy): Bacteria > Pseudomonadati > Pseudomonadota > Betaproteobacteria > Burkholderiales > Oxalobacteraceae > Affinundibacterium > Affinundibacterium danionis. The sequence goes on along the minus strand of NZ_JBHLXJ010000018.1, from coordinate 34,215 downwards.
GCAAGTTGGGTCTGTGGATGAATTTATCCGAGACTGACCATGGTTTAGTATTGAATTTATCTGATGCGGATGGTGTCAACACCAGTACCTCAATACAGCTCAGTTTAGAGCCTGCGCAACAAGCTGACAAAGCCGAAGCGGGTTTGCGTGAAAATCTGAGCAAGCTCGGTAACACCATGTTTTATGCCGAGCAGATAGACTTGAATTTGAGCCAGCCTTGGTTTCTCCCATCATCTGTCATCAATGCCTTACGCCGTGACGCGGTCGCCAAACATGAACAAGCACGGGTGCAAAATTGGAAGCGTCCCTTGCGTGAAGCGGCGCAGGAACCTTTGGTGCCTTATCCAGAAACCACGCTGACTTATCTGGCCAATGTGTACAACCACAAAGCCAGTGCCTTTTATAAAAAGCATGGCGTGCAGCTGATCGCAGCGGCGTATGAATCGCATGAAGAAGCGGGTGAAGTACCGCTGATGATCACCAAACATTGCCTACGCTTTTCGTTTAATCTGTGTCCGAAACAGGCAAAAGGTGTGACGGGTGTGCAAGGTCAAGTTAAAGCCGAACCGATGACGCTGGTGAATGGCGACGAAAAATTTACTTTACGTTTTGATTGCAAACCATGCGAAATGCACGTGATGGGAAGTATGAAACCTCATATTCTCAGATCAGCACCACCGACCACGGTCACCAGTCCTTTGGTGTTTCATAAGTCCAGACCACAGTGATTTTTCGGCGTTGACGTGGGTTGGTGCAGAACCTGCGAAGCCCAACATCGCTCAGTTAGTAAATTATTGCTTTACATTGAACTGACGCAAGCTGGGCTTTTCAGCCCAGCCTACTGCAAATCAGTCGATCACGCTGCGCGCTTCCAATAAGGCAATACGATACGACCTCGCTGCTTCGCAATCATTAATAAACTGATCGTCGCTGTCACGATAATCCCGAAAGCGATGGCTGAACCTTCGATGCCGAAAGCGCCGCCTGTTAGCCAATCTGGTCCCGATATTTTACTTATGAATAAACCGTGACGAGCTTCGTGACCAGAGACCGCGGCGGAGAAAATGCCGTCTTGAAAGAAATTCCAAGCCGCGTGCATAGAGACGCATAGCCAAAGACGACCTGTGACCATAAACGCTGCCGCTAATAACAATCCGGCAGCGGTGATATTCGCAAATCCCAGTGCGCTGATATTGTCATTCACCAGATGCATGGCACCAAATAGGACGGCGGATGCCAATAGCGCCAGCCAGCTACCCAAGGACTGTTGTACCACTCGGAAGAACACACCACGGAGCATCATTTCCTCGATTAAGCCCACGGTAAGATGGGTGAATAGTGGGATTAAGATCACACTCCATGGCGAGGTGCCCACAATTTGGAAGCCGCCCAAAAAGGCGATGGTAGCGACAGTCATGCAGACCAAGATACCGCCTACAGCAAAACCTAGACTAAATTCACCTAAAAATCCTGACAAAGCGAGTTCAGGAGTCTTACGCTTTTCTACCTTAAGTGCATACCAATGGTAACAAGCATAAGCGACGCAGGCACCTATTAATTGGCCTACTTTAACCAGTAATTTGTCATCGGTGAATTTGCTGGCCGCTGCTTGTATTAGCAGAAACGGTAAAAGAAAAGAGACTATGCCCATCACCACACGTGTTACGGGAAATTGTATGAAGCGCTGTAATAGCGAGGTATTCATGGGCTGAGCGATGTGAGTCGTGGTCATAAGAATTTGATGTGGTAGTTTAAATGACCTCGCCTAGCGAATGATTTATTGCGCAGGCTAAGGTGGGAATAATGCTATGGAGTAGACTTTAAACCTAAGCCGTGTTTTAAACTTCTTGATTCCGACCAAATGTCAAATCCGTGGTATGAGCAGTCGCTATGGAGCTATGGACTTTGACTTGCGTAGAGCTGAGGCGCTAGCGATGAACTCGCTAGCGTCAGGTGTGAGTGAATGCAGCAGGCTAGTTGGCTGCTGCGTCAATTGGATAGGAGAATATCTATTGATGTGCGTGCTTATTTACTAAAAGCCTTACGTGAGCCATCTTCAAAAACCTCATCGTCACTCAGGAGCGTAGCATTCTCGTCCCAGCGTTTTTGTCGAAATAATTTGCCATTCTTATCGTAGTGATCTTCATGGCTGATTTTTCCATCCTCGAAGAAAATTTTGTGTATACCGACCGGGCGGTTATTGTAGCTGCCGAGTTGTTGATATTTAGCTTGTGAGCTCAGGCTACCTTTATCGTTGAATGACTTCACTTCTTTGAAGTAATTTCCATTCTCTAGGGTAAATACTTGTTGTTGCCGCATTTGTCCATTTTGGAAAAACTGTGTTTCAGAGCTCATGAAATTTCTACGTTTTCCCTCAATATCGAGCATGTCAAATATTTGTTCTTGCTTTTTGCTGCCATTTTCGTAAAACACGCTTTTACGAACGAAGGCTCGATTTTTTTCCGCAGTATTGATCACGTTTTCATATTGTTTATTGCCATTTTCAAAAAAGCCAGTTTCCGTCATTTGATTGGCTTTTAACTCCATCGTGTTTCTGATTTTTCCGGTGCTGGTGTCGAAGCTAATCGCTTGTTGAATGACGCCTGCGAGTATGGTTTCGGTAGCGCGTTTTTGGCCTTCTTCATTGTAATAAGTATGGGTGACCGCCTTGCTTTTAAAGCCGCATAATGTGGCGTCGTCTACATGCGGTGCAAGTAGGGCTTTGTTGCTGCAACTTAGGCTATTGAGTGCGGATTTTTGTGTGTAGTGCACCGAAGCGGGAGGCCTATCGTCGGCTATCCATTCAACTTTTTTGAGTGTGCCATCGGGAAACCATTCGCGTTGTAAGCCTTGCCGTTTGCCCATGACTTCTGTCTCTTCTTGGATCAATTGTTTGTTTGGCGCGTATTTGCGTGTGACGCCATTTCTCTGGCCGTTCTCTGTGTCAGTATATTCGAGCGTCAATACACCATTTTGGTAATGGCGATATAAGCCGTAAATTTTTCCGGCTTTAATTTCACGTTGACTAGTCATCTGCCCATTTTCTCTATCTTTGCAGATAATGATTCCCGTTTTACCCGCGGTTGTTGCACCGTTGTACATGCTGACCGATTTACCGTTTAAGGTGCAATCCTCTATGACATAGGCGAAACTGGGTGCGCTAAGCGTTAGTGAGATAAACGATGAGATAACCAATGAGATAAACGAAGAGATAAACAATGAAATACAGATAGTGAGATGTTTGAGAGCGATTTTCATAGTAGTCAATTTGCGGTGAAAATTGAGAATGCATCTTTCGTATTGTGCAGAGATCTCATTGTAACAAAAACGAAAATGCCAGCAGTGTTTTGGCTGCTGGCATTTTCTCTTGCTACCTTGGTTTTTAGTTAGATCTTACAAGTTCTCTTGTAAGAACTTCCATTTGGCTTTTTGCATAGACCAGTTTTGCCATGGATCTGCTACGCCATGGCCTTGACCTGGGTAGAGTTGTAAGCTGTAGTCTTTGTTACCTTTAGCCAATGCATCGATGAACATCACAGTGTTTTGTGGGTGAACATTGTCATCCATGGTGCCGTGCATGATCATGATTTTGCCGCTTAAATCTTTAGCCGCTTTCAAGCTAGAACCTTTATCGTAGCCATCTGCATTTTCTTGCGGTAAGCCCATATAGCGTTCTGTGTAGATACTGTCATAGAAACGCCAGTCAGTTACTGGTGCGCCGACGAAGCCGACTTTCCATGCTTTGCTATGTGTCATCGCATAAGAAGTGAAGTAGCCGCCATAGCTCCAACCATTTAAAGCGATTCTGTCCATGTCGGCAAAGCCTTGTTGACGCAACCACTCTAAACCATCTAACTGATCTTGCAGTTCCAATTGACCGAGTTTTTTATGAATTGGCCAAGCACTAGAAACGCCTTTGTTACTCGCACTTTGATTATCCATGACCCAAACGACATAACCTTGTTGCGCTAGGAAGTGGTAATACAAATTCGCATTCCACATATCACGTACTTGAGGTGCCATAGGACCTGCATACAGATGTTGATAGACAGGGTATTTTTTAGTCGCGTCAAAATTAGGTGGCAAGAACAAAACGCTTTCCATTAAGAAGCCATTGCGTGATTTGATTTGCTGATGCTTCATGGTTGCCAATTGCAGCTCTTTTACTTTGGCTGGTACACCCGCATCATCCACCAATTTCACTTGTACACCAGCATCGGTGAATAAAGCTTGTTTTGGTGTCTGGGTCATGCTGCTCCAGCTGTCAATATAATGGGTGAAAGTCTTATTCCAACGCACCATGTGCGTGCCTTTTTCTTCAGTCAGGCGTTTGAAATTACTGCCATCGAGATTGACACTGTATTCATCATTACCGATAGGATTGCGCTCATTGGCTGCAAACAAGACGCGTGAATTGGCTTCGTCCACTCCATGAACGGCACGAACATCCCAATCGCCTTGGGTGACGGCTTTAACTAATTGAAAGTTCTTGTCGTAGTGATATAAATGGTGATGACCAGTGCGGCTAGATTGCCAAATGAAGCCACCATCTTTTAAGAAGTGTGGCAAAGGCAGGCGCTCAGTCCAAGCGGGGCTGGTTTCTTTCACTACGGCTTTACTATTCAATTTGGCATCGTAGATGCGAAGGTCTAACCAAGTTTGTACACGGTCTTGCCATGCCGCCATGAGTCGGCCATCTGGTGTCCAATCAACTTGAACGATCAAGGTTTCTTTGCCAGCGTAGGGATCTTGGGTCCAGCTCACTTTACCATTCAAGTCAACCACACCGAGTTTAGTGATAGGGTTGGCATCACCTGCTTTGGGGTAGCGGGTACGATCCGTTTTGACAGGTTGACTATGTTCGCCGCTCAAGGTGTACACCGGTACTTTAGTTTCATCAAAACTTAAGAAGGCCAATTTTTTAGAATCAGGCGCCCAACGGAACGCACGGAAGTCGCCACGGCCATAGACCTCTTCTTGATAGACCCAATCCAAGCGGCCATTGAAAATGGTCTCGCTACCACCTGTGGTTAAGCGTTTTTCTTTGGCCGTCGCTACATCGGTGGCGTACATGTCGTTACCTTTTAAATAGGCAACGGTTTTAGCATCTGGTGACAACAGTGCTTCATCTTCTTTTTCATTCGGCGTGTTGGTCAATGCTCGCGCTTTTCCTGCGTTTAAATCTAATAACCAAATGTCGTTTTTGTAGGTGAAGATATAACTCTTCGTTTCTGGTTTAATGCGGGCGCTTAATTGATCGGCCAGTTTATTGATTTCCTTCTCGTCGATTTTGGCAGTTTTCAGTATGCTCAAAACATTGCCATCTGCTGGCAAGGCTGTTTTTTCCCAAGTCGCTGGGTTGATTACGAAAAGTTCAGCCGCGCCTTTGTTGACTTTGGATTCGATCAAACGATTTTGATTGTCCCAAGATAAGCGTGTTAATGGCGCAGCATTAAAATTTTGTTTTAATTCTGGGTGATACAGCATTTCTAAAGTTAATTTGCCGTCGCCTGCGTAAGCCGCGGCGCTGCATGCAAAGCCCGCGACGATCGCGACGGATAGCGCGTTCAAGCTAATAGTGCGTTTCATGGATGATCCTCCAAATGATTTTTCTTGATAATTGAATAATGCAAAATAAAATTTTTTAGGGTCAAAAAGCTGACTGTTTAAGATGCTTATTTCGCTCTTTAGTTCAAATTAGTTTAGCTTAATTCGGCTCAATTTAGCCTAATCACGCCTAATTCAGTTTTTTTAAAGACTTCACGACTAGGGGTAAAAGCTTTTCTTGCAAGCCAGTTTGCTTGCTTTCTTGTAGGTTAAGGTACAGCGCTGACAGAAACGCGCTTAAATTATGTTTGCGTGCCAAACTTGCTTGTGTAGTTTTTTTCAAGTCGAGTGAGGTTAGTAATAAAGTGGCAAACCAGTTATCCCATTCTTCGACAGTCAATTCCGAACGTAATCCCAAATAAAATACCGGCATCACAAAGCGTTCACCTTCGCCATAATGGTAGAAGTGTTGATCATTCCGAATTTGCGCTGCCAGTGCTTCTAGCATGACATTGTGTTGAGACTTCTTGAGTGCAGGATTTAGCGATAGTTGCATCATCCAGTCGGCCGCATGTGCGAGACCGTGGCGCCAACCTTGTTTTTCATCATAGCCGCGATAGTCACGAATATTGCGTAAATAGTGCGCAGCCTTACTTACCATTTCTTCCCTTTGCACCTGGTTCATAAACGCTTTACGCCTATCGACGCGTGCGACTTCAGCCAATACTAATGCTGCAAATGGCTGTAGAAATCCTGAATCATTTTGCGTCAGTGGTTCGGAGATTTGGCTCAGAAGCTGGTGTCGAATTTGTTGTACGGTATCGATCGTCAGTAATTCATTGCGCATCCAAAACGATAGCGCTTCAAATGCAATCTCATCGCGTAATTGAGGATCGGGATTGGCTAAACAATCGAGAAGTTTAAGCGCGCTTTGTTGTCTTTGCTCTGAATTCTCGATTTGCCATTGGTTTTCTTTGAGTGCCATCCAATTTTCTTGTGTCTGACCTGCGGGCGGGCAGCTTGCAAAAGCAAGCGCGTTATAGCTGAAAAAGCTGAAAACAAAGCACAGGGAAATTGCTTGATAAAACGATTTCATGGTCAACACTTTCATAAAAAGTGACGAAGTTCAGCGGGTCTTAGCGATTTTTTTCGATGAGTTTTCAATGAGTTTTCAATGAGTTTTTAGCGAATAAAAGGCGCAATTGCACGCATGGTTCTCTCAGTTGCACCTTGATGTTGCAAGAAGAAGGCGTGTGCTTGTGTGCCCATTTCCCTGCGTATTGCGACGTCATCGAGTAAGGTCTGAGCGCGGCGCATAACATCTGCAGCATCACTGGCGCGTTGCGCGCACTGGGCGGTAATGGCTTGCTCGGTAATTTCTGAAAAATTAAATGTATGCGGGCCGGTTAACACTGGCCGACTCATGGCGAAAGCTTCGATCAGATTATGGCCGCCCAGTGGCACCAAACTACCGCCTACAAATGCGACATCGCTGGCAGCGTAATACATATACATTTCGCCCATGCTATCGCCTAGGAATACTTGAGTATCAGTGGGGATGGGTAAGGCATCTTGATCTAAATCTAATGAGGAGCGGCGTACGAAGCGTAGTTGATGTTGACTTAATAAAGCAGCGACTTGATCAAAGCGTTGCGGATGACGGGGCGTAATAATTAATAATGCGCGAGGTAATTGCAATTGCATGAAAGCATCGACAATTAAGGCTTCTTCGCCTTCACGCGTGCTGGCGCAAATAAATACCGGACGATCCGCAAAATAAGCGCGCAATTTAGCGCCACGTTCTGCCATTAATGGTGGTGGACTGACGTCGAACTTCATATTGCCTGTCACGCATAAGTCCGCCACACCAAGCACTCGCAGGCGTTCAGCATCGGGGCCTGATTGTGCTGCCACATAATCAATCGCTTTTGCTGCCGGTAGCATGAGACCAGATAAACGTTGGGCTTTTTTTAGCGAACGTTCTGATAGGCGAGCATTGACTAGAGTGATAGGCACGCCAGCCGACTTGCATTGTGCGATCAAATTTGGCCACACTTCGGTCTCGATCAAGATACAAATTGTAGGAGAAAAGTGACGTAAAAAGCGACGTATCATCCAATTAATATCGTAGGGGACGAAGGCTTGAGTCAGACGATCAGCAACATTGTTAAATAAGATCTGACCCGTACTGCGACCTATCGGCGTCATATGGGTTAAGACAATATGATGTTCAGGATAAGCCGCTAATAGTGCCCTGATGATGGGCTCCGCCGCACGCGTTTCGCCAGCGGAGACGGCGTGTACCCAAAGATATTTTTTCGTGCTGATGGGCTGATACCAACCAAGACGCTCAGCGATATGTTGGCGGTAGCCGGGTTCTTGTTTGCCGCGTAGCCAAAGGCGCATGATGACAAAGGGAAGGGCGAGAGACCATGCTAAAGAGTAGATAAGACGCATTTATTATTTTTTTTACAGAAGCGATTCGCATCTGTGAAATTGTAGAATTTTGGGGATAGGTGCTGAATATACCCTAAATTTTGTTATGGCTGATTGATTTGAAGCGGTTTTGCTAAGTTTTCCCCATTTGAAAAAAGGTGATTTCATGGCGTCTAATTGAATGGCCAGTTTTTAGCGTAGTTGGGGATTTAATTTCTTTTTAAGTTTTCAAAAAAAAGCGCCGCCTAAAAGTTGGGCGGCGCTACATTCTTAAAAAAGTTCTTGTTACAAGTTTATTTCGAGTCCTAGTTATTTCGCAGTAATGGTAATCGGTACGGTTGCGGTTGCGGTTAAGCCAGCTGCATCAGTGACTACTATTTTCATACTATAGGTTCCTGTTACAGGTGAAGGCCAGTTCGTTGTAATGGTCATACCACTCATCGCCATAGACATCCCGAGGGGAGCACCTGAGATTGATACGGAAATGTAGCTAGTTCCGGGGTCTGTAATGACAATGCTTCCACTAAGTGCCTTGCCAGCGACACCGGTCATCGCAGGCGCATTGATGACTGGGCCAACAGCTGCGATCACAACGGTATAGGTGCCTTGGCCACTGAGACCGGTTTTACTATCTTTGGCGCTGATGACCACGTTGTAAGTTCCGATTACTGGCGTAGTCCAAGTGACTGTGCCGTTGCTCGCGATACTCATCCCGGTTGGAGCGCCAGTCATACTGTACACTAGCGGGTTAGATGCGCTTACCTGTGGTGTGAAGTTGAGTGCGACACCAGCTTTGCCATTGATCGTTGCAGCAGTCACAGTGGGTGCTGGTGGATTAATGATATTGATGGTGTAAATACCTTGTCCAGATAGTCCTGTTTTAGTGTCTTTTATAGTCACTGTCACGCTATATTTACCTAATATCGGCGCTGCCCAGCTAATCACACCGCTGGTATTTATCGACATGCCGCTGGGTGCGCCGGTTAGAGTATAAGTTAGCGGGTTAGATGCGCTTACAGTGACAGTAACAGAAAGTGCTTTGCCAATTTCACTATTGATTGTCGCCGCTGCTACTGCGGGTGCTGGTGGGTTGACTATGGTGACGGTGTAGACGGCTTGCGCTGTTAAACTGGTTTTGCTGTCTTTGACGGTGATAGTTACGCTATATTTTCCTAATACTGGTGTCGTCCAGTTGACTTGCCCCGTCGTATTGATAGTCATACCACTCGGTGCCCCGCTCAAGGTGTAGCTGAGTGGATTCGCTGAACTGGCTGTGACTGTAAAACTGAGCGCCTTCCCAACTTCACCGTTAATACTCGCAGCGCTGATAACTGGCGGTGGCGGTGCAGTGATTTTGATGCTGATTAAGGCTTGAGCACTTAGATTTGTGATGCTGTCTTTTGCTGTAACTGTGACTGAATAGCTGCCAACGACAGGAGTATTCCAGCTTAAAATTCCCGCACTACTAATAGTCATACCAGTTGGCGCGCCGCTCAGGGAGTAGCTTAATGGATTGCTAGAGCTGGCGCTCACGGTATAGGTTAGTGGTGTTCCCGTCTCTCCGCTGATTGTGGCGGCATTGATACTAGGTGGTACTGGAGCCACGCTGGTATTGCTGAGTAAATTTAACAGGCTCGTTACGTTGGGTGTGCCTAAACCAGTGAGATGATCATATCCAGCTTTCGCCGTACATGTGCCGCAGCTACCATCACTGCCCGTGGTTATGTCTAAGAACGCACTACTGTAATTACCTGCAACTGCGGCGATCTGGCCATATAACAATGCATGGGGAGCGCCGAGCAAGGGTTTGGACGCTAGTAAACGATTGGCATTTGCAATGGCGATCAAGCCAGCCCATTGTGGCGTTGATAAGCTGGTGCCTCCAGCACTGACCCAATTTACTGCGCTGCTTCCCGCAGGAATTGACGCGACGAATTGCCCAGTTGATGGATCGGCATTAAAAGCGACGTCGGCCACAGTGCGACGGGCGGCAGTCCCCATCCCAGGTACGCTACTGGTTTGGTATTTAGGTGTGGCAACGTAGGCACTGACGCCGCCGCCAGTTTGGCTCCACGCAACCTCGCTACGAGCACCGCTACCACTATAAGTTAAAGAGGTACCACCGACTGCCAGTACGTTTGACGAAACGGAGGGCCATTCAACGGCTGCGCCAGCATCACCTGTGGCTGCTAAGTAAGTCATTCCTGTTCCCGTAAATACGGCATCGTAGGTGCTAGTCCAACTGCCTTCGTTTGCCCCAAAGCTCATAGATACTATGCCTGGCCCCATACTATTCGCGAGTTTCACTGCGTTGCTTAGACTAGTGACGCTCGCATCTGGGGCTTCAATGACGACGATACGCGCTAATGGTGCAATAGCATGCGCCCACTGCACATCGAGCGCGATTTCAGTCGCCCATCCTGCGTCGTAAGCGGGTGCCGTTGCTGTCATTGCGCCCGCGGTATTTGAGTAGATTATGGACAAATCACAAGCGTTTGCACTCGGTGCCGCTAATGGCAGAGGACTATTCACTGCGACCGCTTTAGTGGTGCAAATAGGTAATCCAAATTTTTGATTAAAGGCATTAAGTTCTGCGGCGATATTTGGGTTATGCATTGCGTCAACGACATAAATAGTTTGTTTCGCACCCAAACTAGCCGCTTGCGCCGCTGTATAACTGCCGCTTGGAATCGCGGGCAAACCATAGGCAGCACGAACTTGAGCTGGCGTATAAGTTGCGACTGCCGCGTTTACCGCAGGTGGGGGAGTCATGCCTGCGGTAATATAGCTTTCTCGTTGTACCTGAATGCGTTTTTGAATGTCAGTGATGGTGATTGCACGTTCTGCCAACGGTAAGGTGGCAGCATTGATGGTTTGTTGATGCACTGGATGATGCGCGGATGCTTGAGTATTGCCGATATCTATATCGGCTGGACTGTCCAGTACGACGGGCGCTAAATGAAAGGATGGTTTTACGTAAAGTGTGTCGAGATTTTCTGGCGGTAATTCGCTGTGGAATTCTGTATTCGCGGTCGCAATCGCGGCAGGTGGTGGGATTTGTAAAGTTTTGCTGCTTGAATCCGTATTACCATCACTACAACCAGATAGGCTAGTGAGGCAGGCAATCAATACACAAAATGTTAAGCCTAAACTAGTACTTAGGCTTGCTGGTGTGGTGCTGGAGAAAGCTCGAGGACTGAGTCGGTTGAATTGTCCTTGATAGGCTTTAGTAATTACCTGCTTGTGGTCTGATCTTTTTGCGAATTTGGATACTTGGGATTTACTACTGCTATTAAGCTTGTCGTATGGCTTCATGATGCATCTCTCAGGTTAAGAGAGAGCTACGCTAGAACAATGAATGTATGCGGTCGAAGAGAAGATCGCTGATGTGATTCATTGGCAACCCCGCTACCATTGCGACTATGCGCTTTAGGCCGGTGGCTTTGCGTCCTCGTTTTTCAACGAGTTTGCCCTCTGTAAAAAATAAGATAAAACTTACTAAGAACAAGTCTACTGACGCCAATTATTTGTTCAAGCGGATTTTGCTCAAATTCGCATTGCAATTGCAAACGAATGTGTATTCCACTGTCGAAAATACCATTTCTGTATTCAAATAATTATGAAGTTGTTGATTCAATTACAGATTGTATATTGAGGAAATCCTTGTTCTTTGGGATTTCTGTTATAGGTGGTTAATGGGCGTTTAGCGACTATTGAATATGATCAATAGATGAGTAGAAAATCAGAATAATTGCTTTACCTTTAAATAGTTTAGGTTTAAAGTAATTATTCAGCAATGCATTCCCTCTGCGATTTTCCTACAAAAAGCATAAAAATAGAGAAATGCGCGAACTACCCTATGGAGACCGACTGATGTCCAAGCACTTCTTTCAATCTGCGCATGTCGATACTTTTGCTTTTGAACATTTACCGCCTCCAGAGCAATGGCCAGAATTGCTCTTTGATTTACTTGAGTTGCAGTATCCAGAACGCCTTAACTGCGCGAATGCTTTTTTAGAAGATATCGCCGCTCTAGGATTTGCCGACAAAATTGCAATCCGCAGTGCTAGTGCGGTATGGACCTATGCCGAGTTGTGCGCCACAGTGAATCAAATTGCGCATGTCATCGTGGATGAGATGCGCCTAGTACCAGGCAATCGAGTGTTATTGCGTGGTGCAAATAATCCCATGATGGCAGCTTGTATTTTGGCGGTGTGGAAAGTCGGTTGTGTCGCAGTACCGACCATGCCTTTGCTGCGTGCGAAAGAGTTGAGTGTGATTATCGATAAGGCGCAAATTTCCGCTGCGCTGTGTTCGGCAGCTTTGCATGAGGAATTAGACGCTGCGCAGAAATTAAGTCCAGTCTTACAGCAGATCAAATATTTTAATTCTGAGGAAGTGGGTTCTGTCGACCAAGTGATGCAGTCCAAACCGACGAGCTTTGTTGCAGTCGATACGCATGCTGAGGATGTTTGTCTGATTAGCTTTACCTCAGGCACGACGGGGATGCCGAAAGGAACTATGCATTTTCATCGCGATGTGTTGGCGATTTGTGATTGCTTCCCGCGTTCGATCTTGCAATCGCAGCCCAGCGATACGTTTATTGGTACACCTCCGCTAGCATTTACTTTTGGTCTCGGTGGTTTGCTCTTATTTCCTTTGAGGATTGGCGCGACAGCGGTGTTATTAGAAAAACTCACGCCAGAAACGCTGCTCAAAGCGATTGATGAATATCAAGCGACGGTCTGTTTTACTGCACCGACTTTCTATCGCCAAATGCTACCGATGGTACCGAATTTTTCTTTAAAGTCGATGAAAAAAACCGTGTCAGCGGGAGAGACTTTGCCAGCCGCCACGCGAGAAGCTTGGCAAGCTGCCACGGGGCTCATCATGATAGATGGCATAGGCGCTACTGAGATGTTGCATATCTTTATTTCCGCAGCAGGCGAGCATGCGCGTTCTGGTGCTACGGGCAAAGCGGTGCCTGGTTATCAAGCTTGTGTGCTGGATGAACAGGGAAATCCAGCGCCCGTAGGTGTGACAGGCAGATTGGCAGTCAAGGGGCCGACCGGTTGTCGCTATTTGGCTGACGACAGACAAAAGAATTATGTCTTGAATGGATGGAATCTAACCGGTGATGCGTATGAAATGGATGCCGAAGGCTACTTCCATTATCGCGCGCGTACCGACGACATGATTATTACCGCGGGTTACAACGTCGCAGGTCCCGAAGTCGAAGAAATCATTTTAAAGCATCCCGCGGTCGCTGAATGCGCGGTGGTAGGTTTGCCTGACGAAGAGCGTGGGCAAATCGTCAAAGCCTTTGTGGTCTTGCGTGACGCCAGTAAGGTGAGTGATCCTTTGGCCAGTGAGGCCTTGGTTAGCGAGATTCAACAATTCGTCAAAGCGAATGTCGCCCCGTATAAATATCCCCGCTGCATAGAATTCAAAGATGCTTTGCCGCGCACGGAGACCGGTAAAGTGCAGCGCTTTAAATTAAAAACGACTACGGCAAAATAATTATGAACATACTTTGCATAGGCGGCGGTCCCGCTGGTTTGTACTTTGCTTTGCTGATGAAGAAGCAAAATTCCGCACATCGTATCGTAGTGATTGAGCGCAATCGTCCTTACGATACTTTTGGTTGGGGCGTGGTGTTTTCGGATCAGACTCTGGGTAATTTGGTGAAAGCAGATGAACCCACTGCCAAGACCATACTGCAAGCCTTTAATCACTGGGATGACATCGATGTGCATTTCAAAGGGCAGGTCGTCACATCGGGTGGACATGGTTTTTGCGGCATTGGTCGCAAACGTTTACTGAATATTCTGCAAGAGCGCTGCGAACAATTAGGTGTGGAATTGGTCTTTGAAACCGACGTACAAGATGACCAAGCTTTAGCGCAAACCTTTGACGCTGATCTGGTGATCGCCAGCGATGGATTGAATAGTCGAATTCGCACGCGCTATGAATCGACCTATCAACCCGATATTGATACGCGCAAATGCCGTTTTGTTTGGCTAGGTACCAAAAAATTATTCTCAGCCTTCACTTTTGCATTTGAAGAAACCGAACATGGCTGGTTTCAAGCACACGCCTATCAATACGATGGTGACACAGCGACCTTCATCGTCGAGACACCGGAAGAGGTGTGGTTGAAAGCGGGTCTCGATCAAATGGATCAGGCGCAAGCGATCGCATTTTGCGAAAAATTATTCGCCAAGTATTTGGATGGCAATGCCTTGATGAGCAATGCCAGCCATTTGCGGGGCTCAGCGAGTTGGATCAAATTTCCACGGATAATTTGTCAGCGTTGGGTGCATCAGAATCAGATTAATGGCAAAGACGTTCCTGTGGTCTTAATGGGTGACGCTGCACATACCGCGCATTTTTCTATCGGCTCGGGAACCAAGCTGGCACTGGAAGACGCGATAGAGCTCGCTAACTGTTTCGCGCAACATGGAGAGCATGGTATGCAAGCGGTGATGGACGCGTATCAAGACCTACGTGCGATAGAAGTGTTGAAGATACAAAGTGCAGCACGTAACTCGATGGAGTGGTTTGAAAACGTGCAGCGATACACCGCGATGCAAGCACCGCAATTTGCCTACTCGATGTTGACGCGCAGTCAGCGTTTATCACACGAGAATTTGCGCCTGCGCGATGCAAATTATGTGCGTAGTTTTGAGGCTTGGATTGCCGAGCAAGCCTTTGCCAAAGCTGGCATTGACATGCCTAAAACTAAGCAAACGATTCCACCGATGTTCACACCATTTAAAGTACGCGATGTGGTCTTGAAAAATCGCATCGTGGTGTCACCGATGGCACAGTATTCTGCGGTCGATGGTGTCGCTGGCGATTATCATTTAGTGCATCTCGGCAGCCGTGCGATGGGTGGCGCTGGTCTGGTATTCGCCGAAATGACCTGCGTCTCGGCAGAAGGCAGAATTACACCCGCTTGCCCCGGTTTATATACACCAGAACATACGCAAGCATGGAAACGCATCGTTGATTTTGTACGCGCCAATAGTGATGCCAAGATCGCTGTACAACTCGGACATGCAGGTGCCAAAGGTTCTACAAAACGCGCTTGGGATGGTATCGATCAACCTTTAGATACAGGCAATTGGCCATTGATCTCAGCGTCTGCGCAACAATATCTGCCAACTGTGTCGCAAGTCGCCAAAGCTGCGACGGTAGCGCAAATGAGGCAGGTGTTGAATGAATTCGTCGCAGCGACCATCGCCGCCAACGATGCAGGTTTCGATTGGTTGGAATTGCATTGTGCACACGGTTATTTTCTATCGAGTTTCATTTCTCCGCTGACCAATCAGCGCAGCGACGAATACGGTGGTAGTTTGGAAAATCGTTGCCGATATCCATTAGAAGTATTTGCTGCTATGCGCGCCGTTTGGCCAGCGCATAAGCCGATGTCCGTGCGTATTTCCGCGCACGATTGGGTGGAGGGCGGTATTACGCCCGATGATGCTGTCGCAATCGCCAAGTTGTTCAAAAAGGCAGGTGCTGACATGATCGATTGCTCGTCGGGTCAAGTCAGCAAACAAGAAAAACCGGTATATGGCCGCATGTTTCAAACACCGTTTTCGGATCGTATCCGCAATGAAGCACAGATTGCAACGATTGCTGTTGGTGCGATTTTTGAAGCCGATCACGTGAATAGCATTATCGCCGCAGGTCGTGCCGATCTGTGTGCGATTGCTAGACCACATTTAGCCGATCCTGCGTGGACTTTGCATGAAGCAGCCAAGCTCGGTTTTACCGACATCAGTTGGCCTAAACCCTACATCGCCGGCAAATTGCAATTGGAGCGCAATCTCGAACGCGAGCGTCAAGTGGCAGCGGCAAGTCGTGGCATGAGCCCACAAGAAATTGCAGCAAAATTATTGGAAGGCTGATATGAACTTCTTTCATCCAGCATTAGTTGGAAAACACGCCGTCGTGACTGGCGGTGCGACCGGGATCGGTTACGCGATTGCGCAGGCACTCTTAGTGCAAGGTGTCAAAGTCACCATCACCGGACGTTCAGAATCAAATCTACACACCGCGCAGCAGCGGTTAAACGATGCTGGCTTGATGCAGACCATAGTGATGGATGTCAGTGACAGCGCATCTGTCAGCGCGGGTTTTTCGCAGGCTGTCGAGCGCTTTGGCACGGTCGACATCTTGATCAATAATGCGGGACAAGCCAGCTCTGCTTCTTTTTTAAAGACCAGCGAAGCGCAATGGCAGCAGATGTTGGCTGTCAATTTGACTGGGACTTTTTTGTGTACACAACAAGTCTTGCCCGCGATGCTGGCGCAATCTTGGGGACGTATCGTGAATGTGGCGAGTACGGCAGGGCTGAAGGGGTATGCGTATGTCGCAGCCTATGCCGCCGCAAAACATGGCGTGATTGGTTTAACCAAATCCCTCGCTTTAGAAGTGGCACAAAAAGGTGTGACAGTGAACGCGGTGTGTCCGGGCTATACCGAAACAGACATCGTGCGCGATGCGATAGCTAATATCATGGCAAAGACGGGTCGCAGCGAAGAACAAGCGCGTGCCGAACTCGCAGCGGCTAATCCGCAACGGCGTTTGATTCAACCTGAAGAAGTTGCTGATGCCGTGTTGTGGCTGTGTTCGCCAGCGAGCGCATCGCAAAACGGTCAATCGATTGCGATCGCTGGCGGTGAGGTGATGTGATGCGTCAGTACGAAATCGCAAACGACACGATCGATCTGGAAACCCGCCTAACCCAAGATCATCATCAGTCTTTAAAATTATGGCTGCGGATGTTATCGACCACAGTCATGATAGAAAACGAAATTCGCAATCGCTTACGCGCTGAATTTGATATCACCTTACCGCGCTTTGATTTGATGGCGCAGCTTGAGCGCCATCCAGACGGTTTGCGCATGGGCGAATTATCCAAACGTATGATGGTCACGGGCGGCAATATCACGGGTATTACTGATCAGTTAGAGCAAGAAGGCCTAGTGATGCGTGTGACGGATAAACAAGATCGCCGCGCCTATAGCGTGAAACTCACGCCAGCTGGATGTAAAGCATTTAAAACCATGGCGAGCGTGCACGAAGCTTGGGTTGCTGAGCTATTTTCTGGATTAGATGCAGAGCAAAAAAGCCAAATGATTGGTTTGTTGTCGAGCGTGAAATCAGACTTGAGCGCGAGTTTTAATGCTGGCAAACACAATGAGCATGAATGAGAGAATAAAATTACTATGAATTACCTTACAGGAAAAACCAGCGATTTGCCTGGCAATCATTTATCACTAGTAAATTATCAAGCCACACATTTTGCCTATCAAGTCAAAGATAAAGTCGCAACGATTACGCTGAATCGACCCGAGCGCAAGAATCCTCTGACCTTTGATTCTTATGCCGAGTTACGCGATTTGTTTCGTGCTATGTGTTATGCGGACGATATTAAAGCCATCGTGATAACGGGCGCAGGTGAGAATTTTTGTTCGGGTGGCGATGTGCATGAAATCATCGGCCCACTCACACAACTCGACATGCCTGGCTTACTCCGCTTCACTCAAATGACGGGCGATTTAGTTAAAGCTATGCGAGCTTGTCCTCAACCGATTATTGCCGCTGTCGACGGGATTTGCGCAGGCGCAGGTGCAATCATTGCGATGGCATCGGATATTCGGATCGCTACTAGTCGCAGTAAAACAGCTTTCTTATTCACACGTGTCGGACTCGCCGGTTGCGATATGGGAGCCTGTGCAATCTTGCCTCGAATTATTGGACAAGGCCGCGCTTCTGATTTGTTATACAGCGGACGCAGCATGTCTGGCGAAGAGGGCGAGCGCTGGGGATTTTTTAATCAATTAGTCGAGTCAGATGAAGTGATTAGCGCCGCGCAAACCTACGCCAGCAATCTCGCGAATGGCCCTACTTTTGCGCATGCGATGACCAAAAAAATGCTGCATGAAGAATGGGATATGAGTATCGATCAAGCCATCGATGCAGAAGCCAAGGCGCAAGCGATTTGCATGATGACCAATGATTTCCATCGGGCTTATCATGCGTTTGTTAAAAAAGAGAAGCCAAAGTTTGAGGGTAATTAAAGATAAATCCAATTGCAGGGCGCATTACGGCGGTGCAAATCCTCGCAATACCAAGGTATTGCTGCGGTTTGCGCCTTGTACTGCATCCCTGGAATTGAATTTCGCTGCGTAGGTTGATGATGAATTTAAGATGTAGGGCGGGTGTAACCCGCGCCGCCAACACGTTGAGCGCAATATGCCGTACTAGGAGATATGTCCTAAACTCCCTCTCCCGCAAGCGGGAGAGGGTTGGGGTGAGGGTAGTTCAGATTTGTGAGTTGTGCGTTCAGAATTGAAAAATGGATTTCTGGAATTGAATGAACTTTGCGACTCGCTGAAGTACCCTCATCCCCGCCCCTTCTCCCGCTTGCGGGAGAAGGGAGTTAAAAAACAGAAACAGAATGCATGCGTAATTGATGTGAAGTCATCACTCGCTTAAACAAATAATAGGACACACATGTCAGACACTTCATACCTAAGCTGGCCTTTCTTCAACGAAGAACACCGCCAATTACAAATAAAATTAGACAATTGGGTGAGCCAGAATTTGCATCAAACTCATGGCAGCGATGTAGATCAAGCTTGCCGTGATTTAGTCAAACAACTAGGTGACGCTGGCTGGCTCAAACATGCAATCGGTGGCAAAGCCTACGGAGCAAATCAAGACGTGATCGACACGCGGGCGATTTGCATCTTGCGTGAAACCTTAGCGCGCTATTCCGGTTTAGCCGATTTCGCGTTTGCGATGCAGGGATTAGGAACAGGTGCGATTAGCTTATTTGGAAGCGAACAACAAAAAGTCACTTACTTAGAACAAGTCGGGCAAGGCAAATTAATTTCCGCCTTTGCTTTATCCGAACCGAACGCGGGTTCGGATGTCGCCGCGATGCAATGTAGCGCTACCTTGATACACGCTGTGCAAGGCGATTATTACGTGTTGGAAGGTGAAAAGACTTGGATCTCAAACGGTGGCATCGCCGATTTTTATGTGGTGTTTGCGCGCACGGGTGAGGCGGCTGGCGCACGCGGTATTTCAGCGTTCATCGTTGACGCGAATACCGAAGGCTTTGAAATTGCCGAACGCATAGACGTGATCGCACCGCATCCTTTAGCACGTTTGAAATTCAATCAATGTCGCGTGCCAGTCAGTCAGCGCATAGGTGAGGGCGGGCAAGGGTTTAAAGTGGCGATGGCGACACTTGATGTATTTCGTACCTCGGTTGCCGCTGCCGCTTTAGGTTTTGCGCGCCGTGCTTTGGACGAAGCGATGGCGCGTGCAACCAGTCGTCCAATGTTTGGACAAACACTAGCGGATTTTCAATTAACACAAGCCAAGTTAGCGCAAATGGCGACTACGATAGATAGTGCTGCATTGCTGGTGTATCGCGCAGCATGGCAACGGGATCAAGGGCAGCGTGTCACCAAAGAAGCGGCGATGGCGAAGATGGTCGCGACCGAAGGTGCGCAAGAGGTGATTGACGCCGCTGTACAAATGTTTGGTGGCATGGGCGTGAGGAGTGATGTGCCCGTGGAAAGACTGTATCGCGAAATTCGTGCATTGCGCATTTACGAAGGCGCGACCGAAGTGCAGCAATTGATCATCGCTCGTGAAATGCTGAAAGACTATAAGGATGCCAAGCTATGAGCTTAGTGTTTCGCACACCGATCAGCATACGATTTGCGCATTGTGATCCGGCGGGTATCGTGTTTTATCCTCGCTATTTTGAATTGATCAATGGCGTAGTCGAAGACTGGTGTGCGCAAGGCCTGGGCATGAGTTTTCATGAAATGCATATGGTGCAAGGCATAGGATTGCCGACTGTGCATATAGAAACCGATTTTGTAAAAACCAGCGTGATGGGCGATGAATTGATCGCTGAGTTACGTGTCATCAAACTAGGGCGCGCATCTGCGACGGTAGAAATTCGTATGCTGGGGCAAGAACAAGATTTACGACTCACAGCTCGTCTCGTATTGGTGATGGCACAGGTACAAGAGCGCAAGGCGATTGCCTTACCTAGCGCATTACGTGAACAAATGCAGATATATTTAGTATCGTAAGCGCGCTAGTGCTAGCGCAAAGAATTTATTTTGAAAGGAAAGACGATGGACTTCTTACAACCACCAGGCTGGGTTCGACCTCGCGGCTATTCGAACGGTGTTGCTGCCAAAGGTCGTACGATTTGCGTGGGGGGCATGATAGGTTGGGATGGACAAGAGCAATTTCATTGTGACGATATCGCAGGACAAACACGCCAAGCATTGCAAAATATTGTCGAAGTCTTGGCTGAAGGTGGCGCCAAACCTGAGCATATCGTGCGCATGACATGGTATGTGATTGATAAAAAAGAATATGTCGCTGCGTATAAAGAAATCGGTGCCGCTTATCGCGATGTGATAGGCAAGCATTTTCCTGCCATGGCTGCAGTGCAGGTGGCGGGTTTGATAGAGGATAGAGCGCGAGTTGAGATTGAAGTCACTGCGATAGTGCCAGATGAAAGCTTGGATACAAAGTGAACCCTAAAACTTATCAATCGAACCAATCGAATCAATCGAATCGAACAAATCCAACGAATTAAACTAAGGTAGAAGCTACGTCGCGAATAACCTTCAACAAATAATCAATTGATGCTTCAGTTTTTCTATGATTAATGATGCACGCGCGTAGCACAAATTCTCCATTCAAGCGCGTACCTGTGATGAACACTCGTCCATCGTTTTCCAGCGTCGGAATCAGTCTTTGATTGATATCAGCAATTTTTTCGGCAGGTAGATCGTGACCAATATAACGGAAGCAGGCAATCGCCAAATCGCTATTCGATTTCAATTCAAAATCGGGTGCTGTGATGACTTGTCGTTCCAGATAACGAGTCAAGTCCAAATCTTTTTGCATCATCGCCTGAATTTTGCTAAAGCCATAGGCCTTTAAAGACATCCAAACTTTGAAGGCTTTGGCGTTACGTGATAATTGGAAGTAGTGTTCGTTAAATTCTAAGCGGTCGCTTTTTGCTTCTAATGAGGTATCGAGATAGTCCGCTTGCTTGAAATAAGATTCGCGTAAAACGTCCCAGTTACGCACCAAAGTGCAGCCGATTTCAAACGGTTGATACAACCATTTATGAAAATCGAGCGCAATAGAATCAGCTAGTTCCATGCCCGCATATTTTTCTTTTAGTTCAGGTAAAGACGATACTAAACCACCATAGGCGCCATCCACGTGTAACCACATCTGGTGTTGTTTGGCGATAGCGGATAAGGTCGTTAAATCGTCAATGGCACCCGTATTGACGGTGCCTGCATTGCCGACGATGCAGAAGGGCGTGAAACCTGCTGCGATATCAGCGTTAATCTGTTGCTCTAGTGCGGTAAGGTCAATTTTAAAATCAGCATCAGTCGCAATTCTGCGTAAATTATTGGTACCTATGCCAAGTAAAGACACGCTTTTGTCGGTGCTGCTATGGGTCTCTTTGCTGCAATAAACGGTGAATGGCTTCATGCCAAACAGGCCGTTCTTATTGACATTATGTTTGCGGAAAAAGATATTGCGGGCGACTGTGAGCCCAGTTAAGGTCGCTGCAGAACCGCCGCTGACCATAACGCCGCCTGCTTCCGGCGTATAGCCTATCATCTCAGCGGTCCAAGCTACTACGCGTTTTTCGATTTCGGTCATGGCGTGGCCTAGATGCCATTTGGTCGCGTTTTGATTAATGGTTGATACCAAAAAATCGGCGATAGTCGATATTTGATTGCCACCTGCCATAACATAGGCATACATATTGGGACCGAGATTGCCAGTGGCAGTGTCGAGTACGCGTTCTTTAACCAATTCCAATAACTCGAGCGCATCGCTACCAGCTAAGGGCAAAGGCTCGTCGAACCAAGAGGCGACTTCTTTTTGTTCAAACGCATGAAAGCCTTTTTGTTGTTCGAGTTTGTCGTATTGATCAATGACGAGTGCTATCGTTTTTTGTAAAACAGAGTGCAGTTCTTGTGCGCTGTAATCGAGTGTTGTGTTGGGCCGCTGATCCATAGCGTTTTCCTAAGAAGTAGTTTTAGTCAATGTTCTACTGTTTTTAGAGGATTTCTTATCATATTGCTTCAATCTATCTTCCCAAACTTTAGTGGCCGTAGTCACCCATGAAGTGAATGTGCGAATAGCTGGGATGTCGGCGCAATCGTGACGGTACATTAGATAGAAATTAAAGGGGGAAATGCAAACATGATTAGAGGCTAAAACTAGTTCTGCTTTTTGCAGGCTTTCCCACGCTACGGATAAACGAGAGATACCCAAGCCAAGCCCACGTTTCGCTGCATCTAAAAGGATGACAGCATCATTGAATTCCAAACCATCGACATCTAGTGCCTCTGGCAGGTTCTGCGAACTAGTCCAAGATGACCAATCCATATGGGTGTGCCGCAGCAATTGGGACGCTGGCCATTTACTGGGATTCTTGCCGAGTTTTTTGACCAAATCTGGTGTGCCGACTACCACTAAACGATCATTGATTAATAAATGTGATTGGAGCGTTGGGTCTGGACGACTGGTAAAGCGGATTGCAACTGTCGACAATTTAGGTGGCAAACTCATTAACGCATAGTCGGCCTGAATGCTGAGATGAATATCCGGGTGTGCTCGCCTAAATTCATCTAATTGCGGCAGTAAGAGTGTCAGCGCTGCGGAAACCAAGGTGTTAATTTGCAGCGTCTTACCTTCAGTCTCGGTACTTGAATAAACCGCTTCATGCAAGGCATTCAATGGTGCATTGAGGCGACTTAGTAGATCTTGGCCTTCTTTGGTCAGTTCTACCCGTGGGCCGTGTCGCGAGAATAAATTCAAGCCTGACCAGTCTTCGAGTTGTTTGATTTGACGACTGACCACACTTTGCGTCAATTGTAATTCGCGCGCCGCTAAGTTGAATTTTCCATGGCGCGCAGCGGCCTCGAATACTTGGAGTGAAAATAGGGGCGGCAGGCGTTTTCTCATGGCGGGTATTTCTTTGCTTTTATTAGAATCAAACTTATCTCGGATTTTTCAGATCGATTGATATAGTAGTTTTTGAAAACTTTACCAAGCTTCAAAGCTTTACTTTTGTACGTTACGAGCATGACATAGAAACTTTATGAAGCTTGGTATATCACCCGCATTTTGAAGTGCATCATCGAGCTAAACATCAACCAATTATCATAAGCGATTTTTAAAATTGTGAAAGCTAAGGAGTGATTGTTATTTGTGCATACTGATGTTGCGGTATGCGCATTGAAGAATGACTTAGGTAGATCACTAACGTCGTTTTTTGAGATTGGTCCAATAACTAAATTCTTCGGCGTGTACATCAATATCTAATTCTTGAATTCGTGTTTGCAAATGATCTTGTGCGTCACGAACCGCTTGGTTGTAAATACTCGGGCCTATCTCTTCCAAGATATAGTCAAGTAAATTATTAGCCGGCAGATTGCCTAAATGTTCTTCCATATTACTATCAAAATAGCGTTGTAAGGATTCGACCGCTTGTTTGCGGACATCGGTTTTAAGTTGAATGTTCATGATTGAGTATAGTTGGAGGAAGGATGAAAAGTGTAACTGATAGTTCTTACCTGATGAAGGATATATATCCCATTAGATCTTGTTTTAGATTGAATTTCTACGCTTTAAATCACCTATTTTAGCTGCGATTCAATTTGTCTTTTTTGCAAAGTTGCTGTACTTTGTTTGCTGTTCTTTCTTATCCCTATATTTTTATGCGATCAAATTATTTTCATGAACTGGTACTGATCTCGAGCTTGGCTGTGACACCGGTCTTGGCCTTAGCATTGCCGAATACGGAGCAAAACATAGTTCAGACTCCTAGTAAAGCACCCAACAAGCTTGCTGCGAAGACCTCGATCAATGCCGCAAGCTACGCTGCCAATCAATTGATCCCATATTCCCCTAAATTATTAAAGGGACAGCTGGCTAACGGATTAACTTATTACCTGCAAAAAAATAGTAAGCCAGAACAAAAAGCAGAATTACGTTTGGTGATTAAGGCAGGTTCCGTATTGGAAGACGAGGATCAACAAGGCTTAGCCCATTTCACGGAACATATGGCGTTTAACGGCAGTAAGCATTTTAAGAAAAACGAATTGGTCTCTTTTTTGGAATCCATAGGTGTTAAGTTTGGTGCCGATTTAAATGCTTATACGAGTTTCGATGAGACTGTCTATATTCTGCCCATCCCAACCGATAAACCGGAGAACTTAGAAAAAGCATTTTTGGTATTGTCGGACTGGGCTAGTGGTCTGAGTTTTGATCCCGCCGAAGTGGATAAAGAACGTGGTGTCGTTCTGGAAGAGGCGCGCTTGGGAAAAGGTGCCGGCGACCGTATTCGTAAACAAATTTTGCCTAAGGTGTTACATGGTTCTAAGTATGCAGAACGTTTGCCCATAGGTAAAGAAGAGGTCATTAAGAATTTTTCATACTCAGCTTTGCAACGCTTTTATAAAGACTGGTATCGTCCCGATCTTATGGCAGTGGTCGTGGTTGGCGATGTCGATACGGATCAAGTTAAGCGTTTGATTGAAAAGCATTTTTCCGGTTTGAAGAATCCTGCTAAACCGCGTACAAGAACCCAAGCGAGTATCCCTCTAAAAAATATCGGTGAAGCAGTGATTGCTACCGATACAGAAATGAATATTTCATCGATCAGTATTTCTCAGGCACGTTATTTGAATAAAAACGATGGGAAGTTTGGTAGCTATCGTCAGCGTAAGATTCAAAATTTTTTCAACTCCATGTTGGCTGAGCGCTTGCGAGAATTGACGCAGGTGCCGAACCCGCCTTTCTTAGGAGGAAGCAGCGGAGTTAGCTCGATTATTGGCGACTATCAAGAAGTTAATTCCTCTGCAGCGATAGGTAAAGCTGGGGTGCAAGTCGCGATAGATGCCTTGATAGAAGAGAATAAACGAGTGGCTCAATTTGGTTTTAGTGCTGCCGAACTTGAGCGCGCGAAATTGAATTCGCTGCGAAATTTAGAGCATTCCTACAAGGAGAGAGAGAAAACGCAGTCCAGCTCATTGGCCGAAGAGTTTATTCGTAATTTTTTACGTGGTGAATCTATACCGGGTATCGAAGCGGAATATGTATTTCATAAAGAGATCGTCAATGGCATACAGTTAGACGAGATCAATCGTTTTGCCAAATCAGTTTTGACAGCTGATGCGCCCAAATTAATTATGTATCAGGGTAGTACCAAACCAGATCATATTATTCCTGACGCTGCGCAATTGCAGGCCATGGTCAAATCAGCGGAACAAAAAGTAGTTAGCGCCAGAACCGAAAAAATTTTGGCGAAGTCTTTATTTGAGCAAGCACCAACGCCAGGCCATATCGTAAAAGAAGATCAAAACAGTTTATTGGGTACGACCGAATTAACTTTGAGTAATGGCGTAAAAGTCGTATTGAAATCGACTGATTTTAAGAGCGACCAAATCCTGTTAAGCGCGACACGTGCTGGTGGTACCGCCTTGATTGACGATGCGGATTATCTGCAAAGCCGTTATGCAACCACCGTGGTCGGTTCTATGGGGATTAAAGATTTATCGCCTACCGATGTGAGCAAAATACTGGCCGGTAAAATCGCTAATGTCTCGACCACTTTTGGCGAGAACAGCGAGGGTATCAGCGGTAGCTCTAATAAAGAAGATCTTGAATCTATGCTGCAAGTCTTAAATTTAGTCCTGACGCAGCCTCGTAAAGACCCTATCTTGTTTCAGTCATTTGTGAGCAAACAAATGGACGCGCTGAAAAACCAAATGGCGAATCCTGCAGCGGTGTTTCAGGAGCAATTTATACAAGCGACTTTCCCCGCGCATCCGCGCATTCCCGTGTTGGCCAAGCCCGAACATATTGCCCAATTAGATCTAGACAAAATGATGCAGATCTATCAGGCGCGTTTTTCTAGCGCCAAAGGATTTACGTTTTTTATGGTAGGTAGTTTTGATATAGAAAAGGTGAAGCCGCTATTGCTCACGTATTTAGGCAGTTTGCCGACGCACGATATTGAAATTGGCATCAAAGATCATGGGCTGCGTCCGAATCAAGGCATTATCAAGAAAAATATTTTCGTCGGTAAAGAGCCTCAAAGTTTAGTCACCTTGCAGTTGCATGGTGAAAGACCTATGAGTATAGAAGAACGTTTGCGTTTTTCTGCGATGGTCGAAGTTCTACAGTTGCGCTTGACGGCGAAGATGCGTGAGGAGTTAGGTGCCGTGTATAGCCCGAGAGTTACAGGTTCCTTAAAACGAATTCCGTATCAAGGCTACTCACTCGTCTTAGCTTTGCCGAGCGGGCCAGAAAATGTAGAAAAATTATTGAATAGTAGTTTTAAACTCATTGAAGAGATGAAAGCGGCGCCAGCTACTGAAGATGAATTGAATAAGGTCAAAGAAAATTGGCTAAAAAATCGCAAAGAAAGTATTAAAACTAATGGTTTTTGGTTGTCAGCGATGAGTAGCGCTTTACAAAATAAAGATGATCCTGCGGAGATATTTACTTTTGATGAGCGAGTAAAGGCACTGAGCGCAAAAGATATACAAACCGCTGCACAGAGCTATTTGGATACCAAGAATTTTATACAAGTCGTGATGTATCCGGAGTCTGCTAAAGAGGCGAATAAGGATGCAAGTAAATAAATTTATGATCAGAAAATGAAACTTTTTCTAAGCTTTACTTTCTCATTTTCATTTATAAAAATTGAAAACGATAAAGTAGGGTGCGCCGCGCTTACCATCGCCATTAAGCATAGATAGTTGCATGGATAGCTAACGGTGCGCGCGGCGCACCCTACGCAGAGCCCTCAAACATAAGTATTATTTTTTTGATCCCATTGTTTTTCGCTTCGGTAAATTACCTAATCAATAAAAAGAAAGAGACTTTCATCATGAATAAAAAAATCACTCTACTGGTTTGCGCTACGATAACAAGTTCATTTTATGCGTTGAGCGGCGCAGCGGTAGCGCAGAATAAATCTAAACCGGCCGTGAAACCAACGATGCAGGACATTTTGAAAAACTCACAGGCTAGTGATTGGCGTGTTTTAAATCCAGACAATACACTCTATCTTGATATGGAAAAAGGTCGAGTTGTGATTGAACTGGCACCTGAGTTCGCGCCGAAAAATGTGGCGAATATCAAAGCCTTAGTCAAAGAAGGCTACTTTGATGGCTTAGCGATGATACGGTCACACGACAACTACGTCGCGCAATGGGGCGATCCAAGTGAAAAGCGAGAATTCAAAAACGCAGCTAAAAAAGTCGAAGGCGAATTTACCGTTAAGTATAAAAAAGACGCGCAATTCACGCGTTTACCAGACGTGGATGGTTACGCACCGCAAGTCGGACATGTGAACAGCTTCGCTGCCGCTCGCGACCCTAAAACACAAACAACTTGGCTTACCCATTGCTACGGCGCAATCGGCGTCGCCCGCGGCAATGAAACCGACAGCGGTAATGGTAGTTCTTTGTATGCAGTCACGGGACATGCGCCTCGTAATCTAGATCGCAACATCACTGTAGTTGGTCGTGTGATGTATGGGATAGAACTACTATCCAGTTTGCCTCGCGGCACGGGTGCATTGGGTTTTTACGAGAAAGCAGAAGAGCGCACCCCGATTAAATCAGTGCGTCTCGCCGCGGATGTACCAGATGCCGAACGGACTAAATTAGAAGTTTTCCGCACCGACACAGCGAACTTTAAAGCGCTAGTCGAAGCACAAAGAAACCGCGGTGGCGATTGGTACAAATTTGCTGCGAATCATATTGAATTGTGTAATGTGCCGATTCCGGTGCGCGTGGTTAAATAAACTTAGTTGACGGTTCTTACAAAACGCAAAGTCTCCGATTTTTATTATCGCAGGTGAAAACGACACTACGACGCCTGAGGCCACCGCGCATGATTTGTTTGAGAGTTTGAATCAAGCGAACAAGCGGTTTATGAAAGTGAATGCGAGACATATGGATGCTATGACTTTGCTCGTTACTATTGTCGCGTATCGAGAGTTTTTGAAGGCGCAGTATTAGCTTGAGAATGTTGGTAAGTTTAATAATTTTTTTCGTGATTCGAATATTGCACTAATAAATTGGAGGACGAATGAGTAACTGCATTATGGACATTAGTTTTGAGGATGAAGAATCAATGAAAAGAAGGCGTCTCTCCGCGGTATTTTGTTTTCTGATGTTAGCTGTGCTATCGATTTTTCAACCGCCTTTAGTTTATGCTGATGATTTCACTGGAATTAAATTAGGAGTAATTCGTGAGTGCACGAACAATGACAGTGAACAAGGCTATCTCCAAGTTTGTGCTATGCCTCTCGATAAACGTGAAATCGAAGAGGTAAGGCTGATGCAGTTCGTCGATTCGGTGGCCTACCAAATCTATAATGATTCTTTGATATTAGCTGCGAGGGTTAAAAAAAGTGATCTTAGTTTCTATGATCTACCTGCCTTTTCTGGTGAAATCTCAACTTTTCTTCAAGCTATCGATACTGACTTATTTGCGATTAGAGTAAGATTTAAGGGTATTAGTAAATCTAAGCTTGATTTGATGTTATTTAATCTTGCGGGAAGATTGCCCCCTCGAATAAGCATTGATGGCCGTGAACTTTCCGAAAAGGTGTTAGTTGAGAAGTGGCCTGTTGTACGTGGAAACTTGGAAAGCGGTGGTGCTCTATATCAAGAAGTTACTTATCCCTCTGCGCCGAATCTCGAATCTAAAATGGTTTATGTGTTTAAA
Organism: Affinundibacterium danionis; assembly: GCF_042432465.1. Lineage (NCBI taxonomy): Bacteria > Pseudomonadati > Pseudomonadota > Betaproteobacteria > Burkholderiales > Oxalobacteraceae > Affinundibacterium > Affinundibacterium danionis. The sequence continues at coordinate 5,391 of NZ_JBHLXJ010000018.1, read as the reverse complement.
GGAAAAAGTTGTGTCAAGACGATCACTCAATGCTATGTTATTTATGTGGCAGATGGTGAGTCGATTCGTACTTTCGTTCAGCACGCGTACGGTCATAAGATAAGTCTTGATCAGTTTGTTTTTGTTGGAATCCCGAATCCTTCAGCTAAGCGAATGGATGAATTACTTAACGGTCGCAATCAGCTCATTTTTGATGCATTCATGAGTTTTGTGACAATAAATCTTCGTAATTCAATAGAAAAAGATGAGCAACCGAAAGCACGTTATGCCGCAGGCTATTCAAATGGTGGTGCTTGGGCACTGGATGCTTTATTGCTGAATCGTGATAAATTTGATGGCGCGATTATTATGTCTTCAGGTACTTGGAAAGCGAGAGACAACATGGAGGTTAGAGGAAAACAGATTTTCTTAGGTGCCGGTGAATTAGAGCCTGGTTTTTTTAAACAAACACAGATCGTCGATAAGTTGATGCTTGATTTGGGTGCTGACGTAAAACGAAAATATTCAAAGTCAGGACATAGTATGAATACTTGGGTTCCCATTTGGTTACTTGCGCTCAATACTCTAAATTCGAAGTGAAATTAGTCTTCAAGAGTCACGCTGAAATTGCTGTGACGCTCATGTAAGCTGTATTCCATCATGGAGCAGCGCTGTAGGCTGGGCTGAGAAGCCCAGCATTTTTTAATTTCCGGATAGTCGCTCAGTAATGTTGGGCTTCGCTTTGCTCAGCACCAACCTACCAATTGCTTACTGCGCCGGATTGGCTCCTTCAGCATGAATTTGATTTACCGCTGCAATCAACCCATCACTTAAGCGAACTTCCGTTGCGCGGACATTTTCTTCCAATTGGATTAAATCGGTTGCGCCGATAATCGTGCTTGCGACAAACCAACGTGAGTAGCACCAGGCTAATGCTAGTTGTGTTGGTGTGAGTCCATGTGCTCGTGCCAGCGCAGTGTAACGGACGCTGGTGGCGATCACTTCTGGTCGCATATAACGTGGGCTCCAGGTCGGTGGAAATTTTGTCAGGCGTCCTTTGGCTTGCGTGTCGTCAACGTACTTGCCGCTTAGGCGTCCGAAGGCTAGCGGGCTGTAGGCAAGCAAACCTACATTTTCTCGATAGCAGGTTTCCGTTAATCCTTGCTCGTAGCTGCGGTTCATCAAGTGGTAAGGGTTTTGGATAGAGATAATCCGCGCTTGTTGTTTGCGCATTGCATGTTGGATGAATTCACTGACGCCCCACGGCGTTTCGTTGGAAACGCCGATGTGACGAATCTTGCCTTCTTTGATTAAGCTATCAAGCACATCTAAGGTCGTTTCGATAGCGATGCATTCACGCTCTAGATTGGGATCGAAATCTTTTTGTCCAAAAATCGGCGCGTTGCGACTTGGCCAGTGCAGTTGGTAGAGATCGATGTAATCGGTGTTCAATCGTTTTAAACTGGCTTCAACCGCGATACGAATATTTTTTTCATCGAGATCATTTTCTCCGTTGCGTATCCAAGGCATACCGCGCGCAGGACCGGCGACTTTGGTGGCTAAGATGATCTTGTCACGCTGGCCGGATTGCTTGATCCAACTGCCTATGTATTGCTCGGTTCTATGCACGGTTTCTGCACGGGGCATGACAGGATACATTTCGGCCGTGTCGATAAAATTGATGCCGTTCGCCAGCGCAAAATCGAGTTGTTGATGGGCTTCTGCCTCAGTATTTTGTTCACCGAAAGTCATGGTGCCGAGACATACTTCTGACACCATTAAATCACTGCTACCTAGTTTTTTTAGTTTCATTGTGTACTCTTATTTGTTATTTCGTATAGCTAACGCACATTCCCGCACTAAGGCTGGGCCGCGATAGATTAAGCCTGAATATACCTGTACTAAAGAGGCACCCGCATTCATCTTGGCTGCTGCATCTTGGCCTGAAAAAATACCACCAACGCCTATGATGGGTAGCGCGTCGCCGAGTTCTGACTTTAATGCGCGTACCACTTTGTTGGATAATTCAAATACAGGTTCACCCGATAAACCGCCTGCTTCTTCGCCATGCTGCAAACCTTTTACCGCATCGCGGGTAATGGTGGTGTTGGTAGCGATCACGCCGTCAATTTTATGGCGCAATAAAGATTCGGCGATGTTTTTGATTTGTTCGCTGTCGATATCGGGTGCGATTTTTAAGGTAATCGGTACATAGCGTTTGTGTTGATCGGCTAAGCGTTGTTGCGCGTCTTTGAGTTTGGATAGTAGATCGTCGAGTTCGGATGCGCCTTGTAATTGACGTAGATTTTTAGTGTTGGGTGAGGAGATGTTGACGGTCACGTAGCTGGCATAAGGATACACTTTGCTCAGACACAGCAAATAATCGTCGGCCGCTTTTTCGATAGGCGTATCAGCGTTCTTGCCAATATTTAAACCGAGCACACCTTGTTTTTCTTGATAAAAGCGCGAGGCCTGTACGTTGGCGACAAAGGCATCAACGCCACCGTTATTAAATCCCATACGATTGATGATGGCATTGGCTTGCGGTAAGCGAAACATACGCGGCTTAGGGTTACCTGCCTGCGCACGCGGGGTGACGGTACCAATTTCAATCGAGCCAAAACCAAGTGATGCGAGTCCATCGATGTAACGTCCATCTTTATCTAAACCGGCAGCGAGACCGACTGGATTTGGAAATGTAATTCCCATCACCTTGCGCGGATCGGCAGCGGGCTTGGGTAGTAGTCGTGTTAGACCCATATTGTGAGCACGCTTTAAACCCGGTAGCGTCAAGTCATGGGCACTTTCTGGGTCCATGAAAAAGAGAAAAGGTCGGGCTAAAGAGTAGAGCAATTGATCGGACATAATGTGAAGTAGTCTCTAATGAAATAAATTAAAGGGATTGCCAGTTGCCATCGACTAGCGCTTGCAGCGGCTTGAAATTGGTTTTGTACGACATTTTTCGGCTTGCTTCTATCCAGTATCCAAGATACAAATAGGGGAGGCCTAGTGTTTTGGTTTGGGCGATTTGCCACAGAACATTGAAGGTGCCGTAAGAACTATGCGGCACATCTGGGTCGTAAAAAGTGTAAACCGAGGATAATCCATCGTCCAAAATATCGATGATACTGATCATGCGTAAAGTATCTTGTGCATCGCGAAATGCGACCAGACGTGTATCGACTCGACTTTGCAATAAAAATTGTGCGTATTGCTCGCGTCCATCTTGGTCCATGCCACCGCCAGCATGGCGACGACTTTGATAACGTTGATACAGTTCGAAATGTTCTTCGACGAACTCTAACGGCAAAATTTCAGTATGCAAATCGGCATGTTGTTGCAGGGCGCGCCGCTGACTGCGATTGGTTTTGAATTCATGAACTAGGGTGCGCACTGGCGTACAAGCCGAACAATGATCGCAATAAGGGCGATAGATAAAAACACCGCTGCGCCGAAAGCCGCGACTGACTAATTCTGAATAGACTTGATTGCCAATAAGATGTGTGGGTGTAGCAACTTGCGAACGTGCCAGCCTATCATCTAGATAACTGCAAGCATAAGGCGCGGTCGCATAGTAATGTAGCGTGATGTAGTCGTCAGTATCTTGGCTATCTTCAGCGCAATGCTCAGGTTTGTCATCGTCATTCATAGCTAGATTGGTGTGCGCCGGGGAGTTCGTTTGGGATTGCATCGTTTTTTATTTCTCCGCTCTCTCTGTTGATTGGGGATGCACGGATTGTAAGTAATTTTTTAAACTGAATAAATCTAGTGCCTGCCAATCTTGGATGCGGTCTTGCGCTATCGCTTGATTCACATGCTGCATAAAGGCCTGTCGTGTGATGGGCTTGGCGCCAAAGCTTGCTAGATGCGAGGTTTCTTGTTGGCAGTCTATCATCTCCACATTGTGCTTGCGTAAGAAAACAACTAACTGAGTTAATGCCATTTTGGACGCATCGCTGACCTTGGCAAACATGGATTCGCCATAAAACATCCTACCTAAACTAATACCGTAGGCACCACCGACCAGTTCCCCGTCTAGCCACACTTCCGAGCTATGCGCATAGCCTAGTTGGTGTAACGCAGTATAGCCCGCGATAATCTCTTCTGAAATCCAAGTGCCTTCCTGATTTTTGCGTGGCTCTGCGCAGTGACGCATGACTTGTTCAAATGCAGTATCAAAACGAAAGCTCCAGCGGGGATCTTTGAGTGATTTGTTTAAACGTTTTTTTAAGCTATCAGAGAGTTTAAAGTTTGCGGTCTTCAATACCATACGTGGATCGGTTGACCACCACAAAATTGGTTGACCTTCAGAAAACCAAGGAAAGATGCCGTGCTGGTAGGCATTTAACAGGCGTTCAGGGGATAAATCAGCGCCGGCTGCTAATAAACCCGCAGCGCCTTGTTCTTCCGTCAAGGCTTGTTCTACATCGGGAAATGGGCTATCAATTTCTAACCAAGGAATCATGTGTGTCGAACATTGAAAGTTTTAGTCACGGCGATGCGATTTATAAAAATCATGTTCGTGCAAACCAAATTGATCACCAGCTTGAACTTTTTTTAGATCTTCAAAGAAAAATTTCAAAGTCTGAGCAACGGTAGGGAAGGCGATTTCATTCCAAGGGATTTCATGCTCGGCAAATAGGGCGACTTCGAGGCTCTCTGTGCCTGCCAGATAATTAGTATCAATTAGAGTGGCTCTATAGAATAGATGGACTTGATCAACATGCGGCACGCTGAGTATAGAGAATAATTCATGCAGTTCTATATTCGCACCAGCTTCTTCTATGGTCTCGCGCTGCGCTGCTTGGCGGCAGGTTTCTTGATTTTCCATAAAGCCTGCTGGCAAAGTCCAATAGCCATAACGCGGTTCAATCGCGCGTTTGCATAGCAGCACTTTAACTTCACCGTGGATATCCCAGATCGGTAAGGTGCCGACTACCATATTTGGATTTTGATAATGAATGGTGCCACAGTCTGTGCAAACATAACGCTCACGCGTATCGTCAGCGGGAACTTTTAAAGCCACAGGTGCAGCACAGGCAGAGCAAAATTTCATGGTGTAATGCTTTCGGAACAGGCGCATAAATCGAATCTATGAAAGTGTATCATCGTCAGCCTGTTTCTCTGCGCCAGCAAAGCGATAAAACTACTCAGTGTCATGATGCCGTAATAAAGCTAGGCTGCGCAAAAAGGTCTAAGCATAGAAAGAAATTGCGCAAAGCAGCAAAGTCCTGTATAGTTCTACCTATCAGACGCGGGGTGGAGCAGTCTGGCAGCTCGTCGGGCTCATAACCCGAAGGTCGTAGGTTCAAATCCTGCCCCCGCAACCACAATTAGAGACGCGCCGCCGATAGCCATTAGAAGCTTTTCGGCGGCGTTGTCGTATTCAGCGTAGATAGTTTCGCCTTCTTG
>NZ_JBHLXJ010000017.1:0-87948 GCF_042432465.1 Affinundibacterium danionis | reverse complement strand
TCAGTGTAAAGGTTTAGACGAACATCGAGAACGAAAACGACGACAAAAGGAGGAAATAATGAAACAACTTCAAACACAATTATTTACATGAAACTGTCAAGAAAATTATTCCGGACAGCAGTGCGCGTAGGCGGGAATCTAGCGGCTTAAAAGCCTAACGTCACTGGATCCCTGCCTACGCAGGGATGACGCTTCGATTTTCTAGCTTAGTTGAGCGCCTTGACGGTCGATATTGTTGTTGATTTTGACTTTGCCTTTGACTTTCATCCACTTCTGACACTGCCAATTGTGCAGGACAGAAAATGGATAAAGAAAGCCTTGTGTTTGAGCGCAGCGAGTTTCAAGGCTTTCCCATTTTTTGTCCTGCACAATTGGGAAGCCGAAGGCCAGTGTCAGCGTGGTCGCCTTTCTTTTGCTTACATTTTCTTTGGCGAAGCAAAGAAAAGTAAGTGGCTGTCGGGCCACACCCGACCTGTGAACGATGAGTTTGTGTGAAGGTGAATACAGAAGAGAAAAATGCAGTGCCTCGTTAGCGAGAAGTGGAGCAAGCGATATACGTGATTTAAGCTGTGAGCGGTGGGTTACGCTGCCGCTAACCCACCCTACGAAAATATTGCGACTTACCAAGTTTAGAATATTTTTTCGATCAAACGATCCAACTCTTTTAGAACGTCAATTACTTGCTGACCATTCGAGTCATGAATTTTTTCTAAAAAAGCTAGGACATTTTTTTGGGGAAAAGAATTAAAGGCTTCAAATTGAGGGGCATTTAACTCACCGTCAAATGTAATTTTGACGAGTCGTTGATGTTTTGCAGTATTTGTTAATTCCTTTAAATAATTAAAATTGTGATCTCCACAGATTTTATTCAAGGCATCGCTCAAAGTACTGGAATGGGCAGAACTTTTCAGACTCCTCTTGGCAAATTCAAAATTTCGAAATTCATTGTTTTCTGGGTTGTAATCTAATGCCAAACAAATCACATACGAAAGCATATCAATCACTGCATGCTTGCTCTGAATAAAGGCGTAGATATTCGCAGCAATATCGCTACAAACATTTGGGCTACTATAGAATTCTTCGATTTCCTCGGATGTTCTTGCACCAATACGTATTTGAAGAGCCATCTGATTAACCTGATGAATCTCATCTTGATCCTTCAATAAATCAATGATTTGACTAAAATGGTAGTGTAGAAAAAGGTTACGCTGATTGATTGAGCTAATACACTCGCCAATTTCCGAGGCAATCTCAGATCCACGAAGTTTTTCAACATTGAATCTTAGTTTGTCATCTGACCAAGTAGTCGATTTTTGTTTTTTCATACGGTAGAGGAAGTAAAACTCTCAAAAAAATCACAAATTCGGCGCCAACCACCGCTCAACCTCCTCCTTAGCAACCCCACGCCGAGCAGCCATATCCTCAACCTGATCCTCAGCAATCTTCCCAACACTAAAATACTTAGACTCAGGATGCGCGAAGTAGAAGCCCGACACCGCTGCACCCGGTATCATTGCCCATGACTCGGTGATGAACATGTCGATCTCTTCACACTGCATCTGCTTAAACATCGCGGTCTTCACTGTATGTTCAGGGCAGGCTGGATAACCAGGTGCAGGACGAATACCGGAATACGATTCCTTGATCAGCTCTTCATTGCTCAATACTTCGTCAGAAGCATAACCCCACAAATCTTTACGCACGCGTTCGTGCAGATATTCGGCGAAAGCTTCTGCCAAACGGTCTGCTAAGGATTTGAGCATGATGCTACTGTAATCATCGTGCGCGTCTTCGAAGCGTTTTTCGTGCTTCTCTATGCCTAAGCCTGCGGTGACCGCGAACATGCCGATGTAGTCGGCGATACCGCTATCTTTAGGGGCAATAAAATCACTCAAACATTGGTTTGGACGTTGGACACCGTCGATGATCGCTTTTTCGGTTTGCTGACGTGTGCCGTAATACGTGAAAGCGACTTCTTGGCGCGTTTCGTCGGTGTAGATTTCGATGTCGTCATCATTCACTGTATTCGCTGGTAACAACGAGATCACACCGTTAGCAGTGAGCCAGCGGCCTTCGATGATTTTTTTCAGCATCGCTTGGCCTTCGGCATAGACTTTACTTGCTGCTTCACCGACCACTTCGTCTTTCAGAATCGCGGGGAAAGGGCCTGCTAAATCCCAAGTCTGGAAGAATGGCCCCCAATCGATGTAATTGGCAATCGTCGCTAAGTCCACGTTTTTGAATACGCGACGACCAATAAATTTTGGCCGTACTGGCGCTTTGTCACCAGTGAAAGCTAGCTTCATTTTATTCGCACGTGCTTGCGCCAAACTCACCATCGGTGTGGCTTTTTTGTTCGCATGCAAAGTGCGTACACGTTCGTAATCAGTGCCGAGTTCGGCGATGTATTGCTCGCGCGTTTCTGGCGTTAATAAGGATTGCGCGACCGATACCGAACGTGAAGCATCCGCTACATAAACGACAGGACCTTCGTAATTCGGCGCGATTTTCACTGCGGTATGGGCGCGACTAGTCGTTGCACCGCCGATCAATAAAGGAATCTTCATCATGCGGAAGTGCGGATCGCGTTGCATCTCTTTGGCGACGTAAGCCATCTCTTCTAAGGATGGTGTGATCAAACCGGAGAGACCAATGATGTCGGCATTTTCTGCTTTGGCTTTTGCCAAAATTTCTGAGCAAGGCACCATCACGCCCATGTTGACGACTTCAAAATTATTACATTGCAAGACCACCGTGACGATGTTTTTGCCGATGTCGTGCACGTCACCTTTGACGGTGGCGATGACGATTTTTCCTTTCGGTTTATTATCGCCGCTGCGTTTCTTTTCTTCTTCAATAAAAGGAACTAGATGCGCTACCGCTTGTTTCATCACACGGGCAGATTTCACCACTTGCGGCAAGAACATTTTGCCTTGGCCGAACAAATCACCGACGATATTCATACCCGCCATCAGCGGGCCTTCGATCACTTGAATCGGGCGACCGCCCGCGTTCATCACATTGACGCGCGCTTCTTCAGTGTCTTCGACGATCCAATTGGTGATGCCGTGCACCATCGCGTGTGCTAGACGTTTTTCCACGGATTCATTACGCCATTCCAAGGTCGCTTCTTCTTTTTTGCCACCTGCTTTTAAGGTCGCCGCGAATTCAATCATGCGCTCGGTGGCGTCCGCTCTACGGTTCAAGACCACGTCTTCTACGCGTTCGCGCAATTCCGCATCGAGTTCGCTATACACGCCTATCATGCCGGCGTTGACGATACCCATGGTCATGCCGGCTTGAATCGCGTGATACAAGAACACGGTGTGAATAGCTTCACGCGCAGGGTCGTTACCACGGAAAGAAAAACTCACGTTCGACACGCCGCCACTGATTTTGGCGCCAGGCAGATTTTGATGTATCCAACGTGTCGCTTCGATGAAATCGACTGCGTAGTTATTGTGTTCTTCAATCCCTGTCGCCACCGCGAAAATATTTGGATCGAAAATAATATCGTAAGGATCGAACGCGCATTCATTCACTAACAAATCGTAAGCACGTTTGCAGATTTCTATCTTGCGTTCGTAAGTATCCGCCTGGCCTTTTTCATCAAAGGCCATGACGATCACCGCTGCGCCATAACGCTTACACAGTTTGGCGTGATGCAAGAATTGCGCTTCACCTTCCTTCATGGAAATCGAGTTGACGATGGCTTTGCCTTGTACGCATTTCAGACCCGCTTCGATCACTTCCCATTTGGAAGAATCGATCATCAAAGGTACGCGGGCGATGTCGGGTTCAGACGCAATCAAATTCAAGAAGCGTGTCATCGCTGCCTGCGAATCGAGCATCGCTTCATCCATATTGATGTCGATAATCTGTGCGCCGTTTTCGACTTGCTGACGTGCTACTGCCAAGGCTTCGTCGTATTGTTCATTCAAAATCAAACGCGCAAATGCCTTTGAGCCAGTGACGTTGGTGCGCTCGCCGACGTTCACAAACAAAGATTGCGCGTCAATCGTGAACGGCTCTAAGCCTGACAAGCGCATCGCTGGTTCTATCGTTGGTATAGCGCGTGGTGTTTGTGTTGCGAGGATATCGGCAATCGCTTTGATGTGACCAGGGGTGGTACCGCAGCAACCACCAGCGATATTGATAAAGCCTGCTTCGGCAAATTCTTTTAACAAGGCCGAAGTATCGGCTGGCAATTCATCAAAGCCGGTATCACTCATAGGATTTGGCAGACCCGCGTTCGGATAAATACAAACGAAGGTATCCGCGATCTTGGACAACTCTTCGGCATACGGACGCATCAAAGCTGCACCGAGCGCGCAGTTCAGACCGATGGTCAAAGGTTTCGCGTGACGTACAGAATTCCAGAAAGCGGGTACGGTTTGGCCGGACAAAATGCGTCCCGAAGCGTCGGTGACCGTACCAGAAATCATAATCGGCCAAGTCTTACCGCTTTCTTCAAAATACTGATCAATTGCAAACAAGGCGGCTTTGCAATTTAAGGTATCGAAAATCGTTTCAACCAACAGCACATCGGCACCACCATCGATCAAGCCACGTACTTGCTCGTGATAGGCGGCGACCAATTGATCAAAAGTGACATTACGCGCGGCGGGATCGTTCACATCGGGAGAAATCGACGCGGTTTTGGGAGTGGGTCCAAGTGCGCCAGCGACGTAACGTGGCTTGTCGGGCGTCGAATATTTATCGCAGGCAGCGCGGGCAATTTTGGCAGACGCGACGTTCATCTCATAGGCCAAATGCGCCATGTGGTAATCGTCCTGCGCGACCGTGGTGGCACCAAAAGTATTGGTCTCAATCAGATCGGCACCGGCTGCCAAATATTGCTCGTGTATCTCTTGAATAATGTGCGGCTGCGTCAGCGAGAGTAATTCATTATTGCCCTTGACGAACAATTCTCGCACGCCTTCAGGGCCAGTAAAGTCTTTAAAGCGCTCAGCGCGATAGGCCGCTTCGTCGAGTTTATAGCGTTGTATCATCGTGCCCATCGCGCCGTCCAAAATCAGGATGCGTTGTTGGAGATGCTCGCGCAGGCGGGCTTCGGTGGCGGATGGAGTGCGTACGGTAGACATAATGGGCTCGCTAAAAACTAAAAACCCGATCAGGCAAAGAATGCGGATCGGGTAATGAGTGAGCCTAATTGGCAAGGTGCTAAAAAATGTCTGGTTTTAGCTGCACTTGTTTTAGCTGTACTTATTACGCGCCCGCAATCTGAGTACCAAATCGGCGCAGGAAAAGCGTAGATTATACGTGATTTCTGTTTTCACACCTAAAAACTGGATTTTGAGCTGTGCAGCGCGAGCATTGGAATTTTCGCCTGTGCTAGGTGGTTTCTCCTATGAGCGCGGTGGAAAATTTGAGATGGTCAGCATCAATGACAGCGAACACCCTTATTTGCAAATAGAAAAAAGATATAAAAAAAAGGCGCATGCCGAATTAGCCATGCGCCCTAAGGAGGGAACTTTTAGTGACTAGTGCCAAATAGCGTTAGTCACACTTATCAATACAAATTTCTTTTTTTACTTTTTTACTCCTCTTTTTTACGTGTCGCGATCAAACTAGCTGCAATCGAACTAACTAAAATCGTACCGATCACCATCAAAGAAATATTCGTCGGAACATGCACCCATTTCACGATCAACATTTTGGTACCAACGAACATCAAGACAAAGGCCAGACCGAATTTCAATAAATGGAAACGATTTGCCATGTCAGCCAACAAGAAATACAAGGCACGCAATCCCATAATCGCAAAGATATTTGAAGTGAACACGATAAAAGGATCGGTTGTCACTGCGAAAATCGCCGGAATAGAATCAACCGCAAACACCACGTCGGAGATTTCGATCAAGATCAGCACCAATAAAAGCGGTGTAAATACGCGTTTGCCGTTTTCGATAATACTGAATTTTTCTTCGTGAAAATTTTTAGTGAAAGGTAGCAATTTTTTTGCGAACTTTAAAACCGGATTGGCTTCAAGATCGGGTTCCTTTTCCGCAGCGACCAGCATACGCAAACCAGTGATCACTAAGAAAACGCCGAATAAATATAAAACCCAGGCGAATTGAGAAACTACCCAGCTACCCGCCAAAATCATGATTACACGCATCACGATTGCGCCGAGGACACCGTACAGTAAGACTTTGCGCTGATATTGTTCTGGTACTGCAAAGTGACCGAAGATCAATAAAAAGACAAAGACATTATCGACAGACAAGGATTTTTCGATTACATAGCCTGTCAAGAATTCCATGGACTTAGTCATCGCCGCTGTTTCACCGATAATGTCTTTCAAATAGAAATACATACCTGTGTTAAACAGCAAAGCCAGGGACACCCACACGAGTGACCAGATCGCCGCTTCTTTGACGCCGACTTTATGCGACTTAGAGCCACCTAGCGCAAAGATATCGAGCGCAAGCATACTAAGGACAAACGCGATAAAGGCTGCCCACATCCAGGGTTGTGCGACGGTTTCTAACATGGGATTCTTTCAATCTATAGAAAATTGCGGCGGCACTCAAATACGCCGCCGCGTGATGGCTTTACTCTTTTTCGATAAAACCTAAGATTTGCAATAAGCTCGTGAACAAATTGAAAATCGTAATGTACAGACTAACGGTTGCCATGACGTAGTTGGTTTCCCCGCCATTGATGATGTTGCTAGTTTCAAACAAAATCATACCCGACATCAGTAAAACAAAAGCGGCTGATACGGCGATGGAAAGCGCTGGAACTTCAAAAAATAATGCGCCCAAACCTGCCACAAAAGCGACTAATATGCCGACCGCTAAAAAGCCACCCATAAAACTAAAATCACGCTTGCTCACTAAGACATAAGCAGACAAGCCCATAAAGATCACGGCGGTCAAACCCATTGCGCCCATCACGATAGCGCCACCACCCGGCAAGCCTAAATAGCGACCGATAATAGGGCCAAGGGTGAGACCCATGAAGCCGGTTAAGGCAAATACTGATGCGATACCCCAAGCACTATTGCGTAATTTGGTAGTTAAAAACAATAAACCAAAGTAGCCGACTAAGGTCACAATAATTCCCATACTCGGTAAGGCGAAGGCAACGCTGACGCCAGCGGATAAAGCGGAGAACAACAAGGTCATAGCCAACAACATATACGTGTTGCGCAAAACTTTGTGTCCGCTGATCGCATTGCTATCCACATAATTGACGGTCTGCGCATCGCGCAGAGTGCTGCGGTCTAAGATACTCATGGTTCTCTCCTAAATCCTGAAATATTGTTTTACATCCAGCCCCAATTTGGGTAGCCGCAGTGTAGGCCAGACGATGCAGAAAGAAAAGTCGAATATAATTGATTTATTCATCGAAAAAAGCGATGTTTATAGAGTTATTAGAAGTAATTGATAGTGGATTGATTTCCCCTCTTCCGAGAGCGGATCGTTCTCGCACACTTAGCGGACGCAAAATTCACCGGTTTTTTATAACAATAAGGACTATTCGATGGCGAGCATCAATTACAAGCATTTGCATTATTTTTGGGTGGTAGCCAAGGCTGGCAGTATCGCGCGCGCTAGTGAGCAATTGCACGTGACACCACAAACCATCAGTGGGCAATTAAGCCTGTTTGAGGATATTCAGGGCGAAGCCTTGTTTGAAAAATCCGGTCGAAACTTAGAGCTGACAGAAGCAGGGCGCTTGGTCTTGGCTTATGCTGAAGAAATTTTTTCACTTGGTCAGGAGTTGGAGCAATTGCTGCAACATCATCCTACTGAGCGCACTGTGCAATTACGCGTTGGGGTTTCGGATGCGGTAGCGAAAGCGGTCGCTTACAAATTATTAGCGCCCGCGCTGAGCTTGCCACAAACCCTAAAAATCCACTGTCGCGAAGGTAAGCTCGATGATCTGCTGGCGGAATTAGCGCGTCATAAACTCGATATTGTGATTACCGATACGCCTATGCCGCCGAGTGCCAAAGTACGTGGCTTTAATCATCCTTTGGGTGAGTGTGGTTTAAGCTTCTTCGCCACCAAAGCATTGCGCGCCGCTTATCCTCAAAGTTTTCCTGCATGCCTAGATGGTGCGCCCGTGCTTTTGCCCGGCGAAGATTCAGCGCTACGTTCGCGCATATTGCATTGGTTTGAATTGCAAGGCGTGCGTCCACGTATCGCAGGTGAGTTTGACGATAGCGCACTGATGAGTGCATTTGGTGAAGCCGGCGTCGGCTTTTTTGCCAAGCCCAGTGCGATTGCCGATATGGTGATGCGCCAATATGATTTGGAACTAGTTGGTAGCACGGAAGATATTACTGAACAGTTTTTTGCAATCTCAGTGCAGCGCAAGATCACGCATCCGGCGGTATTGGCAATCAGTCAGGCGACACCTTTGACGATGACTAATTCCAAACAAAAAAAGTTACGTACAAAAAAATAGCGGTCAGTGGCTACGCTGACCGCTATTCTATTTCAATACAAAATGTGATTACTTCGGATACTTAATTGTCATTTCTTTCAACACATTATCCGCATGATCGACTTCTTTCATGATCCACAGCATGTAACGAATATCGACGTGAATCGCTTTGGTAATGGCAGGATCGAAGTACCAATCTTTGGTAATGGATTCGTAGGTGGAATCAAAATTCAAACCAACTAATTCACCGCGTTTATTCATCACGGCAGAACCTGAATTGCCGCCGGTGGTATCCGCACTAGATAAGAAATCGACTGGCACAGTACCCAAGACTTTGTCTTTGAAAACACCAAAGCGTTTTTCTTTAATCGCTTGCAGTAATGGCGCTGGGGCGATGAAAGGATCTTTGCCTGTGTGTTTTTCAACGATGCCTTCGACCGTGGTGAATGGACCTTTGGTCACGCCGTCACGTGGAGAATAAGAACCGACATTACCGAAAGTCACGCGTAAAGTGGAATTCGCATCTGGATAAACGGGCTTGCCTTGGGATTTCTTCCAGTTGATCACGGCTTGCATGTATTGCGGAATAATGAAATCGAGATTGCCGTCGACTTCTTTACGACGGTTTTCTAAGGACATCCCCACATCATGCAATTTCACCGCGAGCTGAATAAAAGCATCGTCTGACTGCATGAAAGCGGCTTTATCTTTCTCCATCCACGCCAAGCGTTTCGCAGTGTCCGTCAATTGTGTTTTGTCGTACAAGGCTGCGGCAGCTTCTGCTGTCGGTAACAAGACATCCAAACCTGCAGGATGGACCGCCAACTTCGCATAACGCGTTAAACCAGCCGTCAAGCGAGCACGATCTACCTTAGTCAAAAAGGATTGTTCCAAGCGAGTCAAGCGGCCTTTGATAAAGGCAAGGTCACGTTCTTGAAAACCGCTTTCACGCTGCGCGTTTGGTTTCTCTTTTTCCAACGCGAGACGATACAGACTGCGTGCGCTAGAGAATAAGTCACTATTGGTGGCGACTGCATATGCAAGTTCCTCCTGTGACAAGGCCATATCTTCGGCGATCACGGCATCGAGTTTCGCCAATAAGGCTTTAGATTCTGCTGAATTTTTGCTCGAACCGATTAACCAATTACGAAACTCTGCATCTTGTGCATCTTTAATCGCAGCGATGTCTTTGCGCGCAAAACCATCGATCAAACCTTGGGTTTTCTTTAAACGATTATTGATACCTTTAACCACGCTAGCGTAACGCACTTCATCGTCCGCATTACCTTTAGTGGCGGCTTCGATGGTGGCGATATCTGCCAACATTTCGGCTGCACGCAATGGGTAATCGGTGTCGCGCGCAAAGCGAATTTCTGACGGCAATTTATAACGACTAGTGCGACCTGGATAACCAGCTAACAAAATCGGATCACCATTTTTTAAACCTTCAGCGGAAACCACCAAAAAATCTTTAGATTTGTACGGCACATTCTCTGGCGATGGATCCGCTGGACGACCATCTTTGCCGACATAAGCACGCAAGAAAGAGAAGTCCCCAGTGTGACGTGGCCATTCAAAATTATCGATGTCGCCACCGTAATTACCGATCATGTCGGCTGGGGCGTAGACCAAACGTACATCGCGTATCATCATTTGGCGTATGCGATAGTATTCGAGGCCACGATGAAAGCTAGGCACGGAACAACGATAGGCCTTGTCTTGTTCACAATCAGCGATAATTTTTTTGATGCGACTTTGTATCAAATCACGACGTTCACGACCTGACATTTTGTCGTTCAAGCCTGCTGTTACCTCTTTCGTGACGTTTTCCACTTTGTCAGTGATGTAGACACGTGTGCTGGCACCTGCTGGTAATTCTTCGGCGCGGGTTTTAGCTAAAAAGCCATCCGTGATGTAGTTTTTCTTGGCACTGGAATTGCGTTGTATCGCATCGTAAGCACAATGATGATTGGTGACGATCAAGCCTTCTGGCGACACAAAAGAGGCCGAACAGCCACCGGTTGAGACGATGGCGC
This sequence comes from Affinundibacterium danionis, assembly GCF_042432465.1. Classification (NCBI taxonomy): domain Bacteria; kingdom Pseudomonadati; phylum Pseudomonadota; class Betaproteobacteria; order Burkholderiales; family Oxalobacteraceae; genus Affinundibacterium; species Affinundibacterium danionis. The sequence goes on along the minus strand of NZ_JBHLXJ010000017.1, from coordinate 77,491 downwards.
TCATAGGATGTTTGGATAAATCGGCTAATTTTTCGGCGGGAATAGTGATGCCCACTTTTTTGAGTTCTGCCTTTAATTGTGGCAACTGGTATGGTTGCCATTGGCCTTCATCTGCTTGTGCGTAGGCACTCATCATGAGCAGCGCGGCAGGTATTGCTAGTCTTTTAAACAATTTGATCTCCTTCGTGGCGCTCAATTGCGCGTAAGAGCGCGAGTATATCGCACCAATAGTGTGGTCGTTAACAACACTAGGGTCTGTTAACATTTAAATCGGGAGGTACGTTCAAGCCAAAAGGTGGGATGGCAAGGCGTAGTTCGCCGCCGAGGCTGATGCCTCGGCAAGAGCTACAACGCTGTCCATCGCGCGTTTTGGCTTGAACCCTTCGGGAATGGGCGAATTGGATAAACTCGTGAGCACACGGCGTTGTTGCAAGACGCTTACAGTGCAGCAGTCTAAAATTCACTGCGGCGCGCCTTGACGCCTAGCCCTGTGCCCATTTTTCCACATTCGCACTCCCGATTTAAATGTTAACAGACCCTAAGCTAAATCATTCGTGTTGAATTTGATTTGCTTCATATCGACGTCATATACACGGGCTATTATTATTGAATGCCTGAACGGCTAGGCGTGTTGTTTGGCTGGCATAGATTGTGTGCAGAATCTTCGTTTGCTTAGCTGAAACAAGGTTTGACTCAGTATTTATAAGAATGTGCGTAATGCGAAGTAAGCGTGTATTTGATTTGGTTTATGTGAGATTGGCATTAATTTAGACGATTTTATCTTTTTCATTAGCTTTCAATGTATCAGTATGCTTGTTGAAGCACATGAGTAAATAGGCAGTAATGTCAGGTAGGTGTGCTACATTTAATCTTGCACTGTTGGAATATATTCCAATACTTGTCCTCTTAAAATTAAAACCGAAAAATACGGCAAGACCCAAGTTTTCTAGAAATTGAATGTCCCTATTTCATCCTATAAAAATTCTTACTGGTATTTGCATGCTGTTGTCTTGTATGTGTGTATCGGCTTGGCCAAAATCAGCTGAATCGGCTGCCGTGACGCGCGTAGTTCATCCGGCAGATGAAGAAAAAGGTGATCCGCGCTTTAATGATGTGAAGGAAATTTTGCGCTTGGCTTTAGAAAAAACGGTCGCTGAATTCGGACCATTTGAGTTACGTGCATCTAGCCAACATACCAATGGATTACGCTACTTAAATAACTTGGCCAATGATAGTGACCTGAATGTGGTTTGGAGTTCGACCACGGAAGACAAAGAACGTAACTACTTGCCGATTCGGATTCCTTTGCGCAAAGGCTTATTAGGCTACCGTTTGTTGCTGGTACATAAAGACCAACAAGCTTTGCTAAAAGACGTGAAAAATCTGGCGGATCTTAAGAAATTTAGCGTGGGGCAAGGCGTTGGTTGGGATGATGTGAAGCTCTATGAGGCAAATGGAATTGCCGTAGTCGAGGCAAAATATAGCAATTTATTTCGTATGTTGAGCTACAAACGTTTTGATTTTTTTCCGCGTGGTATCAATGAAATTTTTACTGAATTGAACAAAGAGTCAGCGCAAAATCCTGATCTGGTCATCGATGAAAATTTACTGATACATTATCCTTGGCCTTATTATTTTTTTGTTTCTAAATCGAATCCCCAGTTACAAAAACGTTTGGAGTTGGGTTTGCGTAAAATGATCAAGGATGGTTCTTTTGATGCGATCTTTTGGAAATACAATGGGAAAGCGATAGAGGCGGTGAATTTTAAAAAACGCCGTGTTATCCATATGAAAAATCATTTATTACCAAAAGAAACGCCACTAAATGATGCCGCCTTGTGGTTCCGACCCAAGCTCAATTAAAGATCTTATGTCTGCTTTAGTCTTGCAGCCTGAACAAAAACTACTGAAAAATGCATGCCTATGCAGTCTGGCTTTGGTCTTAAGTTTAGTATCAAGTCTAGTAGCAAGTAAGGCCGCATTCGCACAATCTGAGCCGCAACAAACCAGCGCAGATCCAGCTTCAAGGTCAAACGAGCAGAATGCCAAGCCTGAACAACTACCATCGGTACTTATTCAAACGGAAAAGAGTAGATCTACGCTTAGCTTACCTGCCGCCACGCTGCAAAGTTTATTGCCCGGTATGAATCCTTTAAAGGGTTTGCATCAACTGGCTGGTGTGACATTTCAGTCGGCTGATCCTTGGGGTAATAATGAGCAAAACTTCTCTTTGTTCATACATGGATTTAGTGCGCAGCAATTGGGTTATACCTTAGATGGCGTGCCACTCGGTGATCAGCAGTATGGTAATTACAATGGCCTCTCTCCCCAGCGTGCGGTGATCAGCGAAAATCTGCGTACTGTATTGATGAATTCAGGTGCGGGTGATTTGGCTACCGCATCGACCAGTAATTTGGGAGGAACTATAGAAAGTTTTTCCAGCGATCCACGCGCCAAATCCAATTGGGCTCTAGCACAAACATTCGGTAGCTACGGTGCCAGTCGCAGTTATGTGCGCTATGACAGCGGTGAATATGCGGTGGATGCGGTTGGCGAAGCATCGCAATCTTTTTATCTGTCTGCGGTTAGGCAACGGGCACGCGCTTGGGATTTTGACGCGGTGCAGGGTGGCGAGCAATTTAATGCAAAGTGGGTCAAACACTGGGCCGGCAGTAAGCTAACGGGCTACTATAATTTTTCAGATAAGACCGAGCCGAATGAGGACAGTGTGGTGCAAGGCGCTAGGGAATCATTTGTGCCGTACACACGTCCTACGACCTATCCTAATTTTGCCTTTGCTCAAGCTTATTTGACTCCCCAAGGAGAGCCTCCAAGACGTGACGGTGCCAATTACCGTAACTACTTTGGTGTCGCTCAGCGGCGTGATCACTTGGCCTATCTTAAATTAGAGCAGCAGATCGGTTCGAATAATCATTGGCTGAATCAACTATATGCCCATCACGACGATGGTTTGGGCGCAGTTGCCGGTCCTATCGGCGTTGCCGGATTGCCGGCGCTGTTTAAAGTGTATTTTCCTACCCAAGATTTGAAACAAACTTTCGGTGGCTCTGGCTATGCCATCAGGACTACCGAATATAAGATTAATCGTATTGGTTTTATGTCGAGTTGGCAGGGAAAAAGTGAAGCGCATCAATGGCAAACGGGGCTCTGGCTAGAGCGCAATCGCTCTAGTGCTTATCGTCGTTGGTACGCACTTGATAGGACTCAGCCTTTGACGCCGTATCAGACTCCGCAAAACCCGTTGATCACGCAATATGGCAGCGAAATTGATAATCAAGTCGTGCAGTTGCATGTGCAAGATGAATGGCAATTACGACCTGATGTGAGTCTGCAAGCTGGATTTAAATCTAGTTTGCAATTTGCCGACGGTGGATTTCCTGTGCAGCCTAAAATCGGTGCGATCAATGGTGGCTCAACTGCGCTACCTGAGGGAAACATCACCACGAAAAAATGGTTCTTGCCGCAGCTAGGCCTGCTTTGGCGTACGTCGCCTAACAATCAACTCTATGTCAATTTGCAGAAAAATTTACGACAGTTTATTACCTATGGTGCGGTGGGCGCATCGCCTTGGAGTTTAAATAATCAAAGTGCATTTGATTTGTTTAAACGTACGGCTGAGCCAGAAACGGCAACTAATTTTGAATTAGGCCTTCGAAGTCGTCGTCAATTCTCGGCAGACACGACGCCTATCTCAGGCTTGTCGGCAGTCGAGGCACAAGTGAGTTTGTATCAAGTGAATTTTCATAATCGCCTTCTACAAATTAGCCCTACGCCTGTGATTTCCTCTATCGTCAATGGCAATCCTATCTTGGCTAATGTAGGTGGTGTCAAAACACAGGGCATAGATCTTGCGACGACATTGCAATTCGGATCTCGCTATACCTTGTTTAATGCCTTTTCCTATAACCGTTCAATTTATCAAGACGATTATTTCAATGGTGGTAGTCGCGTTTCTACGGCGGGCAAGCAAGTGCCTGCTAGTCCAAGCTGGTTGAATAAAACGATGTTGAAAGCCAGCTGGAATGAATTTGAATGGAATGTCACGGCTGATTATGTCGGCAAGCGTTACGCGACTTACACCAATGATCTCAGTATTCCTGCTTATTTTCTGATGAATCTCGGCATCCGATATCGCTTGCCATTGGACTGGAATGGCGGCGTGAATCATCTAGGTTTGCAAGTCAGCAATCTAGCAAATCGGCGTGGTGTCTCTACGCTAGTGGTCGGCGCCGCGAGCGGAACTTACAATAGTTTTCCTATCGCGCCACGACAAATATTTTTGACGCTGAGTAGTGGTTTTTAGTGCTTGGTGCCGTGAGCAATTTAAGACAAACAACTTAAGCTAAAAAGGCACCGCGCTTGCACGCGATGCCTTTCGCATTTTGGTTCTCAGTTGATCTTTAGTTGATTCTTAGTTGATTCTCAGTTAATCATATCGCGTTGCAAGCGACGTGGTACTTCCCAATCGAGTTCCCAATCACGTTTTTTTTCTAAAGCGTCGATGTGTTTGAGTTTTTTATTTTCAACAAATTTGCCAGACAATAAGAGTTTAGGTTTACTTGGTGCCGATACATAGCCGCGCACTTCCCATAAGGAACGCTTCAAAGTTGTGGCTGCCAAGATGCCATAATCAGCACCGCAAGTGATACCCTTTTCGGCGACCACGGCTTCACCCGCTTTGATGTATTTGGCTGCGTAGATCGTACCTTTGGTCGCAATCCAGCGACCGCTGTGGATTTCACCATTTAAGCTGGTAATTTGACCCGTGGCGCGTATCGTGCCCCAGGCGCTGATGTCGCCGTGACTGTGCAAAGAATCGACACTTAAATTACCTTGGCAAATTACATCACCTGCAAATAGCCCACCGTTGATGGCGATGTCGGTTTCGCTGAACACTTCACCTTTGACATTGACATCGCCATCAGCCGCAATTGCGATCGCACTCAAATGACCACCGACATATTGCACTTCGCCGACATCTAAGACATCGTCGAGTTGCAAATTGCCGTGGCAGTCGAGTACGTCACAAGACAGATAGCCAAGCACTTGGATGTCGCCATAGCCACCAAAAGTCTCATGATGTGCATCACGTTTTAGGATGGCTGGATGTACCAGTTTATCCATGTAGTCGCTACCATCTTTGGCCGGTTTCGCTTGATCCAATTCTAATAGGCGTGCCATCCATTCAGCATTACAGCCAGTTTTGAGCATGAACTCAACTTCGATATCGCCTGCACAATCGAGCGCCTGACCGACGTACAATGATTGCACACGAATGTCGCCCGTTACGGTTAATTTGCCGAGGCAGAAGACTTCTTCCGCTTCCAGATTGCCATCAACCAGAAGATCACCACCGACGATAACTTGATTGGTAATTTGTAAGTCACCTTGGATATGCGCATCACCCGTGCTGGCAAATTGTTTGCGCTTGAGTTTTTTTGCGAGGAAAGGGATAGGGGCAGGAGTGGACATAGTGGTTTGCTTCCAGTGAGAACTTCAATCAAAAATACGGCGTAGAAAATAGGCAGTTCATCTGCGGTAAGCTGCATCAATTTTCATTCATTTGCATTAATTTGCGTTAATTAAGAAGGCAATGCATCTAAGCGACCAGCCTCAGCTAATTCACGAATCATGCTGACCGTATCAATATCGGCCTGATGATAGGCTGAGTTTCGATATTCGTTCAGCATTTCATTAGCAGTATCTTGTTCCTCATTTTGGCCATCGTCATACTCAAAACGCACAAATAGACTACCAGGAGAAGGCTCTTCAATACTCATTTTTAGTGACGACTCTGTGATCTCGTTTTGTGCGGGCACTTGATAATGGACGTGCTGCATGTGTACTAATGTAACATGGTCAATAACGATTAGTTCGCCATATCTTAGGCGGCGTTGCATGCCGAGTTCGGCGCGTTCGGTGATATGGCATTCGTCAATATATGGCATAAACAATTGCGGCATCTCTGCCCGCATTACTAAGCCAGTCCATAGCTGTTCACGGCTGATTTCAGCGATGAGAGGGTTGTTAAAATCATTGATTTCAACTAAATGTTCAAATTTCATAGTAAGTCCTTGTTGAACCGAGTTGTATGATAATTCTCGGTCGAATGACTATAGTTTACACTGCTTCAGTGACTTACTGTGTTTTCTGAAATGTAGGCTTTGTGATTACATGAAGCACAGGCTTGCGAAGTCTAGAGATGCTGCGGAGATGTTGAGGGCGCAAAAATGAAACTAGCGCTCTCAGTATTTTGCTACTTAATTGAATATTATTTGCAGCCGTGAATATCTAATTTATTTGGTAATAGCTTGATTGAATTTTTGTATTAGTTCGTCTGGAACTGATTGGCTGCACATCAAGTATCTTTCTGGACCTTGCGGCATATTTTGCGGTTTAAAGATATGTAGCTTATCGCCATCAGGTATGGTTTTTATCATAGTCAAGGCTTCTTCTTCCGAAACGAAGATAAAATCGGCTCGATGCGCAGCGATCATTTTTCCCATATTAAATGATTCTGCGGTTGTCGAAACAATGTTCACGTGCGAACGTTCTATGACTTCGTCAATCACACTTCCATAGGAGGCACTATCTTTTTTGAGCATCCTAGTTCCTGGGATACTTAGTGCTTCCAATAAGTTCATGGATTTATCTGGTTTGAAATTGCGATGCGCTAACATAACCGAGGGACGCGAAATATCTCTTAGCACCGTGGCCGAGAATTTGGCGAATTTTTGTCGCTCTTTATTTTTGAACATTCCTACGGCGCATAGAGCTTCATCATTTTTTTCTACCTGATTAATTTGACGTTTGAAGGGAGTTTCTACCCAGATAAAGGGTATCCCAGCTTTCGCCATGGCTTGTGCTACTGGGGTGATTAAAATACCGCCCAGTTGCCCATCAACGTCGCGATAGGACAAGGGGTGGCGAATTTCAAAGAGTAACTTGAGTGTTTCGTAGCCTTGAGCAGGGCGTGTGACACCGCATAAGGCGAACAGAAGCAGCAATCCGGAAAAAACAGGTTTCACTAATTTCATTATTGGGCGATCAGTCAGACAAAGTGAGAATAAACCTGTAAGGCGACACGAGCGGGCAAAGCAAAGCAAAGCAAAGCAAAGCATACGAAGTCACCAGCGGCTTGTCAAAAAGCAGTGCTCAAACTTATTTTAATGAATTAGCTACTTGGCAAAATTGCGTGGTTTTTTGTCTGTTTTGCCTATTTTTTGGGCGGAATGGCATAAGTACACACAACGTGTGCCACAGCGTCTGTTTGACCTTCGGAATATAAACTGACTTCTCCGATGGCAAGCGTCTTGCCCACTTTTAGCAGATGACAATGCGCCAAAATGTCGGCCTCTGCAGACGGTTTGCGCAAAAAATTGATGGTCAGATTGGTGGTGACCGCCAGTGGCACAATACCGATTTCGGCCAATAGCGCGACATACATGGCGATGTCGGCCACGGTCATTAATACGGGGCCTGAGACAGTGCCGCCAGGGCGCAAGTGGGATTGATCTATTTTCTGTCTGAGCCAAGCGCCTTGCTCGCTCAAGGAATCAATCGTGACAGTATTTTGGGGAAATTCTTGTAGCAAAAAGCTTTGGATTTGTTCGACGCTGAGGATGGGCATGGTAGGCACAAATTCTAGTAGGTGAATAGTGAATGGAGGGTTAGTTTATAGATTCCTTAAATTAATCTAAAGGTAGCCTTGAATATTAATCGCTGTTCGACTGAGCGTGATTCGGTAGAATTTACGTCGATCATAACAAACTTTAAAAGCCCCTAGCCTTGCATGTATTTTGCATACTTTGACTAGGTTTAAATCGCCTGAAGTCGTTTCAAGTTTGCGGTCTGAATGAGACATGATATCTCGATGAAGTGCTTATCAGTTTGCGATGAGAACGCAATGCGATGGCAATGAGATGCAGCGCTAGCTTAAAACAAATTTACCATTAGTCCTGATTTAATTTTACGAATGCGATATTGAATATGACATCACCAAATACACCAGCGCGTCGCGGTTTTTTACAAACGATCAGTGGTCTCACCGCAGGCTTGGCGAGCTTAGGCAGTTGGCAAGCACAAGCACAGACCAAAACCAGTAAGGCATTTTCTATCAAGCGTGCCAATGGTGCCAAGTATATGGGAGATTTTGTCGCGCCTAAACTTGATAAAGTGAAAGTGGCGATCATAGGGGTTGGTGCTCGTGGCGCGGGGCATGCCGCACAATTAGCGTCTATCGAGGGTGTGCAATTTGTTGGTATCGCTGATGTGGTTGAAGCACGCGCTAAGAAATCAGAGGCAGCGGTACTTAAGTTTGGACATACACCTAAAGTGTATTTTGGTGATGAAAACGGCTGGCGCACGATGTTGGCAGAAACCAAGCCCGATGCAGTGTTTATCGCTACGCCGTGGGATTCTCATGCGACTATGGCGATCGCATCGATGAAAGCAGGGGCGCATGCTTTTGTCGAAGTCCCAATTGCGACTACTTTAAAAGACATGTGGGATATTGTTGATACTTCCGAAGCGACCGGACGTCATTGCATGATGTTGGAAAATGTCAATTACGGACGTGAAGAACTGTTATATCTGAACATGGTGCGTCAAGGTGTACTTGGTGACTTGTTGCACGGTGAAGCCTCATATATCCATGCTCTGCGTTTCCAGATGGAGAATGGTGATTCCACCGGATCATGGCGTACCTTTGAATATGCAAAACGTAACGGCAATTTGTATCCAACTCATGGTTTGGGACCGGTCGCGCAATACATGAATTTGGCACGCGGTGAAGATACCTTCGGACGCATTAGCTCTTTCTCTACGCCAGCTAAAGGGCGCGCTGCCTATGCCCAAAAATCAACTAAGTTGACCAGTCCAAAATTCAAAGAGTTAGATTTCAAAGGTGGCGATCAAAATACCTCCATTATTAAAACCGCGATGGGTAGAACCATCATGGTGCAATGGGATGAAACTACTCCACGACCTTATTCTCGTCACAATATGATCATGGGTGTGAATGGGGTTTTGGCGGGCTTCCCAAATCGGATTTCGGTAGAAGGCATCACAAGCAATTATCATCAATGGGCAGAAGGCAAAGCCTGGGAAGATATCGCCGCGAAATACGAACATCCTTTGTACGTCCGTTTAGGTGAATTGTCGAAAAAAATGGGCGGTCACGGTGGTATGGATTTCTTGATGTTGTACCGTATTATCGAATGTCTACGTAAAGCTGAGCCTTTGGATCAAAACGTCTATGAAGGATGCTTGTGGTCCGCGGTCGGGCCTTTGAGTGAAAAGTCAGTGGCGGAGGAGGGTAATTCTCAGGTCTTCCCAGATTTCACACGGGGTGATTGGAAAACGACCAGTCCTTTGAAGATTATTACATGACCTTGAACCGCGGTTGAACCCTAGATTTTAAGTAGTGCGCATCTAGACGTAATGCTAGATGCGCATTGATTTCATCTTTGTTTGGTTTCGTTTGCGTAAGAATTTATCGACAGGTTTTCGTGTCCTTAGCATTAGCAAACTCTTCCACCATCGCATCAATAAAAACTCGCGTGCGGGCTGGCATGAGGCGGCGTCCGGGAAACACTGCCCAAGCATTGAATTCAGGTGAGTGCCAGTCAGGCAAGACCCGGATCAAGCTGCCATCGTGCAAATGGCATTGCGCAAAATGCTCAGAAATTAAAGTGATACCAAGCCCAGCTAAGGCGAGGCGACGTAACATTTCGGGCGAATTGGCGGTGGCGATACCGGGTGGTACGCCTTCCCAACTTTGCGTGCCATTTTTTAAACGCCAAACGGCAGGTTCTGCATTGCGTGCTAATAAGCGCAAAGTTTGGTGTTCCATTAAGGCTTCTGGTTCTTGTGGTTCTCCGTGTTTTTCCAAGTAACTGGGCGCTGCATACATGGCAGCAGAAAACATCGCGAGCTGGCGCGCCGCTAGCGAGGCATCGTCGGGCAAACTGCCCATGCGTATCGCCAAATCAAAATTCTCTCCTATGATATCTACCCGGCGTGGTGACAAATCCAGCTCCAACGTGATGGCCGGATATTGCTTTAAAAAGCGCGTGATTAACGCGGTCATGGTTTCATTAGCAAAGTCTGCAGGCATAGAAACGCGTAAGCGACCACTGGGTTGCACCTGTCTTTGTTGAGTTAATGCCAGCGTTGCTTCAACCTCGGCGGTAACCTGTTGAGCATGCGCCAAAACTACGTTACCAAAATCCGTTACCACTAATTTTCTAGTTGTGCGCAAGAGTAAGCGCTCGCCTAGCTGTGCTTCCAAAGCGCTCATACGACGTGACAAAGTGGACTTGGGCATGCTCAGGCGTTCTGCCGCGCGACTAAAACTACCCTCCGCAACAATACGGGCAAACAGCAAAAGATCATTGGGATCGAGGTTCATTCGTCAGGTTCTCTCAATACTAATTGGTTTTTGATTGATTCAAAAATGGAACAATCATATCCATTTTACGCTCTTCCGCTCCTAATTTGGAACATATAAAGTACGCACATCTTCACCGAACAATGTAGTCCAAGCAGTCCACACAGACTAAACAGTCCAAACAGCCCAAACTTACAGGAGCATTACCATGAACATCTTGCAAATCAATTCCAGCGCCCGTGTTGCCGGTTCCCACTCCACCAATTTAGCCAATCAAGTGAGCGCGCGCTTACGTGAGCAACATGCTAATGCCAATTTCAACTTGCGTGATCTGGCGATAACACCGCAACCAGCGTTGGATGAAATCGCCTTACAGGCTTTGTTCACGCCTGCCGATCAACGTAACCCTGAGCAAGCAGCACGAGTAGCTTTGGATGATGCTTTGATCGCTGAAGTGCAGGCGGCTGACATCTTGGTAATCGGCGCGCCTATGTATAATTTTGGTATTTCTTCGCAATTGAAAAACTGGATAGATGCGATCTCCCGCGCACAAGTGACTTTCCGTTACACTGCGACCGGTCCAGAAGGTATGTTAAAAGGTAAAAAAGTATACGTCGTCTTGACGCGTGGTGGTTTGTACCGCAACACGCCAAACGATACGCAAATGCCTTACCTCAAAAACTTTTTTGCTTTTCTCGGTATGACCGACGTGGAATTCATTTATGCTGAAGGCTTGGCAATGGGTACCGAAGGTGAGCAACGTGCAATTAGTGACGCTCAGGCGCAGATCGAAGCCGCCTTTGCTTAAAAGACGAGGGCTAGCCCAGGTGTATCGATTCAGTAAACAGTAAAAGTGGGGTACGCTGTGCGCACCATGAGAGTCTGAATGATCTGGGCGATCTAAAGTAGTAAGCACTAAATTAGCAAGCATTAAATTGGTAAGCATAAATTGGCAAATGCGGTGCGCACGGCGCACCCTAATGACCTGATAGTTAAAATTCAAAAAAGGAAACCAAATGAACTCCGTCATCGCACCAGAAGTCACTGCTGAAGTGGTTAATCTTTCGCGCGCCGTTGAGCAATTGGTGGTTGGACAAGCGACCTCCGATGGCGCTGGTGTGAAATTGACGCGGGTATTGACGCAGCCTTATCAATACCGTTTAGACCCTTTTTTGATGTTAGATGCTTTTGGCAGCGACAATCCTGACGAATACATCGCTGGTTTTCCTGATCATCCACATCGCGGTTTTGAGACCATTACCTATATGTTGGAAGGCCGTATGCGTCATCGCGATAGCGCGGGCAATGAGGGTTTGCTAGAAAATGGTGGTGTGCAATGGATGACCGCCGGCCGTGGTGTGATTCATTCAGAATTGCCCGAGCAGGAAAACGGTCGTATGGAAGGCTTTCAGTTATGGTTGAATCTGGCAGCCAAAGACAAAATGACCCCCGCTTGGTATCGCGATTTTAAAAACGCTGATATTCCTGAATTCACGACCGAGCAAGGCGTCAAAGTGCGTGTCATCGCTGGACACAGTCATGGCATAGCCGGCGCAATGCAAAGAGCGACCACTGAGCCGATTTACTTAGACGTGACCATGCCCGCAGACAGTCATTTTTCACAAACACTAGCGGCTGATTTTAATGCCTTCATTTATGTCTATCGTGGTGAAGTCAACATCGGCGAACAGCAAGTTCCTTTGCAACGTATGGCGATTTTGAAAAAATGGCCTTCGGCTGACGGCGTAAAAATTCAAGCCAAGCAAGCGGCTCGATTTATTCTAATCGCCGGCAAACCGCTAGGTGAAACCATCGCGCAATACGGTCCTTTTGTGATGAATTCACAAGAAGAGATTTTTAAAGCGATAGACGATTTCCGTAAAGGAAACTTGGTGAGCGCATAGTCCTTAGTGAGTACGAGGCAATAAGTAATAAGTAATGAAAATAAAAAGGGCTTTCACTGAATGATGTGAAAGCCCTTTTTGGTTTGTCAGAGATATCTGTTCTAGCTTAAGCCATGCCTCCCACTGCGCTTACCTCACGACCATTGCTGATCCAGTGATCATTGTTCGCAGCGAAATACAAAATATTTACTTCTAGCTTGTGTTGTTTCAGTTTCTTATCAAATGCGGCCGCGGAGCGTGCATCGCTGATGGAGAGACCAATCACTGCTTCGCCTGGCATGATTTTCTGGCCTATCAGTGGCAGGCTCTTCCATTGCAAATGTTGGTCTGGTCCTAGCACTGCTTCGAGTGCCGTTTTTGCGTCGGCCACCGTTTGACCATCAAGTAAGATTTCGATTTTCTTAATAATCGCAAAACCTGTGCCGCGGTTACGTATGACCCAACGGAAACCATGTTCATCGTTTTCTATACTCCAAGCGATGATAGGGAAACCTAAACCTTGGCGTTGAGGAATCGCATGTTGGCGTTGCGGCATCTCCCGACGTGAGCGCAAATAGAGATAACCAAATACGACGCCAAAGAAAATAATCCCGATCGCAATAATGAAAGGTAGATTGCCTTTGGATAATCCGACCAGATAAGGATCGTACAGCAATAGCAAAGTAAAGATAACCAGTGAAGGTAAGATATTTGCTGCTGCTACCCATAAGAAATTACGTTGTACTATCGCTCTTACTTCACAGAATTGATAGAACAAATAGGCAATTCCCAAAGCAACTAAGAGCATGACGGTGAGCGCCAACTGCAACCACCAGCGATTTACACATGCAAATTTTTCTATAGCGCTGGGAACGTGTTCAACATCTTCGGGGTAGCGATAATTTTTTAAGATACAGGTCGCTATATGTTTACTGTCTAGACAAGAATTCTCTAATTCACCAATTGGCAAAGCTAGATTGTCAAAAGAGGGCGCCCATAAACCCACCCCGCCAAAATTATCACTAGCATAGACGATGTCATCTTCGAGTTGCTGCCAGTTGCGGTTATCGAAATGCAGAACCGGTAATAGACTACGCAGAAAATCGGCGCGCTCCGATCCGTGTAAGCTGGTCTCGTCTTCAATATCTGCCCGTAATCGTTTTTTTGAATCGGTACTAGGTTCTTCTAGCAGCACCAAAATAATCTCGTCTAATTGCACGACCCCTTGTTTATGTATGCTACCAGTGTGGCTGGATTTTTTGCGTAACTTAATCAGATTGGGTAAGCCAAATGCGCTTTGTTTGGTTTCCTTCGCACCTGTAAATACCTCTTGCGATACCAGGATATTGATCCAGTGATTTTCTTTCGCCAGTTCTTTTCTTAGCGCCAGATAGAACTCATTGAAGAGCAGAGCAGAATCCGCATCTTGAGGATAGTTTTGAAAATAAAGAGTAACGCCATCACCGCGCGTTGGTTGCGTGCCCATACCAAAACTAGCATAGGGTTTGAGACGTGAAGCTGGATCGGTCAAAGGCGCGCGCAATAAGGTCGTAATATTGGTCAGCAGTTTTTTGAATACCGCTTGTTTGTTTTCCCTAGAATATTTGCGCCAATCGCCATTCCAGTCATTCTTTTGTATCATCCAATCTACTTTGGAATTGTATTGCCTAGCCACGCGTATGAATTGATTTTCGGCTGCGCTGCCATTGCGGATGTCGAAGGGGCGTGCGCCAAGATGAAGTTCACCGACATTGTCTACCGTCAGACCATAATACGCGACACGATTTAACACATGAAAATTCATGGTTTGCGGTGTCGTCTTGTTATTCCAATATGGGTAAAAACCGTAGACGATGCCGGCCATGTCGTCCAATGCACAGGCACAGTCACCACCGCGTAGTTTTACTGGTAAGATTTCGTCAGGAATACGTTTTTTCGCGATATTTTCTATTGCTACGGCCATATACGTTTGGTAGATCTGACGTATTAGTTCTTTTGCCTTATTGGCGTCTGCCTCATCACATAAGCTAATTCTTGCCCTTAGTTTAGCGATTTCATCAAAAGCATCTTCTAAACTACTCTTTAAAAAATTGCGGCCATCAACGCCATTCGCTTGTACCGCTTCCAGCTCTTTTTCTAAGAGCTCAAATTCGGCTTCCCCCATACGAAGATTATTTACGTATAAATTATTACTGGGCGAATTGAACTTACAGGCGCCAATTCCCATAGCGATTTTTGAAATTGCTGCGCTCCGGAATAAGCTTACTTCTGGATAATTAACTTCTTTGATTTCGCCCAATAATTTGACGATGATGGCTGGAATGCCGGTATTTTGGATATTGCCTTTGAGCTCGTTCTTAATCGTCGCCAACGCTTGTTCGGTCAAATGAATATTGTCGAATACTCGGGTTGTGTCTGCCAATAACTGACGTTCTTCCGCAGTTAGGAATAGCGCTTCGGTATTGAGTTTTTCTTCTAGAAATGCCTCGAATAATTCTTTGCTTTTTAAATAGACTGTGCCTTGTATTCGCAGCTCATCCACGACTGCGGCAGGAAATTGCGCATTCTTTCTCAACTTATCTAAAGCTAAATCATTGATTAGATAACCGTCAAAATCAGCAGCATTGCGCTCTACTATTGGCCACAGTTGTTTAACCAAAAAATCACGTCCGCCCAATGCCTGAGTGGTTGCCACTTTTAAAGCTTCCAAAGAATTAAATTCCTTATCTTTTAGTGTGGCTAGTACTTGTACAATTTGGTCTTTGCCGCCCAGAACATCTAGATCCGCTTGGCTTAAGCTATACGTAAAATAGGCACTATCATCGACATTGTTGGTACGTGCCGCTCTGGGTGCCGATTTACGTGTGCCACGGAAGCGATTAACCAAATCAATGAGTTCTTTATCGCTGCCTTGACGGCGAATTTGGAAGTCTTCCTGCTTGGTTTTATCTGCCTGATTTTGATCCCAAGCTTCGAACTCTGGGCTAAGTAAGATACTTAATTCTGTTCGATGTTTATCACCAAAGCGCGCAATTCTATCTACGTTTTGGGCTAAGGCAGGCGCATAGTCGCCTTCAGTGTATACCTTAAATTGAAAACCAAAACGTTGCAGCCACGAGAGAGTAATGGGGCCAACAATACCGTCGTTGAGCGGCTCATGTTTTAGCGCGTAGTCATGTTTCCAATCCGGTAAATCGCGATAAATTTGTTCCATCTGTTTTTGCATTTGCAGAACAACGGCCTTACTAAGTCCTTTAAAGTGTTCTTGTTTAATATTGCGGTTATAACCCACGACAGATACGGTTTGTGTGGTTCCCGCTTTGCCGCTTGGATTCTGGGTTTTTGTTGTAGCCTGTGTTTGAGTGTTGTTTGTCGTGGTGGTGACACTCTTAATTTCTATTTGTGCGTGTGCCGTTGTACTCGCCATTGTCAGTTGTATGGCGAATATTCCAAACACATAAATAAGTAAAAAACCAAGTCGCAGACTAAGAGGTAAATGTAACCAGTACAATCTGTCAGCCAATTGTCGGAACATCGTTCCCTCCACAGGCTTTTGAGCGGAGAATTGAAATAGTGGTTTCACAATGTCTTCCCATCCTTCATTAATTCTTTACTGATACCTGCTAACAGATCCTCTTGATTAATCAGATCTCGGTTATTTCTGAGGGCGCGTATCGCTGCATATCTAGCCACATTCAATAATGCGCCTCCTGTTAGTTCGTAAGCTTCTGCGATGTGACGAAAATTAATATCCGCAGCCAACATCTCTTGACGTTTAAACAGACCGCGCCACAGACGTTCTCGTTGTCGTGCATCGGGCATCGCGAAATACACTTCACTTTGAAAACGACGCGAAAAAGCGGCGTCAATATTGGCTTTTAAATTGGTCGCAAGAATAACGACACCAGGAAAATCTTCTACTCGTTGCAACAGATAAGAAATTTCCTGATTCGCATGCCGGTCATTTGAGCTACTGGTTTGAGTGCGTTTACCGAATAAAGAATCGGCCTCGTCAAAAAATAAGATCCATCGTTTGTTCTCAGCCTGATCAAACACATTGGCCAGATTTTTCTCGGTTTCACCTATGTACTTTGACACCACCATAGATAAGTCAATGCGATACACATCGGCATTGACTGCCTTACCAATCAGGCTGGCGGTTAAGGTTTTACCTGTGCCAGGTGGACCATAAAATAGGCTGCGATATCCGGGTTTTAAGCTTTTATCCAAACCCCATTTTTGTAGTATGGTTTGCGAGTGCTTTAGCCATACAACGATATTGTCCACTTCATTCATGACTTCGCGATTGAGCACCAAATCCTCCCATTCCAGATGGGTTTGCATTAACTTGGCGGGAAAATGAGTACTGAAATCTGGCTTGTGAACTTCGCCATCGCTTAGGCGTTGTAAATATTCATTGCTCAGTAATAAGGCCGCACCAAAGAAAGGTTCGCCGCTGCCTTGATGTTCTAGTTTGAGTATGCCTTGTTGGTGAAAAAAATGAGTGTCTTTGAAAATGCGTGCGATATCAAAACGTTTCACCAAATTACTACCTGCCAAAATAAAGGCGGCGGTTTCGCAGGTCGGTAAAAATCCACTATGCTGTTTGCCACGCCAGCCACCAATTTCACTATAGCCGCGCGCTAATGCCGCGTTTTGCAATGAGAATAAATCTAGTGCCTGCGGGCGTAAATGGGGCATTAAGGCGAGCATGAGCACGATACGTTCCGCGAAGTTCATTTTGAATTCACGTACCAGATTGGCGTAAGGACTGTCGGCCTCTTGGAAGTCGTTTAAATCAGGGGCAGGACATAGTATTTCTAGATCGGTGTTTTGTTCATCATTTTTAAAATACGCGTCAAAACGCGCGTCGCAGACTCGGCTGAACCACGCGATTTCTTGCTCTAGACACTGACTTAGTTTTTCAATATTCATAGTTCTTTTAAGGGTTCGATTCTTTTCTGATGCTCTTTTTGTACTATCTCCAGTTCACATGCAAAGGCTCTGACATCCAGGGAAACTTAATCATGGCAAAACTCCAAGGCAATTGATCTAACAACATATCAAAACTCCCAGGCACGATCTTGAGTCGCCAGCTATCTTCTTCGAAATACAAATTACCCTGACGTTGCAAAAAAGTTTCGCGCAAACCTTGTATCGAAGTGCTTCCCAAAACTTGCCAATGTCCAATAACACCTCGTAGCATTTGCTGTATAACTTCTTCCTCATGCGCGCTTATGTCTATGCCCGCTACAATGGGAATCCCACCGTGTATGCCACACAGTAATTTATTCAGTGTTAGCTGAAACTCGGGTGTCCATGTTTCACCCGTCACGATATATTGCAAGAGATGTACCGCGCGTTGTGCCGCTGCTTCATCGACAAAAGCACCGTTTTGAACTAGCTCTAACAGACCAAATAAACGTTGCACATAGGGCGCGACTATGACCATGCCGGCATTCAAGACATGCGATTCATGTGCCCATAATGTGCTGCTCTCAGTGTGATCACTTTTTATTTTTGAATCGCGGTTAGTAGTCTTGTTGAACGCGCTGGGCTGCTCATTGAGTCTATTTTGATTATGAGTTGTATTCGATTTTTCATCAGTTCCAGCAGGTGAAACTGTGGCAGCCAATTTCGCTTGGTAGTTGGCTAATTCCTTCATGGCCACGGCGGGCGCGGGTATGGAATGTGTGTGTCCCAATTCAGTCAACAGTTGAAATAAGAAATCCTGATAGCGGTGCGTTTCTGCTTTTAAGAGCTCTGCACGATAAATGGCTTGCCAACTTGCCTTTGTGAGTAGTGCTGAATTGAGCCTTAAAGGTACATAAAATACGGCTTCTATACTGGCAATGATGTCTTGTATGTCGTTTGCTAGCCGTGGTCGTAACAAACGGAACAAACGCGCCAAGTCGCAGAGTGTCGCTAATTGTAAATAACGGTCTAGGCTAAGCGGTTTGTTCAGCGCACGGATAAAGTCTGCCCATACCGAAGCATGTTCAGGATGTAAACGACTGAAGCTGATAGTTAGATATTTTTGCTCTGGTAGCGAAAGTTCTTGTGGGCTATGTAGTAAATGTGGGAGATGGCGCAACCATAATGCTTGTATCGCGTCGAGTTGCGTATTTGTTCTCTTAGCTTCCTCGACTGGTTCTGCCTTAGAAAGGTGTGAACCTAGTTTTTTTCTAGGTAGAAGTAAATCACGCCAGCTTGTGCCTTCTTCTATTTCTGTTTTTTCTTCAGCTCCAGTGTCGTCTTCATACGCAGCGAATAGGGCTATCATACTTTGATTGATAGCCTCTATTTTTTGATCTTGATTGACTAGTTGCTGAGAGTCTTGAAGAACTTGTAAGCGTTCAGCGAAATACTGCCAAAACTTTTGTTGTTCCAGTTCGCTACTATTGCCTAGCAGCGCATGCAGAATAGCTTGACGTTGACTTTCGTTGAAGGATCTTAAGTACTTGATTCCATTTACGACGTCAGTATTTTGTGCGCCTATGAATTCACTTCTTGATTCATGCGCATCTTGTCTTAAGATAGCGTTGAGTAGTTGCGGTACTTGCTCGCAGATGGTTTGCAATAACAAGTTTTGCACTTGCATTTTATCTAAACTAGGATAGGTCGCATTTAGGCCATTCTCAGAATTTTGTTTTAATTCCAGCCGCTGCCAATCGACGAGTGTCTCTAGGCTATCGATTAAAAGGCATTCTTGTCTTATTTCTTGCAGCGTAGCTTTCAGCAGTGGGGTCGAAGACGATATGTGCTCGCCTAATTCTTCTAAACATGCTGCTAATACATCGGGTACAGACGCTACTTCAATCCGACTCTCTGTGTTATTTAACAAGGAGAGTAAGACGCTAGTCAGGAATTCTCTGAGCGTTAATCGTGATGAGTCGTGATCGAGTAAATAAGCAAACGCGGCTCGACTACTTTGTTTTTGACATTCGCCGAGGTTCATTCCCGGATTGAGATATTGACGGCAAATATCCCACGCTTGCCACAATTCTTTCAGGCAAATTGCGGCTGTGATGGATAAATTTTCTAATAGATCGAATAGCTGCCCCATCGAATTTTGGGCGATTATTTTTTCACGTAAAGATGGGGTTGTCAGATAGCGTCGCTGTGCCTGTTGCAATACCTTAGCGTGGTTTCGCTTAATGTCATCCCAGATCCATTCAAGACTGTGCAAGCGCCCATCTAACATGGCTAAAGCCAGTTTATGGGGCAGTGTTTCGCGTAACTGAGCAGGTAAATCAGATTGTTTTTTTCCAATATCGAGGTGAGATGCAGATACGGCGTTTGGAGTGGCATCTTGCTCCTTATCTTGCATGTTTGCTGTGTGACTTGACGCTAGCCAATTGCTGCTTGCTAAGCTGCTTGCACAGGCTTGATATATATCGGATGTAATTGACAGTGAGTGTCGTGAAATCATTTCAAAAAACGTTTCGTCTAAGGCAAACGTCGCTTTAGTCATGACCTGCCAACGTTGATATAAGTGGGGCGGCATTGCTTGGCTCATTGCCGCTAATAGAAATGCGAAATTTTTTGCTGATGCGGTAAGGACGGCATCGTGCGCCGTCCGCTTTGTAGCAGTGCTTGGGGTTGTCGAATGTTCGGACTTTGAATCGAGAATTGAATTAGATAAAAACTCAGACTCCGATTGAGAACTTAAAGGCCCATACCTTACCGATAAATCCGTACCAGATTCTTGCTGAGCGCAGAGCCATTCAATAGTCCAAAGACGAAATACCGGATTGTCCAACACAGCTTGCATGTCTTGCTGCCAAGGGCTAGGCGCTGTCTTTGCTAAGTAGTTTTGTTGTATGCTTAACTGACTAGTCAGTTGTTCAGATTCTTGTTGTTCTTCTTCGTATGTTTCATTTTGATCTTCTTGCGCAAGAATACTGGCGATATTTTGTCTCAAACTCAGCGTTATATTTTTTTCGATTGTCGAAGCACGCGAGTCGCTTACGATTACTTTATTGTTCGCGCTCTCATGGCTCTCCGTGATCAATGCTTCTTGCGCCTCGCTATGAGTCAGCTCATCCAAACGTAAGAAAAAATGTTGTGTTAGCGTCGTTCTTTCTGGTGATGTTTGCATATGCGCAGCAATGTCGACTGTGCTCCTCTGCGAACGTCGCTGCCTATTTACGCTGGTAGCTAAGCGCGTCACTTGAGCTTGAATGTCTTCCAGATCCAGCGCTTGATCATCGCGTAAGCTATCTAGTAGCAATTCCAAGAGCAGGGCTGGATGCTCGCTTATCTGCATAGCGTCTTTAATACTAGCTAGCATAAGCGCATAATTATCCGGTGGATTACTGGCCTCGTCGCTCGACTCGTGCAGTATCCACCAATGCAAAAATTGCTCTAATTCTTCGACAGTGAGCGCTAATTGTGCGAGTTGTAAATGAGAGCTTTGCCATTGACGGAAAGCCACTAGAAGTGGATTCAGACCATTCCATGTAGGCTGAACGGTTGCGGTGGCTTCGGCTATTTTCTTCGCGTCTATGTCGTCTATCACATCCCTCGTTTCATTGGGCGCAGTTTTAGCCTGAGTATGCTCAAGCAAGCTGGACCATATTGCTTGTATCTTCTCTACTGTATTTGTGGATAGATTCTGTTCCGATTGTGATTGCGCTGGTGATTGCAATGGGGACACTTGCGAGGTATCGGTGTCTTTGATTTTTTTATCACCAGCAAAAGATGACTCTAAAAAATCATCATAAAAGTTTCTCAAGCCTTGCGTCATTGAGCTTTCTGTCGGTTTGTTTAAGCGCAGTAGTTCATCAATGACTAAAGTGAATTGCGCTAAGTAGGCCTTAGACTTTGATACCTGATCTGCTGCTAAACCTATGGTTTTACTTTGTACACTTTGACTCAATTGAGCAGTTGAGACGATAGAAGTTTGTTTTAATAAATTTTTCGTTTGATGTAATAACTGCGCCAGCGTGGGATACAGCAAGGCTAGCAAGTCGATCTTATCGTCCAAATGAATTTTCAGAAGTAGCTGTGATTGCTTGGTTTTTTGAGATGGATCAGATGCGGGTAAGCGCTGCCAGATGTGTATCAGATCTTTGCTGTATATGCGTATTAATTGCGACAATATAGAACTTGCATCCGTCGATGTTGTAACTAACATCCTCTCAAAAAGCGCCAACGCGTCGTCGCTAAACTCATCGGTCTTTTCTAGTTTTGTTTCTGATTTTGTTTCCTGCGCTATGGCATCAGATTCGACTTCAGATGAGTTTTGCTGCGAGCTGTATTCAGGTGGCGCAACTGCTTGTAGTGGCTTGAGTTGCTTGAGCTGTACGATATCCAGCGAGCCTGGGCGAGTCGCTAACATCACTGTTAGTGCAGCACTCAGTGTAGAGCTCATTGCCGTGATCGCCACCGTGTTTTCTGAGATATGCGCTGCCGTCTTGATAGCAGAGACTGAGCTTATTTCAATATTAGAAAAAAATTCGTCCATCACCGCTCGGCCTAATTGTGCCTGAAATTGGCGCGCCAATTGAATTAATGCAGTTTCACCTGCATAGCTAAGCCAATGCCGCCAGAGTTGTGGGCGTAATAGATACAGTAAATCTAGATTTGTTTTCAGACCTGTTTCAATGGCGGCATCGAGTATGTTCGGATTACGCGCATTGAGGTTCTGTTCTAGTTCCGTTATCGTTGATCGTGCGTTGTCTTCGAGAGGTATCTCGGTCAACCTCGCTGCCTTTATCCAATCGAATAAAAATTCCGCATTGGGATCTTGAATCAATTGTTGGCTTACTGTACTGGTTAAAAAATGAGCGCTCAGTGCATCAATTTTTTTTGTTAACAGTGTTTGTAAGAATTGACGCAGACTTTGCTCGTGTTGTGGATGATTATTTATGTCAGCAAGCAGACGAAAATCCGGTTGCCAATAGTCGTACATATCAGGGTAGTGTACGGGTAATAGGTCTAATAAATAACTAGTAGCTAGCTGGTACAAGTAGGCGTGGTGACGCTCAAAAAGTGCGCGTAATGCCTTGGGTTTTTGCAAAAGGCTAGGCCATGCTTGTAAGATCGCTTGGAGTTCATTGAGTTGCTCGGGCTGACTTGCCCGATTTGGCTGATTTTGTTCATTATGCTCAAGGGCATCCAGCTCGCGATCCATATAGTGATGTTGGATTTTATCGAGTACCTCAGAGCTAGGTCTTGACGTACTAAAGCCGCCGGTTGGCGTATTGTCTTCGGTCTTGAATATGTCGTCTAGTGTGCTGCCTATGTCACGGCTATTATTGTTGATTTGATCGCCGATCTGAGCGCTCAGTTTGATGCTGTTTGGTTCGGCGCTTAATAATTGAGTTAGCACATGATCGCGTTTTGCGGCAGTTAGTGAGCTTAAATCAGCTTGATGCCGTGCGATAAACCAAGCGCAATGCGGTTGCAATACAGCGATGATCTCTAGACATTGAGGTGTTGAAAAACGGCGCAGCCAATGCGGCCATTCCGATTTTCGCAAGCTGCGGAATAGATTTACTTGACTGAGTAAAACATCATGCCAGTGCGAATACCATAGCGTGTACCAATCCCTTGGAAGCGCCTCATAGTTCGTCGTTTTAATAGCATTGAGGATGGCTAGATAGCGGTGGTCGTTTGGTGGTTCTGTTTGAACATGCGCGCTAGTATTGGTGGAAGTAGCAATTCTGCTCGCGACAATCACAGCGCGTAGTGCGTCGACTTGATCTTCCTCCCATGAAGGGAGACCATCGCTGTGCGTTGGCTTTGTATTTTCTTTGATCAGATATTGACTGAGGTTGTCGAGAACCAGTTCTAATGCAGTTCGCGTCGTATTTGACAGGCTGTGATCTTGTTGTATTAATTGAGCATAGGTATTAATCGCCTGCGTGAATGTCTGTTCTTGTGACTCTAGCCAAGATTGGATGAGTGCAGGCAGCGATTTTACGTGTTGGCTCGCTTTGAATAGTCGCTTCCAAAATGTTTGCTGCTGATCTTGGTTGGCGCTTGGGTTTGATTTCAAATTGCGTAGCGTTGTCGTATGCGCTAAGCGCAGTAATTCTAAACTGATCCAATCTAGGATTAGTTCTCGTTCTTGTGCAGGCCAGTGAGCTAAGCTGGCTTTGATAAG
The DNA here is from genome assembly GCF_042432465.1 of Affinundibacterium danionis. Classification (NCBI taxonomy): domain Bacteria; kingdom Pseudomonadati; phylum Pseudomonadota; class Betaproteobacteria; order Burkholderiales; family Oxalobacteraceae; genus Affinundibacterium; species Affinundibacterium danionis. The sequence continues at coordinate 54,084 of NZ_JBHLXJ010000017.1, read as the reverse complement.
TTGAAATAATTCCGGTGTTTCAAATTGGCGTACTAAACGCGTCAATTGAATATCATCGTTGATTATCTCGGATAAACATTCTTCCAGCACATTGCGGCGCATAGGCTGTTTAGCTTGATTCATCGTATTGCGCGCAGATACAGATGATGATTGTGTCACCAACTGAGTTGTGGAATGAGACAACAAATTATTGAGTAAATGGCGGTGAGCATGTTTACCTTGTTGCTCTAATTCCCAAGCTAATTGGCCGGTACGTAAGAAATTAAGTAATTGGTCTTGGAGTATGTGTGCTTCTTGTACTCTTAAGCTATGTTCTGTTTTTTCGGCAAATTCAAAGCTGAGCGCGTTCATTAGTTGGCTATGCAAACGACGTTGCAATTCGTTAGCCGACTCGGCTTGACTCACGGTGCCGAGATCAATTTCTAATCTTTCCAAACGTTTTGTGTGGGTGAAATTACTAGATCGCCCCATTTTTTCATGTAGCTGTTGATCTAGTTGATGCATCACTTGATCGATGACAGGTAATAGATTTTCTTGTATCCAGGCAGGCAAAGCGTGTTCATCCGCCGGTGTCGCGGAAAAGTTCACATCAAATGCCAATTGGTGGATACGGTTAATCGGTTTCATGCTGTTTATAGTCGCTTGTATTCAGTCATATCCAGTAATGAAGCGTTGATTGCTGCCGGTTTTTCTTGATGAATTCAATCAATTGTTGAGCGCTCTCATCTAAGGCTTGTAAATTCCCAGAATCGTCAGAGAAACCAGTGCTGCTGCTTGCTTGTAAATGACTTAGCCATTGAAGGTAGCGCAATTCGAACTGGGCGAAAAATGCAAAATCTAACCAGTAAAACTCTGGCAAAACGTGCGCGGGCAAATGTTGAGCAATCAGATTTTCTATCCAGCGCCGACACTTTTTATCAACAAAGCGTGCGGTAAAACCGGGCAATACTATGCTGACACGATGCGCATAGAAATCTTCAGTCGAGGTTGCATCTCTATCCTGAGTGTTGGCGTTGGACGCGCTGCGTGGGCGCAGGAGTACGTGTTCGAGTAAGTGGAAACCTTCACATTGCTGATTAATCTCTACGATCTTTTTTTGCATAGCGAGGGCGTAACTCTGTAACTCTGTTTTCGGCAACAGACAAATCGGTAGTACTTCCTCATGCCCATTGATTAAACACAGCCAGACATGATGTTCACCTTCTGGGTAGTAATGGTAGTTTTCCAAAAAAGCCGCATTACGTAAGACGCTGTCACTGAGTATATGATGCGGCAATTCAAAGTCAGACTCTGATGATGTCTCACTTGTCTGATTGTCACCATCGCTATGAGTGATATAAGGGATATAAGGGATAGTGAAAGTTTGTTCTACTCTCAAATTACTAGGGAAATTAATCTGCTTTGCAAGCTTTTCCTTGTAGCGCGTATGGCTTAGGTATTGCACCTTTTCTTGTAATACCTTACTGAAATGACGACCATTTTTGTGTTGATAATTGCCGATCAGAATTTGCAGGCGCCGCTGCAGTGCGGCGCGATTATCGGTGTCATAAGACTCAGTAAGATCGAAGCCTAGCCCGCGTTGACTACTGAGTTCACATAGATGCTGCAATAAGTGTATTTTGCAAAGAATGATATGTTGGTCAGTCTGTTCGCGGTGATAGAAGGCATAGCGACGCAGATCTTCCTCTGGGAATTGTTCACCATAGATTGCTAGTAGCGTGTCGAGTACCCGATTTCTTCGGTCATGAAAATTATCTTGCTCTCGTAAGATTTGTTCGACTTGATGAGAATTAGCTTGCTTGCTGTACAGATGTTCTATATCAGGAATCTCAGTATCTTCCAAGAATTGAGAAAAATAGCTTTGTTGCAGCGTGTCGTCGAGCGAATATACGCGGCGGATTTGCTGCAGTGATGCCAGATAATTAGCCATGATCTGTTCAAATGGGTACAGGTAGGCTTTTAATTGACGAGCTCTTGCGTGTACTTCGGGAGGCTCTGATTTGGGGACGCCATAGCGATTAATGCCGTAGATGGCGGGGGTGTCTTCTCCGAGCGAGGTATAGTCAGAAAATTGTCGTACCTGACCTTGCGGTAATTGGATTATCTTATCTATTTGAACTTGATCGCGACGGAATGCTTCGTGTTCAAATTCGAATTTTTTCAGGTATAGACTAACTTGTTCTGCGAAGGCATCTAGCTCACGTGTGCTTTGGCGTGAAGCGGTATTGGGGGCTACTGAATCTTTCGCTTCCAAGGCCGCGCTTCTGCCATGAACGAGACGTAAGGCTAGGATTTTTTGATGGTCTTCGGGGAAATGCAATACTGGGCAAATCGTATCATGATGAGTGAAGCGTAGATGTTCTTTAGCATGACCTTGTTCATCCAGTAGGTATAAAGATTTGACATTTTTTACACCGGGAATATGGCGCACCAAAGTAATGAGCTTGATGGCTTCCACATCGTAATTGTCTTGAGAAAAATAGCTATCATCGATATAACCATGTTCAGTGAGTGGACCGTCAAAAATGTCTTCCCACGTCATACCTTGTTGGCGCGCTTCTTCAAAGCGGGTTATGCGGCTTCCGCAGGAGATTAACTTGGCGCATTGAAAATAGATGTCGGCATAGATCTCAGTGCGCAGGCGACTATCATCGATTTCTATTTCTCCCGCCAAACTATAGGCGTGCGGTGTGACTATGTGGACTTGTGCGACATCGCGACACAAATTCCTGTGTTGCGCTAATAGCGTGATTACTTCGAGTCGTAATTGTTCGCGCTTAGCTGCTTCGTCACTCTCGCTATGTGCAAATAAGGATTCATGGGGCTTAATAAAAACGGTAAATAGGCCAGCGATGCTAGCCATAGGATCATCTTTTTTTCCTTGAGTAATCCACACATCATCGACCGCAGGTAGGCTGTCGTAAATCAGCTTGCAAAAATCTAGATCAGTTAATGCCTGATTCGGGAACACGTCTTGCGGGGCAAATAAGGCTTGTTCTTTATATTGAATTTGACCATGTTGATCAGTCAAAAAATCCGCTACGCTAAATTCGGTGCGATACAGTAAATCCGTTAAGCCGTAACACAATAATTCTAAAAGCGTGACACCAGGATCATGCAGGTTGTAGTCGGTCCACTTGCCTTTGGATAAATCCTGCAGCATAGCGATACCTTGCCGCCTGAGCCCCTCGAAATCGAGTTGCTCAGGATCGGCTTGACGGCGCATGATGTGATGTTGATTAATCACCCGCTGTGGCTTTCTGTATTTGTTGATGCATACTATGCAGCAAGCGGTTGACACGGTTGTAAGGCAGTTCGCCCAACACCTCTAAGATCAGACGCAATTGCGGCGCATTTAAAATAAATTTTCCTAAATCATGTTCTTCTGCTTCTGCTGAGAACGCTTGCGCAGCTTGTGAATTTAAGCTACCGATTAGCTCAAAGACTTGTTTGAACGGCCGCTCTGCCAAGGCTTCTAAGATCAAATTTCCCTGTGCCAAGCTGAGTTGTAAATGGATATCTTGAGTGTTCATGACTTTACTTTTTCACTTTGCCTTTAGCGACATATTGGGGCGAGGGTTGGCGCAATGGCTTCTGGTCACTTTCTAGCATTAAGGTATCTAGCCACAATTGATTCATGTGATACTTGATCCAGACATCTTCGCCATAGCCGCATCCGACCCGCATTTGTAATTTGAATTCAAAAGGTTTATCACTGTCTTCGGCAATCCAACGTAACTCGATGCGACTGCATTTATTGCCGAAATGGCTTTGGTGATAAGTGATGCTGCTATTGGCATTAAAGGTATTGAGAGCGAAGGCATGCATTAAGGCATAGCGCCCTTCGCTGTCCTTAGCACCGACACCGGCAACGATCTCCCATGCCTGACAGCCGGTCATAGTTTCCGTAATGTCATACCAATTGCCATCTGCGGGCGCAGCTAGTTCACCGTTGCGTCCGACTCGACCATAGGAGGCGATGCAGCCAGCAACATCTAATTCATATTGAGGTTGGCTTTGATGAATGCCGACCGCGGCACGACGAATATTGTTGCCGTCGGTGATACTTGATAGGGTAAGTAAGGAATTGTCTTGTGCGTCCTTAATGCTGAGATTGTCACCTGATTTTTCTAAACCAAAAGACCATAAGGCATTGCCGATGTTGATGTCCTTGTAGAAGCTCATTAGTTTCCCGTCGCGCAGTTGGGCGACTTTGAAACCATCTTCCGGAGTTTTATCAAAACCTTCGTCGAGCATATTTAACATGGACTCAATCAGATCAGAAAAATCTTCCTCAGTCGGCATTTTTCCTTGCTGGAACTGTTTCTTTAGCATGTCACGTGTTCTTGTGGTCATGTCTCTGTCCTTGGTGTTTTGGAGGGAATAATAAAAGTAGAACCGATTTTTAGTTCATTAATACCGACAGCTTTTGGATGCTGGTGTTGGTAGTGATCGACTAAAACGATCCAATGTTCGTTCATGGGAACCGCTACGCTCCACGGATAAGTAGGGAACAAATCTTTATCCGAACGCTGTAATGGGGCATTATCTTTCAGGTAATAGAGCAGATCGTTGGCGTCGCCAATCGGCGAAATCTGCAACATAGATACCGCAGTGACTTCTTCGACATAGTCGAGGTCATGTAAGAAAGAAATAATATTGTGTTGTTGTAACGTCCAGCCAAAATGTTGATGCTGTCCATCAGGATTCCATGGCGACAGATAAGCACACAGTGCTTGATTAATTTGTTCTATGTAGCGACCACTGTGTCGGTTACCATTCAAATGAGATTTCAGTTTGATTGTGCAACGGACTTGTATGTCTTCATACACCGGATTTTCTACACTGATACTGACATCCGAGGCAGCATAAGCTCGAATGAACTCCTGAATTTCATGAATTAAATGCCCGCTTAAACTAGGCTTTTGGTTCGCGTGTCCACCTTGATGCAGATGGGGTAAAACCACGATGAGAATATGACCCGCGCGGATTCTTTGTGCTGGATCTTGTTCTGAACGCAGATTGGCAAAACATTTCACTTTAAAAACTTGAGGAAAGTTTTCTAAGATGAGTAATTCATAATCAGCCGCGGTGATCGCACGATTTTTGTGGCGTAATCGTTCGCTCGCGCGGGTGCGGAATTGATGAGCATTTTCTTTTTCTTTACCATTAAAGCCTGGTCGTATTTGTAAAACGCTGTCGATTCCTACAATTTGTTGGCGACTACGTTTGATACTTAATGCCGGCAAATTCGGCATCGCTTTTTTACCATGTTGATTCGAATAACTCAGACGTATTGCCTGAGCGTAGACGGAATACAAGCTACAAAAGCGTTCTAAACCAGCGTCTGCGCTTACTCGGAGCCAGAATTTTCCCGCCGGTAGTATGGTATTGTTTTGATCGATTTGTTCGGGTACTTGTAGTTGTACGATACCGCTGGTCATAAAGCCATAGGTAGAGTCTTCCAGAATTTGTGCCTGACTAAAAGCATGCCAGTGATTCTCTGATAGATAGCACCAGTTCAATCCGGTTTTCTTAATTTTAGTCATAGGCAGTGAGTCTTCGCGCAGATAAAAATACAGCGAAAGTGTGCCTTGTAAATATTTTGCTTCCAGACCGATATATAGATTGCCAGCGTCTGCATAGTAGGGGATCAGCGCGGGTTGTTTTGAATGATCGGCAGAAATCGTTTCCCAGCCCATAGGATGCAAATGCAGCAATTGATTCTGGATGTAGAGTTCTTGTCCCTGATATTGCTGTTCAAAATTGAGCGTTGTCTTGGCTGCATAGTTCAAAACCACGCGGCTAATTTGCGGTGTATAAGGCGGATTGGGAAGCGCCTGACTGAATGCTAATTTTTTCTTTTGCGCATTTTGAGTCAGAGTTCGAGATAACAATTGCGGATATTCTTGGTGGCCAAATGCGGCTTCCGGGCCTTCTAGGCTGATTTTGAACAAGCCATTCATGGTCGCGGAAGTATAGGAAAATCGGTTGGCATTACCATTTGATGGCGAGGGCAGACTTGGTTTGTAGAATGCCAGTACTGACTTGAGGCTTAAGCGATTTTCTGGACTAACTTGATTGCTGAGGCTACCATCTGATCTAGTAGCGTATTCAAAGAGTGTGGTATTGGCTCCTGCTTTGATCCATTTACCATCAGCCAAAGCGGCGATTTTAACTTCAACCGCATCGGGTTTAAGAGGTGTTTCATAGCCGCGATAATGGGCTACGAATCCGCCTACTTTGGCCGGCAGTCCACTCCATTCTATATCTAGTGATAGATCCGTTAAATGCTTCCCTAGTACTTCCTGACAACCGACGACTAGATAAGAACCTAAGGCGGGAATCGGGCCAAACGGTAAGAATGGTGCCAATGCGCTTAATTGTCCGATTTGATTGTGCAATAGTAATTGACGGCAAGATTGAACATTGACTTCTATCGTAATGTCTTCGATCAACCAACGGGTGAGTAGATCATACGGATAAGCATATTCATTTTGCGTCATCTCAAAACGTAGCAAGGGCAATCTGGTTGGATAGACATCGCCGTGTATTTTGCTGTCATACGCTGTGATAGCTGGCGCACTAGCCGGTAAGCTAAAGCTAATGGCTAGACAATTGTCTGATAGCTCAGAATTTAAGCCGCGATATTCTGGTCTATATTCACCTACTTGATGCCAACCATTTTTGCTGGTCAAGGAAATTCTAAACATGCTGCGTAATAATTTGACGAACACATCACTTAAACGCAGATTACTCTGTGGTCGATTTTGATTTGCTTTGTCTATGATGCGTTTCAGTATGGCTTCTATACTGCTTTGCTCATTTTTTTTGAATTGAAATAAGACCCGCACGCTGCGATCACCTTCATTCATGAGCAAGGTATCGCTGGCAATCATGAAACCAAAACCTGACGCTGCGACGCCGGATAAATGTTCGCCAGGTTTGGGCGCACCGAATAAAGGTAATGGTGGCAGCTTTCCGTGATCGAGTTCACTGGCATCACTAGCTGGTAATGCTATCGTTTTGTGATAGCTAGATTGGCTTAGCAATACTTTGTCATGACGTGGTTTGCGATCAAAGTAAACGGTGTGGATAGCGACAACTTTGGCGTCGTTGAGCGTCGTTTTATCATCGGCAGTATAGATAATTTCATTTTGTTCTTCATCTAAACCTGCAATAAATTCCGTGCCTTTTTCGATCAAAATTTGGCGTGCATGAGCACTTGGTCGTATCAGTACAAAACAATTATCCGATGTCTGTTCGTGTGCTTCCATACCGAGCACATCTCGGTAATAGAAATCAATATGCTTGTCGCCAAAACGGTTTAAGCGTTGTTGCAGTTGTTCGAATAATCGAATAAAACCGATTAATAAGCTGATCGCAGGATCATGATCGCCGCTCATCAGTGATGCAGGTAGCAGTGCTTTGATACCATTCTGTAGGATACGTATCGCTTGATTTAGCGTATGAAAATTATGCTGTATTTCGCTGAAAGAGGGTGTCTTCTCTTTTCCTTGATTGGCACTATTGTTGGTACGAATCTCTGGGAGCGGCCAGTCAACCAGCTCTTGAAATCGCTCACTCATCAGATTTTTAGCATGTGGCATCAAAACTCGTGGCGTGCTGTCGCATAGAGTTTTGATCTCCCATTTCAAACCACGCAGTATGCCTTCCAATAATTTTTTTACTTCATGTGCGATGTCACTTTGTATTGCACTGATATTGATGAGCCATTGATTCAAAGCGCGTACAATTAATAGCGGTGAATTCAAAGCGTCACGATAACTGGCATGCAAAGGAGCGACAATGTCTTCGCGAAACCAGTTACGGTATAGGGGTTGTTGAGCCAATCGGTTTTCAAACTGTTGACTCAACCGATCTGATTTGATCGAGAGAATACTGGCCATCAATATAGTCTCATCCGCATTGAAAAACTGCTGCCAATCACCATCCACTTTTAAGTCAAGTTTGTAGAATTGCACAAGACGAGCATATTCACTGGCAATCGCCAATACTTGCTCATAACGCATTTCGTAAAGATGGAAATAGTCACCGCTAAGAGCGGGGAGCAGACGCTGGCTTTGGCTGCGTCCATCGCTGATGGTTAGGCGGTGTTTCATATGCACACCTGAAGATTACAAATGCACATCGGTACCTTCTCGTAAATAGAAGGGATAAACGATGTTGTGCCGGGTGTTGGTGCTGATGACGCGATAATCAATTAAAAAGACTAATTTGCCGTCGTAAGCTTCCGACGTATCGGTGTGTATACCCTCGACAATGACACGCGGCTCGTAAAATAAAATCGCCCGTTGTATCAAATCTTTGAGTACGGTTAAAGTGCTCTCGTTAATATTTTCATAGACCTGACTTTTGATACCGCAGCCGAAACTAGCTTGCATCACACGTTCACCGGGGTTGGTGCCGAGTAGTATCAATAAGCTTTGGCGTATGTCTTCCTCAGCACTGACCATATGGACAATGCCACGTTTTGAAAACGTGGGAGGAAAACCCCAACCCGTACCCAGAAATGCGTTATCTTTATCCACAGTATTTATCTATCTAATCGGCGACGCTTTGACATTTCTAACTGTTTCTACCGCTTGGCAAAACTAACCACCGATGATGACGGTGGGGAAACCAAAAACAATATTGCCGCCATGAGCGGTCGTGTCACCTATGCGTGCTGCTGGGCGATTGCTAATGAATACCGTAGTGCTACCTTTGACTATGGTGTCAGGCGGCCCGACACAGACGCACATATCACCTAGCACTGCCGCAGGTAAGCTACCAATTAGCACATTGGGGACGCAGGGGCCAGAAATAGGGCCACCTACATGCGGTATCGGTGGCACGCCTGGTGTCACCATGGGGCAAACATGCATATCAGTAATTCGTGAGGCAGGAGGCATTTTTAGCTTTCTTCTTTTCGTTCATTTTCGGGCTCGATGTTAGGCTCAGTGTTAGGAGTAGTGTTAGCACTAATTAATCATGACCAAAGCACCTTTCACCGTGGTCTGTCCTGCAGCAGATAATTCTGCGCTGGCAGTACCCTTAGCGGTCAAACTCAGGTTGGCCGTGCTAGTAATGTTTAGCCCTGTGGTCGTGACATCCATTTGCGCTGCCATTTCTATATTTTGCATTGCTGACATCGAGATTTTCCCCATTGCTTTGATGGTAATGTCCTTGGGGCTGTCTAATAAAATTCCAGTAGGGCTGAGTTCTACTTTATTGTTGTTTTCATCTTGCAGCAAAATGGATTTATCCTGATCGCTGATGACGATTTTATTGTTCGCTGGGGTGATGAAGGTGATGATTTTCTTGCCGTCATCAAATTCCATTTTTAACTTGCTGCGAGTGACCAGCGCTTTGAAATTATTTTCCGCCGTTAACTCATAAGGCGGTACGTGCTTGCTGCTATACAAGCTACCTAAAATGACGGGGCAGGAAGGGTCGTTGTTAAAGAAACCTAGTACCACCTCGTCACCAATTTCAGGAATGATGAAAGCGCCAAAACCGGAAGAGCCGTAAAAGCTGGCAAAGCGGGCCCAGACACCAGGTGTGCTGGCATTCATGATGGGGAGCGATACTTGAATTTTGTATTGACCTTCTGGATCAGCATCCAATTTCATGACAATACCTATATGCAGACCACAAATACCAGCGGTCCATCCCGCCGCTTCCGGTGCTTGTACTTGATGTTCCTCAGTGAACCAATACGTAGGCATACCGAATTCCACTTCGGTAATCCAATTGCCATCATGCAGGCGGTGCATCACATTACTGGCGATGACATTGCCATTAAAATGTGTGCCCACGCCTTTGAGCTCAAGTACCACACCAGGTTTGACTAATGCGCTGCCCTGAAATTGCATGCTACCGCGAATGCGCGATAAGGCTGCCTTAGTTTGTTGCGCCTTACTCCAAGCCGTGAGAGTAGCGCTTTCTAAAGGTGCCGCAGTTTGTAAAGCAAAATCACCTGTGCCGAGTACTTTGGATAAAGTTTTCGAGTCTAGATCACCTTGGCCTGTCAGTGCTGCTGGTTGTGCGGTTTGCTGCACGATGGCCAGTTGTGCTAAGTCCCAACTGGTGCTGGTAACGGAGCTAAGTTGCCAGCGCGAATCTAGCTCCGCTTGAAAGTCAATCAAATCCAAGCCATAGGTTAAAGTTAACACCGGACTGGCGCTAGCCAGTGGTGCTTTGACGCTGACGGTACCAGCGTCCACTGTCACCAAAAAACCATTCACTTCGGCCCGCGCCATCATGTAATCCCAGTCGCTCGCATAGTATTGAACCAATTCTTTATACATCACGCTAGTGCTGTCTACGCTGGGTGTTAAGCCATTGTGATTGCTAATGAGGGTGGAGATAATTTGGTTGTCGGTCTTATTGATGAAGTTGGCATTCTTTCTGCCCACAGTCATCGCTAAGGCTTTATCGCGGCACTCTATGATCAGGCGAGCATAGTTATCGCCATTTATTTTGACCGAATGTTTAATCACAATACCTGTAAAGATAACTTTGGTTACGCTATCGTAGCCAGCGCTGATAACGACTTCAGTACCAGGTTTGAAATTACCCGCATCAGCCACAGGAAAAATCCCGTTCGGCATATCACCGTCGATGACTGTGATAATCGCACTGGGAATGCGGTTCGTACTATGATCAGTTTCTATAGATACGATTTGTACAATGTCCGGTATAGGCGATCCATCGCAAGTGATAATGAAACTGAGAACGCCGGTACTGTCTGTGAGTGGGGAGCTGGCCATTGTGCTTCTTTTCTTGGTAATGACTACATGTATTCGAAATCGTGGCGACTAATTATTTATGACTACTCGTGGGTACTCGTAACTTAGACCAACGGTGGAAATCGTAAGCTGATTCCGGGTTGTAATTGACGAAAAGAACTCAGGCCATTGATTCTTGCGACTTCCGCACAATAGGCACTGTCGCGATAAATTCGCTCGCATAACAGCGGTAAGGTGTCGCCAGCTTTGACCGTGACTAAATGGGTTAAATCAGGAGAACTGCGTGCTTCTTCTTTGACGATTTCAGCAGCGCTGGTGTACTCAACAAACTGTAGAGAAATTCTGGCTCGTAGTGGTTCGCCATTGGGTTTGAATAGCGTGTAATCAAATTTTAAACCCTCCGCACGACCGTAGAAAATCAGACTGCCCCACACAACTTGTACGATAGGTGCTTCATGCTTGGTACCTACATAGGTGTAGACCGTATTGCGTAGAGATTCAACTTGTTGTTTGACCGTAGTTTTGGTACCAGGCACCACTCCGGTACCATCCAAGACTAACTCTTTTAGGCTTAATTTTTCTGGTTGGCTAGCGTGAAATTTTGCTTCGTTACCAGCTTGTCCTAAGGTCTGATTTTTAGCGTATTTGATGGAGAAATCATGACCATAACCTGCTGGATTGATCAAAGCTTCAAACACAGGACGTGAGCTATCGACGCTGATGCTGCCGTTTTTTGCGACTGTACAGCCAGAGATTTTTAATACGGTTTTTTGCCCGGACACGTCTAGCGCTCCCGACGTTCACGCAGCAAATTTTGTACAAGTTTGCGGCATTCAGACAGGATTTCTTCTTTCATTAACTGCTTATCAAAATCAGCCTCATCGTTTTGATCGACTGGGCGATTGATGATCGTCGTTTTGATAATCAATTCTTTAATTTCGATAGCCATGATGTGAAGCACTTCTATAGGTAAATGAGAAAAACGGCGCGTTTTATGAAACTGCTTTAAAACTTAGCTACTGCATTCTTACAACTCAGGTAGATCATTTACTGCGTTTCGAATAGGTATAAGCAAAGGTCATTTTTTCTATCGCTACCTCATTCTTGGTCGCATTGAATCCCTCTACTTCCCACTTAATCGGATAGGCATCAATAAATGCCCATGCTCGCAATACTTGTGCATCTGCGCCATTCAGTTTGACGATGATGGTTTGTGGCACGATGGCTTTTATAAATGCGCCTTCCAAGGTGTCCTTACACCATTTCACTAAAGGTGAATTGAGCATAGAAATACCGCGTTTCAGTTCCAGATTAGGATGCTTAATGCTTTTGGGAAGCTGGTGGATAAAGCGATTTTCACCGCCTTCTACCACCGCTTCGGTTTCCATCTCTATACCTATACCTGACACTTCGCTAAACGAGGCGTCAGGTATCTGTCCACCATTCCCAAACGTCACCGTGAAATAGAAAGCGGGAGGAGGATATCCCCCCTCAAAATATTCACCACTCATACCTGTGTTTATTTATTCGCTATCGTCAAGCCTTCGTGGACGATCTCAATAGATTCAATCGCCACTTCATTGCCTTCTGATTTTAGATCTGTGCTGGAAATTTTAGTTGGCCAAGCATTCGTCAAAGTCCAAACCATCGTCGCTTTGCCAGTTTCATCCAACAGACTGATAGTGACAGGAACGCGTTTGATGGTATTGAGCTTGATCTGATTGAGCCAGTCCCAGAATTTATTGTCGCCTTTGAATACGCCTTTTTTCATCGTGATATTGCCGTATTTTTTCATACCCGGCATTTTGATTACGGAGAATACAGGGCTATTACCGTGACGATATTTAATTTCTTCTGACTGCACGTCCAAGCCGGATACTTCTTGAAAGGACATTTCGTTTTTATCCCATTCCACTTTGAAATAGAACTTCGGTAAAGGCCATACATTTGCCGATTGTTTTGATCCATCATCTGCCATAACAAACCTCTTTAATAAATTGACTTAAATAAAATGCGGTTCTCGGTTTTCTTTCGCGCTCACTGTGCAGTGAATGCTACGGAAAATCGGCGATCTATGATTTTTGCATTTGCTGTTGGAATGTGATCTCAATAAATTCAGCAGGACGGCTTAATGCCACCAAGATCGTCACACGCAAATAGCCTTCCAAAATATCTTCGGGAGTCATGGTTTCACCCAAGCCGACGTGCACGCTAAATGCATCTTCTGGACTTGCGCCAGCCAAACCGCCACGCTTCCAAATACTGGTCAAGAAGTTGCTGGCCATGCTCTTGATATTGATCCAAGTACCGCTGACATTCGGTTCAAAGACATAGGCTTTCGTCGCCAGACGCAGGGATTCTTCGATCATGATCATGGTGCGGCGCACGTTGATGTAACGCCAATCCAAGCTATTGCCGTCAAGTGTGCGAGCGCCCCAGACCAAGGTGCCTTCGCCGATGAACGAGCGAATCGCATTGATGGATTTACCCGCGGTTGAGACGTTTAAATCCTCTTGTTCATCGTGCGAGATATTCACGGTAGGAGAGACGACACTGGCCAAACTGACATTCGCTGGTGCTTTCCAAACGCCGCGTGAATTATCGACCATGGTATACACGCCCGCCATGGCAGCAGCAGGTGGCAGTATATTCAATTTGTTTTTGATTGCCAGCAGGATGTTTTTATAAGTCGGGCTGACTGAGTACAAAATCTTATGTAACTCATCATCTGACAAATAGGTTTTTAAAGTTTGGTCGCGTTTCGCATCACCAACTTGATTCAAAATATCGGCCAATTCTTTTGGTGCATCAGCACCGCCTGCTTCCGCCAGTAACAGATTTTTTACCTCGGTGACATCAACAAAACTGGAGAACTCCAAATCTGTGGTTTGCACGATAGAAGTGTTCAGCCATGGGTAGTAAGCTGCAGAATAATTTAAGTAATTAATTCCCAAATCACCACGGAAATTGGTAACGCAATCACCCTTAGGATCTTTGCGTTCTTTGTAACCGTCGTAAACATCCAGAATCGCAAAACGATTTTTTTGGTTATAGCAATGTTTCAAACTATATTGTTGAACACCTATGCAATTATCAAAATCGAGGGCTTGCGCATCAGGAATGACCACCATGGTTGGCTCTTGTTCTTTCAAGAGCAGATCGATACCATCTTCCAACGCTTTTCTGAGTATCGTTTCATCCTTTATGCTGCCGTCTTCTTCGGTCTTCGTGTAATTGCCGACAGAAACGATATAGCAAGGACCGCCACCATTTTGGAAGAATAATTGCATAGAGCGATACAGATAGAATCGTTCAGTATCTTTCTTCTCGTTAGGGCGCTTCAAGATATACGACTTACCGCCTGACTTGAAATCGCCAGCGAGGTTTTTGTCAGTGTTTTCTACAATCTTGAATTGATCCTTAGGCTCTTTACCAAAATAACTCTCGAATTCGGATAAAGAGGTAATGCGCCATGGTTTGTTCTTGAGAGAGCTGCCTTTATTGTCAGCAAATTTGGTGTATCCAACAAATGCCGGCACCGCAGTCGCCACTTCGACCACCGAGTTGGGGAAGGCATTTTTTTCTACGATATAGACACCAGGTGTTTTATACGCGCCAGCCATATGTGTTCCTTTGAAGATTATTGATGAATATAAATTTCCGCAACGACCAGTGATGGCCCGTTCGGATTTCCTTCTTTGCCAATTTTTTGAATACTGGCGTTTGGCAGTCGCCGCATTAATACTCTTCCTGTCGCATCGGCTTCACGTAATTGAAAACGTTGTGACGGGATACTTCGCATAGGGAGCGCGGTGTCAGAAATAAATGCTTGACCGTTGCTACCTACTACCTGTGTTGATGGGTGAAATACTGCACCCATCACATCACTGTCACGATCTAAATCAACGATCTGTAACTGCTTCTTTGCCAATGAGCCGCAAAAATAATATTTCCAGTGCATAGCTTTGGCTTTTAGATGAATAACATAAGTGCACATTTCCGCCTTTGGCCGATGTTGCAGCTCCACGCTAAAAACAATGGCTGCCTGGTGCCGTTCAAAACTGCTTAAACCAAAATCAGATGTTGAGTTGCTACCTGACTGCAATATCTGTATGTTTTTAAAATCATCAGTGCTAGTAGCACTCATCTCTGTAGCAAGATTTTTGCCAGAAAAAACAATAGGTTTTGCGTGCTCCCACGCTGTATAAAAATCGAACATAGGGTCAGATGCTGACACTAGAAATACAAAATTAAGTGACTCTTTTACCTCAACTGGATTTGCTTTTGAACTTGAATCTGAATCTGAGTTTGAATCTAAAGATGCGCCACCTGTTTCCCTGCTTTCCTGCCAAATTTCTATTCCCTTAGCACAGCGACGCAAAAGCAAATTTTCTCTTTGCATCATGGCGGCGCTTGCCTTGTCTGGCATAAATTCCAATGCGAGATTGTCCATAGTGTGGCTCTCTGCAAAGAATTCATGTTCGACCTGTATCGCGAATAAAGGTAAATACCGTGCCATGTTTGAAATTAGTGCTCAAGATTTTGGCTAGGGTCAGTAATGATAGGTACCTGTTGCACAATCGCACCCGCATCAACGGTAATCATTCGCACTCTGTAGAGCACCGACGGCAAATATTTACCACCCATCAAACTCCACAAGTTATTCAAATCCGGAATGTTTAAATTCTCCATGTCCAAAATTAATTTTTCTATTCTCGTATCTAAGCCCGGACTGTTATGGCGGTCAAAGACGGCTTGCTGTTGAAAAAAACTGATGGCCTGAGAAATCGTTTTTAAAGCCTCGCCATAATTACCCGCACCAAAATTGGCAGACAACATCAAATACAAATTTAGATAAAGCGGATTGCTATGGACTAACTGTCGCTCACCAGAACCTCGCATAGGTGTATTGAGCCGATAAGGCATATTGTCTTTTTCAATATTGACTAAGGTCAGCACTAATTTGTTGTTGGCGTTGGGGGCGACCGTCCCGTCTAATTCCATTAAGTTTGAAACCACTACGACATCTTCTAACACCTGAAAATTATTTTTAAATTGTTGATTCAATTGCTGAGCCAGATGAGTGATGGCAGCGTTAATCATGGCTCGTGTTCCTCAAATGATGAGCTGTACTTATATAAGACCAGTTTTTAAAAAAGTAGATAATTATTATTGGAAATATTTCTTTAAAAATTGGTTTACTACAGTAGCATGTTGGCGCATGTTAGAACAAACAAATATTCGATCTATAAGCAACAACATGGTGTATTTCTTTCATTCCTATAGAGAAAAATGGCGCGGTGTTATTACATGTAAATAGCTGGCATTTTCACGTAAATTTACTTTTATCCATGTAAAGTCTTAATAAGAAGTTGTATTTACAACTAAGGTAAAATCAACATTTCATTTTTTCATCTTCATGGATAAGACCAGTTATCTAGAATTGCGCGGCTTCGAAGGCTCACTCAATCCCAAAATGTTTGCAAGTTGCTTTGCAAAAGCTATGCCAAGTTAAAGCGTATGAAAGAAATGGGGGAACTGAAGTTGGAAGGATGTGTGGTGAAAAGTAGTTGTAGGCACACTCCATAGAAGGTATTTTGCGAGTATCGCTTAACAGTCAAGGATCTGGTTGTATGCCATTTAATAGCGCCAACTTATTTGCGCATAAAGACCGTAAAATCATCGGACAGATAGCCGGTATGGAGTTTTGCATCGGGGTCAAGTTGTTGGCAAAAGTGAAGTACTTGTGCGGGTTCATAGCCGCACAAAACTTGATCATCTGCAAAATGATGGACGTCTAGTAAATTAAAAATCACTCCCTTGTTCGCTATCTCCCACATGCGGCTTATCATTTGCCATGGGTGTAAGGAATTATTACTACGATAATTCAGACTGCCGCAGGCGATAGCGATATCGACTTTGGGTAAGCCGGCGGTTAAAAAATCAGATTGAAAAAATTGCGTATTGAGATGTGTCGCAAAACGTTGCGTCGCTTCATCGACAAATTCTTTCAGAAAATCAATACCGAGGTAAATAAAGTCGTAATAATGTTGGTCTAGGAAGAGCTTTAAATCACCATACCCGCATCCCAGATCTAAGATCGAACACCCACTCATATCGCCCCAAGCCGTCAGTGCCTGAAAGCGTTTTTGTTGGCTATCATTGTTTCTATAGCCAAGCGCACGCAGATCGTCTTGACCTAATCTATCTCGATGAAATGCTTGCACCGTCGCTTTTTCAATTAGATCCATCGTGTTTGTCTACCCACAAAAAATATCATCGTTGGAATGAGAAAGTTCTTATTTATTGTAACGAATTATTTTCATTTGAAATTTAAAAAATAGCTTCCCCCTGTTTAGCCGGCAATTCCAAGCTTTACCGCGTCAGCGGTTACAATAGCGCCTTAATAGCAATCTGGTCGTTCTCATGTCCCACGGTTTAAATCAACCCCAACGCGATGCAGTTAATTATATGGATGGTCCATGCCTAGTTTTGGCAGGGGCGGGTTCGGGTAAAACGCGGGTTATTACGCAGAAAATTTGTAACTTGATTGAGTTGCATGGCTACGATCCTAAGCATATTGCGGCGCTTACCTTTACCAATAAAGCTGCCTTGGAAATGCAGGAGCGGATTGCCAAATTGCTGAAAGAACCTAAGCAAGCAAATAAGCTAACGGTTTCCACTTTTCATTCTTTGGGTGTAAAAATCTTGAGGCAAGAAGCGCGCGCCTTGGGTTTGAAAGATCGTTTCTCAATTATGGACAGCGACGATTGCTTCTCGCTGGTACAAGATTTAGCAATTACGACCGACAAGCAATTGATACGCCGCATACAAACCGCCATGTCTCTCTGGAAGAACGGTTTGGTCGATCCCGAACAAGCGCTGCAACAAGCGCAGGATGAAGACGAAGCGCAGGCGGCGCGCGTGTATCGCAGCTATGTTGCGACACTCTCGGCGTATCAGGCGGTCGATTTTGACGATTTGATTCGCTTGCCGGTAGAGCTGTTTCGACAAAATGAAGAAGTACGCGATAAGTGGCAACGTCGTTTGCGTTATTTGCTGGTGGATGAATATCAGGATACCAATACCTGCCAATACGAGTTGGTGAAATTGCTGGTAACCGGTATCGGCAAAAAACCGATGTTCACAGCGGTGGGTGACGACGACCAAGCGATTTACGCATGGCGTGGCGCGACCATAGAAAATCTTAAAACCTTGCAAGTCGATTTCCCGAATTTGCGCATTATTAAGTTGGAGCAAAACTACCGCTCCAGTACCCGCATTTTGCAGGCGGCCAATTCGGTCATCGGTAACAATCCTAAGCTGTTTGATAAATCCTTATGGTCGGAACATGGTTTGGGCGATCCGGTGAAAGTCATGGGGATGCAAGATGATGAGCAAGAAGCGCAGCAAGTTGCGATTATGATCTCTGCGCATCGTTTTGAGCGTCGTGCGGCTTGGGCTGATTATGCGATTTTGTATCGCGGCAATCATCAAGCACGTGTGATTGAACAATCGCTGCGTAAAGAGCGCATCCCGTATACGATTTCTGGCGGGCAGAGTTTCTTTGACCGTGCCGAAATTAAAGACATTATTGCTTACCTGCGGCTTATCGCGAATGAAGAAGATGATCCCGCTTTCATTCGTGCGATTACAACACCCAAGCGCGGTGTTGGACAAGCCACTTTAGAAGCCTTGGGCTCTTATGCTGGTCAATGGCAATGTTCCTTGTTTGAAGCCGTGTTCAAGGGCGGTATTGAGGCAATTTTGACAGACCGTCAGCTACGTCCTTTGCGCGAATTCTGTAACTTCATCAATAATGTTGAAGCACATGCACACCGCGAGGGTCATGCCGAGCAATTGCTCGATGATCTAATGAAAGAGATTAACTACGAATCCTATTTGTACGATAGCTTTGACGATAAAGCCGCGCAGAATAAATGGCAAAACGTCCTCGATTTCACGCAATGGCTGAAACAAAAAGGTAATGGCGGTAAAGATGGTACTGATGATCATCGTAGCTTGCTTGATCTAACCCAGATGGTGGCTTTGATGACCATGATGGAAGGAAAGGACGAAGATCCTGATGCGGTACGTATGTCTACCTTGCATGCGTCAAAAGGTTTGGAATATCCGCATGTGTTTTTGGTCGGTGTCGAAGAAGGAATCTTGCCGCACAAGGGCGACCCCGATGCACCAGTCGAAACCATCGCCGCTCGTATAGAAGAAGAGCGGCGCCTGATGTATGTCGGCATCACCCGCGCTCAACGCAGCTTACACGTCACTTGGTGCAAGAAACGTAAACGCGCCGGTGAATCAGTCCATTGTGATCCGTCGCGCTTTATCAAAGAAATGAAACTCGATGAAGGCGACGCACCACCTAAAGAAGACGAAGTGATTACACCGCAAAATCGTTTGGCTAATCTGAAGGCTTTATTGAGTCGGCCTAAAGAATAAATCGAGGCGAATTGAATTGGCAGTTGGAACGTCTCGCTCAAACACCATTGGTTTGATCTTGTTCGATTTTGTGTAAAACCCGAAAGCATAGCCACACACTCAGCGCACCAAAGAAAACCACGCCCAGCCCATAACCCGCCATCACGCCGCGGGCGCCGAACCATAGACCGCCAAAGTAGACGAAGGGAATCACGCCTATCGTGGCGCGTCCCCAGTTGAGAGCGGTGGAATACAGTGGGTAGCCTAAATTATTGAATGCGGCATTGGCGACGAATAGGCTACCGTTAAATAGAAAACTGCCCGCCACAAAAATGCAAAAGAACACGATGACATCGCGTCCCAGATCATGGGCGTCGAAGGCGGTGGCAATCAGTGAACTAAAGACCGCCAGCAAGAACCACACCGCCAACACATAAATCAAGGTGAGTTTTAAACTATCACGCATGGTTGAGCGTAAGCGGTCAAAGCGTTTAGCGCCTAGGTTTTGTCCTAGGATAGGACCGATCGCACCGGATAAAGCGAATAGCCCGGCAAAAGCCATGGGAATTAAGCGCGAAATGACCGCCCAGCCCGCCACTGCCGAGTCGCCATATTTCGCAATTGCAGTAGTGACGGCTGCGTTACCAAAAGGTGTTGCCACATTCGTCATGATGGCGGGAATGCCAATATTGGCAAACGCTTTGGCACTGCGCTGAAAAATATCGGCACTTGGTTTTGCAAATAAGTGGTGAATTTTCAGTACGCCATAAAATCCTACGCCAGCTAATACCAGACGGGCGCAAATATTGGCGTAAGCTGCACCATCTAAACCTAATCGCAGACTGAAGATGAATAGGGGGTCGAGTATTGCGGTTGCTGCCGCTGCACCCAATGTCACATACATCGCACGCTTGCCATCGCCGACCGCGCGTAGTAAGCCGCTTAGTCCCATGCCGAGGGATAGTAAAGGTAGTGAAGGTAACACGATGGCGCAGAAGCGCTTTGCCAACGAAGCGGTCTCACCTTGTGCCCCTAGAAGATTCAGAAAGCTTGATAACAGCGGATAAGTGAGTAGGACTAACAGCGTGCTAATACCCGTAATTAAGTAGAGTGCGCTGCCTGCCAATTGTTTGGCGATCTGCATTTCTCCCGCACCGACGGCGCGTGACACCACCGCTGTGGTGGCGATCGATAAGCCTATGCCTATGGACGTGTGAAAGAACAGTAAGGTACTGGCATAGCCTATTGCGGCGGTGATTTCGGGTTTGCCGAGTTGCGATACATAAATCAGGTTTAAAACATCGACTAAGAAGACGGCAATCAAACCGACCGAACCCGTCGCTGTCATATTGATGACATGACGCATGGTCGAGCCTTCTAGAAATTTGCGATTAATCTGAGTGGAATCCGGTGCAGTTGCCATGTCGCTCTTTGCCTGATGAGGTGATTATTTCAAACGAAGCTGGCAGTGTAGCGGATTAATGCAAAATCGTCGTGGCAACTGGGGGAATAGAACCTTCCTTACGTCCTTTAGCCATGGCCAGATTGATGCGATCTAAGAGCTGTCGATTGGCTGGCGAGATGCGCATTGCAAAATGATTGCTGACGATGGAAATAGGTTTTTCCTGTACACAGAATACTTTTGCATTACCGCTATTGTGCAAACCGCGCTTGGTGTAACTGAGGTTAATCGCATGCTCCAAGGCTTTGGGCGTATCGACACTGTCGTACCAGACTAAGGCATCCATACGCTTTGCCATGAGTTTTTGCAAACGTGAAATGCCAGCGCCAATATCGTTTTCTACTCTAAATAATTTGTTGACTTCGGCATCAAAGGCTTCCCCAGAGCTGGTACCCGCCACCACGCCTATGAGTTTGCCCTTTAAATCTTGCAAGCTGTTGAATGGAAAGTTGGTATCGCAACGTGTTACCAGCCAATTCCCATTAGCATTGATGGTATCTGAGAACAAGTATTTGGTACTGCGTTCTTTATTGATCGACATACCTAGCAAGATGACATCGTCATGTAAGGCATTTTCCATCGCCCGTTTCCAAGGGACACGCTGGACTTGAAATTGAATATGAAGCGCTTGGCTGATATATGCCAGTAAGTCAGAAGTACCTTTGGAGAGAGGCACGGGTTTTCCATCTCGATCGAATTCTTCTATCGTTTGTACTTTGACGCGTTCTTGTGCAGATGCTGAAATGATACCAGTGCCAGTCATGGTGCTTATGGCTAGCATTAGAAAAACAGGAAGGAAAACACTAGACCATTTCATGCTGTATCTCACTTAAGCTTGTTATTGATTGTAGCAAGAGTTTTTGACGTCACGAATTTCCACTAGTCTTTTTATTCGCTTAGTGTCGTCAGAATGCAGCGTTTGTAGCAGAAAATTTGACCCACTTTGATCACATAAGTTCATTCGGTCTAAATCATTTATTTTTTCTTACGAAATTTTCTACTTATGCTTATTCATACATACTCATACATATTCATGTATACATGTGCGCAGTCATATCTAATGATTTTCAAATTAAGTGGTTGCATAAAAAGTGCGCTAAAGTAAAGACAGTTTTAATTTAAATTGAGAATTTTTTTATGTGCAAATCTCAATTTGACGCAACTTAATTGGTTTTTGCTTGGTCGAACTATGATGCATTTCTTTTTTCCTGCTGTTATGTAAAGTGAGAATTCTATGCCTGCTCCTATCTCTGCGTTTCAATCAAAATTCATGCTAACGGTGTTGGCATCTAGCCTTGTGCTGGCCTTCACTGCGATGGAAATTCAGGCGCGTCAAATGTCATCCATAGCGCCGTCTGCTGCGTCGGCCAATGCTATTGCCAGTGATTTTGGGGCGCAGACGGTAGGGATGAAAAAGCAGAGCGGATTATTTGATATCTGGAGCAGTGCTGAGCAGGCCAAGGTTTTGTTGGCGGTTACGGATTTAGATAAAGCTTTTTTATTGGTGACCTCATTGCCCTTTGGTTTAGGGTCGAATGACGTTGGTTTGGATCGTGGTCAGGTTGGTGCTAGTAAATTAGTACGATTTGAACGTCATGGCAAACGTCTATTTTTAGTGCAAGAAAACACCCGCTTTGTCGCTGACTCGCCCAATGCCGACGAACGAGCATCCGTGCGCGAAGCATTTGCCGGCGCTGTTTTATGGGCGGGCGATATTTTAGCAACTGAGTCAGTAGGAGGAAAACCACGTTACCTGATTGATTTTTCCAGCTTTTTGCTGGCAGATCGTCATGGCGTGGCCGATAGCTTGAATCGCACACGTCAGGGAAATTATGCACTGGATGAAAAGCGTAGCGCGGTATTAGGTCAGCAAGCTAAATCTTTTCCTGATAATACCGAGTTAGAAGCCGTCTTAACTTTGGCGGGTGCTGGAGAGGGACAATATGTGCGTCAAGTGGCAGCAGACGCCAAGAGTTTGCGCGTACATCAACATGTTAGTTTAATCCGTTTGCCGGAAGGCTATGTGCCACGCGCCTATCATCCTGGCTCTGGCGGGATTGATAGCGAGAAAATGGATTTCGCCACGCCCTTGGCAGATAGCATACAAGTGCGCTGGCAATTAAGACATCGTTTAGAAAAGACTGATCCTACTGCGGCACTCAGTCCTGTCAAAAAACCTATCGTTTATTACTTGGATCGAGGAACGCCAGAGCCGGTGCGTTCCGCCTTATTAGATGGTGCTCGTTGGTGGAGTAGCGCATTTGAAAAAGCCGGCTTCAAGGATGCGTATAAGGTGGAATTATTGCCTGAGGGTGTCGATCCCATGGATGTGCGTTACAACACGATAATGTGGGTACACCGTGCCACACGTGGCTGGTCGTATGGTAATGCGGTCAGCGATCCGCGTACGGGGGAGATCATTAAAGGTGCTGTCACTCTAGGTTCTCAGCGCGTGCGCCAAGACATCTTGATTGCCGAGAGTTTGTTAGCGCCGTATGGCAAGAGTACTAATAACGAAAAGAAGAACGCTGCTGAGCAAATGGCCTTAGCGCGTCTGCGTCAATTAGCTGCGCATGAAGTTGGTCACACCTTAGGAATCGCTCACAATTTTGCACCTAGCCGTCAGGGTAATGGTTCCGTGATGGATTATCCGCATCCTTTGTTGGGTTTCAATAGTAAGGGGGACGTGGAGTTAAAAGACGCCTATGGCGTCGGTGTCGGCCCTTGGGATGATTTTGTGATTCAACATTTATACGCCAATTTCCCAGGCCAAAACGAAGATGAGGCTTTAGCGAAGTTGCGTGTCGCGGCCAAAGCGGCGGGTTTGCAATATGTATCGGATACCGATTCTCGCTCACCCGGTGCAGCGCATCCTAATGGTCTGTTGTGGGATGTAGGAGCTGATTCTGTTAAATCTTATGATCATTTAATGGCTGTGCGTCAGCGCGCATTGAATAATTTTTCCCCCGCCGTATTGCCGCCACAACGCCAAATCGGTGAACTGGAAGCGCGTTTGGTGCCGGTTTATTTGTTACATCGCTATCAGACCGAGGCCGTGGCGCGTTTGATCGCTGGTGGTGAATATGAATACGGCACCGCCCAAGATGTGAACGTCGGGCGGGTACAAGCAGGTGTTAAAACCGTACCTGCCGCTTTGCAACGACAAGCGTTGCAGAAAATATTGGCTAGCTTGCGCGCTGAAAATCTGGCTTTACCCAAAAATGTCTTGGAGATATTGACGCCACAATCAGAAGGTTTTAATCGTACACCTGAGTATTTTTCCAGTCGTATGAATGTCGTATTTGACGCCTTGTCGGCCGTGGAGGCCGGCGCGGCGCAAACCAGCATGTTCTTATTTGATGCGGCCAGAATTAATCGTTTGGCTTGGCAGCAGGCAAATGATGCGCAGCAATTAGGGGTGACTGAGCTGTTTAGGCAAGTGTTTGAGCAGACTTGGAAGCGAGAAGCTATTCCTTCTCAAGTGGTGGCAGGAGAGGCGGTGCAGCTTGCAGCAAATTGGGTGGTGCTTGACGCAACTTTGAATTTGATTGATAGCGCTCGCTTGCATCCGCAGGTTCAAGCCGAGGTGCGTCAGGTGCTGGGGGATTTGGGGATCTGGTTGCAAAAAAATCCCGGAACAGGCAGTAAGGCCAGCAGTCGTAAGCAAGCCGCAGATTTGATCGTCTCGTATTTGCGTGATCCTGCCAGTGTTAAATTACGCCCGTTGCCTCCGATACCTCCAGGGGCGCCGATTTGATGCTGTAACACTTCAATATTAATTTTAATATTGATATGAATTGCAGCGCTTCGATATTTCGCAAACCAAGCGCAAGCTTTCTTGCTTGATCCGGGATTAGGTTTAGAATGAATTTGGTGCACGTATCTTATTGCGTGGACTGAATGTAGACCGATTGTGGAGTTAATATGAGCCTGATTCAATTAGTGTATGCAAGTCGTTTGGTGGGCGATGAGTCGGTATTGAAAGCCATACATAGCCATGCTGTCAGAAATAACACCGCACGGACGATCACAGGTATGTTGCTATACGCAAATCGTCGGTTTTTACAAGTTTTGGAAGGCGAAAGCAAGGCGGTGCATGCGACTTTTTCTTACATTAAAGCGGATTCTCGCCATGAGCATGTGACTTTGTTGCTAGAGCAAACCATAGAAGAACACTACTTTCAACATTGGAATATGGGGTTCCGCCATCTACAAGAAGAGGAGCTTGCTCGTTTCCCCGCTTATGCCGCTTATTTTAAGGACGACTTTACGCATTTTAAACAGCAGCCTCAGGTCGCGTTAGAAATTTTAAAGACCTTAGCCACGTGAGTTGTGCCCTCATTTAAGGACGCAAAGTATCGTCGAAATTTTTCAGCGGCCAATTGAGCGATTGTGTAGAAATCTTAGTTTTGGGTGATACTTTGGTTTTGCTGGTTAATGCTTTGCGTATACAGTGACCGAGCCGGTTATTTTGAAACCGCTCGATAAACGACATCAGCTGCATTACTTTTGCTTCTTGCGCCTGCATCGCAAGTTCTAAGTCGGGTATGGTGTGATCACCGATCCAAGTCAAGGACTGCTGAGACATGGTAGTGATGCTGGCGATGCATTTGGGATCTGAGCTACTGCTATCGTCATTAAGATGGATAGGACAGGCAACTGCTTGGGCAAAATCGCTATCGAATTTGCGTAAATTACCCAGTCCGAAATCAATCAAGTATTGATCATTCACTAAGCAAAAAATATGGCCGGCTAGCTGGCCGGGGTCTATGTACGTAGGATGCCCCAGTAAAAATCGTTGATCAGTTTTACTGTCGAACTGTACATAGCATGCGATAAGTTTTACTCGATATTGCTTTCTACTTAAGGCTAGAGATAATAAACTGTTAATAAATAGGCAGTATGAGCCATAGTTTTTCAGAATGTCAAGATAGTCAAAATCCTGAAATAATTGCTCAACATCGGCAGTTAAGTCTCCAATCGGTAAATGATTGATAAAGTTGCTTTCCATAGACTGTCTTTAATTTAGAACTAAGTGTAGATCTGAAAAACTATAAATCACCATAGTATTTAATGAGATAAAAAACAAAAATAGTTACAATTGTTACTTTCTTTGTGGAGCGTTTTTGGCGGCTTGAATGCAGACTCGCTGTGCATTTTAGAGAAGTACAACTAGGCAAAATTTCGCTATTTTTAAGTAGCTTGTGTATTCTTTGATGATCTTGTTTTTTGACTAGGATTGTTTATGCAGAACGCACATTTTCCTCATTTGTTAGAACCTTTAGACTTGGGATTCACCCAATTGCGCAATCGCGTCATGATGGGATCTATGCACACCGGTTTGGAAGACAGGTTTTACAATTACGGTAAATTGGCTGCGTATTTCAAAGAGCGTGCGCGTGGTGGTGTAGGTTTGATCGTTACGGGAGGTATTTCTCCCAATCGCCGTGGCTGGTTACTGCCCTTTGGCGGCACCATGAATAGTCTAGGTGACATCTTCAATCACCGCAAAGTGACTCGTGCCGTGCACGAAGAAGGCGGCAAGATTGTGATGCAGATTTTGCATTCCGGTCGTTATGGTTATCAGCCTTTCATCGTGTCGGCGTCAGATAAAAAAGCACCTATCTCCAAATTTAAACCAAAAGCGCTGACCGAATCAGGAATAGAAAGTACGATTCGTGACTATGTACGCTGTGCAAAACTGGCTCAAAAATCGGGTTATGACGGCGTAGAAATAATGGGTAGCGAAGGCTATTTATTGAATCAATTTTTGTGTGTGCGTACCAATCAACGTACCGATCGTTGGGGTGGCTCTATCGAAAACCGTATGCGTCTGCCGATAGAAATTGTGAAACGAGTGCGTGCTGCGGTAGGTACCAATTTCATCATCATGTATCGCCATTCGATTTTGGATTTGGTCGAAGGTGGAAATAGTTGGGATGAAGTGGTGGCAGTTGCACAAGCCCTAGAAAAAGCCGGTGTGACTTTATTTAATACTGGTATCGGTTGGCATGAAGCTCGTGTACCGACTATCGTCACCTCAGTGCCACGCGCTGCCTTCGCCGCTGTTTCTGGGCGTTTGAAAGCCGCGGTATCTATTCCGGTGATTGCGTCGAATCGTATCAATATGCCAGCTCAAGCGGAAGAAATCATCGCGAATGGCATTGCCGATATGGTGTCGATGGCGCGTCCTTTTTTAGCCGACCCTGAATTCGTGAATAAAGCTGCGCAAGGTCGGGTTGATGAGATTAATACCTGTATTGCGTGTAATCAGGCCTGTTTGGATCATACTTTTTCCAATCAACGCGCCAGTTGCTTAGTTAATCCACGTGCTGCGCATGAAACCGAATTACTGTATTTGAAAAAAACCGTTGTCAAACGTGTGGCTGTAGTCGGTGCTGGGCCAGCAGGTTTATCTGCTGCGACGGTCGCCGCCGCCTGTGGTCATGATGTTAGCTTGTTTGATAGCTCAGATAGTGTGGGTGGTCAATTTAAGATTGCGATGCAGATTCCTGGTAAAGAAGAGTTTAAAGAAACTCTGCGTTATTTTAGCAAACGCCTTGAAGTGACTGGCGTCAAAGTTCATTTGGGACAGCGCGTGACCCGCGAGGAATTAATGGCACAAGGATTTGATCACATCATTATCGCTACTGGTATTACGCCACGAACACCAAAGATTGAAGGCGTGAATCACCCCAAAGTAATGTCTTATCTGGATGTGCTTTTGCATAAAAAGCCCGTCGGAAAAAAAGTCGCGATTATTGGTGCAGGTGGGATAGGCTTCGACGTTGCGGAATATTTATTGCACGACACAAATGTACCTTTGCCGATTCCCTTATCCACTTGGTTGGGTGAATGGGGAATCGATTTGCAGGCCAAGCAAAACGGAGGATTGGTGAAGCCAGAGCCTGCCCATCCTGTGCGCGCCGTGTACCTCTTACAACGCAAGGCCAGCAAGGTTGGTGCAGGATTGGGTAAAACGTCAGGTTGGGTGCATAGAGCGACTTTGCAACGCAATAAGGTGCAAATGTTGGCGGGCGTGGATTATCAAAAAATTGATGACCAAGGTTTGCATGTGAGTATCGGTGGCAAAACCCAAATACTAGATGTTGATCACATCATTTTATGCGCAGGGCAAGAATCCCTGACCGAATTGATGCCAGCACAGCAAAGTGAGTCTGGCCCGCGTTTTCATAAAATTGGTGGCGCTGCGCTGGCATCAGAATTGGATGCAAAACGAGCGATTAAAGAGGGCGCAGAACTCGCTGCCTCTTTGTGATATAGCTCTACAACTGAGTAGGTATTGGAAGATAAGTACTGAAGTCAGATCAATTGCTCTAGAAATAAAAAAAGCCAGTCAATTGACTGGCTTTTTTCAACTACAAGAATTTGCTATCCAGAGTTGCTATTACTTTGCAGAAGCTTCAGTTGAGGCAGACGCAGAAGCAGAAGCTTTTACTTCAGGTTCTTTAAATTTACCACCGCTGGCGTTCGCCATGTGAACTACCGCGCGAGCGACTTCCACGTTATCCAGATCAGGATTGCCGCCTTTTGCAGGCATACCACGCAAGCCTTCTAAAGCATGTTTAACCACAGTGTCGTAGCCTTGAGCGATACGTGGCCCCCATGCGCCAGCATCACCAAATTTTGGTGCGCCCGCAGCGCCAGTGCCGTGGCAAGCTGCACAAGCAGCTTTGTAGACAGCCTCACCTGTTTGCAATACTTTAGGGCCGTTAGCGTCAACGAAAGTAAAACCTTCGTTTGCAACAGGACTAATACGTGCAGCAACTGCTTCTGGCGCTTGGCTATTAGAACCTGCCCCTGCTTTGGTATCGCTGGCAACATATTTCACCAACAACGCAATAATGATAATCGGGACTATAAATCCAGCAAGAACGGCAACGATAAGTTGCTTAGGCGTTTTAATCGCTGATTCGTGTTCGTCGTGGGCGTCGCTCATGGTTTCCTCAATGCAAAAATAAGTCAGGTTTGCTCGCCGCATAATACGTCAGGCTAAGCGTAAAACATCAGATTATAGAGCTAAAGCTTGTGTTTTGGAATGAAAAATCGGCTTTTGCGACAGTAGAAACGGTTCAAGAAAGCAAGAATTCCACAAATAAGCAAAGAATTGCTAAAGAGCTTAGCGCTAATTTGCGGTAGAATACGCGCCTCTTTGGCAGCTTTGTTTTCACAAATTAGCTGCAAAAATTGCAATGCGCCAGTAGCTCAGATGGATAGAGTACAGCCCTCCGAAGGCTATTACTTATGGGTGATGAGCTATATTTCATGCGCATCTTCACGTAAGTGACTACTAATTTTTGAAATCTTGGTCCAAATCTTGACCTAAAAGACTCTAAAATTTAGAAAACAAGCTAAGACATCGTCCCTAGACCTAACTCCTACATTTTTGGAGTTAATGATGTCAAAAATAGCTTTATTCCCTGGCCTCGATATTTCCCAGCGTCAGCAAAGTTTCCGTGCACGCGTGCGAGTGTCGCCGTTCTACGATTTAACCAAGACGTTTTCGACTGAGCTTGATGCTGCCATTTGGGGCACTACAGCTTTGCAGAGGCTGAATAAGTTACGGACGCAACTCAAGTCTGAACAACGCTTACCTTCCTTCCCCATATCTCGCGAAGACGCCATTAATTTACAACTGTTTGATGCGATTGAAGGACTTCAAGGGGTAGAAACGGTAGCGAAGCCAAAAATGATGGCGACTATCGGTGACAAAATTTTAGTCTCTGACATAATCGATAGTTATGTTCAACATGACACAAAGTTACAAGCTACTAACCCAAGTGCAAAAGCAAGGCGGTTGAAGGAGTATTTCGCGGGTATGACATTAGCTGATGTCACGATGACGCTATTGAACAAGTACAAAGAATTGCGTAAGAGTGGGGGGTTAGGTAGTGGCCGCTCCACAGAGCCCGCAGATTACACAAAGAAAAATCGTGAATATCAAGCTCGTCTCAGAGCAAAAAAGCGAGGTACTCCTTTCGTTGTTAAGGTGACGCCAGTTTATACAGTACACAATGATACGATACGAAAAGAAATTGGTTTCTTACGATTGGCAGTTAAAGCGTACATGCACAGAATTGGTGATAGCGAATTTCATCGTTATAGTCATTACATCGCTGGCCATCCAATATTTTTCGTTAAGCTTCCATCTAAAGGTAAACCTCGTAATCGCCGTATTTCAGACGAAGAAGTTACTGCACTTTTACGCAACATTAAGTGTCCTCTAAAACGTACGTCATTTTTGTTAGCGCTCTATACCAGTTTACGTCGCACCGAGATAGTTTCATTGCGAGTAGAAGATGTTCAATGGGATAAGTGCCAGGTATTGCTGCGCGCCCCCGTAATTAAAGACCCAGATAATCCCGGGAATTGGATTGAGAAACCGAAATCCAAAACAAAGACTCGTTTTGTCCCGTTGATATCGGAAGCTATAAAACTTTTAGAGGAAGCCTGTAGAGGTCGAACTTCAGGAAAAATCTTCAATTTTAGCCCAGAAGTTTTTAGTCAATCCATCGGACGAGGCTGCTCTAAAGCAGAGATTTCTGATTTGCGTCTGCATGATTCGCGCAGGGAGTCAGTTTCATGGTTACATGACGTACACGGTCTTACGATAACCGAATTGATGTCCTTCACTGGACATGCTGACCCCACAGTTTTGATAAAACATTACTTTGGTCCTGACGCGGGAAAATTGGCCGAAAAGATTGCATCTAAAGGACTCGGTAAGCGCGAATTTGCCTTGTAAATTAAGCCAATCTAAAATCGTCATTCTTCGGGGGAATTTTAGAATTCAACATACAAAATCGTTCGCTATTTTATGAATCTCAACCTAAAAAGGATTCATCGGATGCAGAACGATTTGTATTTAACCGCAGAACAAGTTGCACAACTTTTGCACATTAGCATTCGGTCGTTGTTTAACCATGTGTCAAACGGCACTATTCCTCAACCAATTCGTTTGGGTAATCGCCGTTTGTGGCCGCAGCAAGCTTTGCACGACCATGTTTGTAAACTACCGCGAAGGAAAATGAAGACCAAAAAATGATATATAAATCGCGCCAGGAGGATTAATTAAGGGCCGTCGTTACTGATGATTTAAGTAGTTTATTTACGTTGATACATTAACCAAAAAACGCGCATATAAAACCCTTTCGCTAAACGTAAAGTTGGTGAGGGGGCTCAATACACCGCGGCCAACAAATTTTTCACGTCAAGCGGGTGCTCAGGACGTGGCCCCGGGTGAACCGATAGAGGGGGAGCGGCGAAGATACAACTTCGGCATTTATGCAATCTATCGGTCCTTGCACGTTTGTATGCGTTGCCGGGGCCTTGAGGGGAGCTGGCTCCGTCATCCATAAAGGCAAAACACCCTTAGTTCAACGCATGCGTTGGGCTGGGGGGAGTTTTTGCCTATCAAGAAACTTCACCTTCATCCATATTAAATTAACTCTTTTATAAGGATAGAACTTATTAAGAACTTCTTTATTAAGTTAGGACTTTTTAGAAGCTTCTTTATAACGAAAGGACTTCTTTAAACCCAGTTATCCGATTTATATTTTACTTATTTATGTGCCAGATACTGATGAGTTAAGGCTGTCATGATTTGCGTAGGAGCATTGGGCCAAGGCATTCCGAAAGTATCAATCCATGTACATTCTACTTTTTCCGGAAGTCGATTAATCGAAATAACTAAGTCACCAAATTTGGCGCTATTAAATGCGACTGAGTACACGTCATCACTCTCTGTTACTCCTTCTTTGGAAAAAAAATCCTTAATTACGCACCGAATTTCCCGTTCAATTTTCCCAGTCGCACAATGCATTACAAGTGCTACTGTATATTCCTGATGTTCGTATGTGACGAATCGTTTTGAACGAAGCTGTTTCAGTAAATCACGCAACTGGTCCATACCACTTCGGGCAGTTTTTCCAATAGATTTTGCTCGGGCTCTTTCGCTATAAGAAGCCGTGCGTGAACGACGGGAAGCCTCAACTTCGTGCCATACCGCAATTCGCTTTCCAGTGCCGTTTGTGTAAAACGTTAAGACATCTGGAACGTGTCCAAAATAGTCCAAAGTTTCATTACGCAACTTTGCCCAGAGTTGGTCTTCAGTGACACCAACCATGTGCGCCCTCATGTTAGAAGCCATCGCAATTAGTATGCCCCAGTCCCTGTGATTCGCTCGGCTCATATGTTCTAGCAATGTCTGTCTCCCCTTAGCGGGACACTCAGGCGCAACTTCGTTAAGATAGCGTGCGCCACCGACACTCAACGCATAGTACCTGCGGCGGGTCTTAAAATCGTCTTTTGCTCGTAAATAGCCCGCCTCGGTCGCATTCCCTAGGACTCTTTGTGCTGCAGCGGTCGCTGCTTTTTGTGTTCGATTTGGAAATAGTCCAAATGCTAATGTATGAGCTCGTACGACACCGTATCTCTGAACTAATTTGAGTGCTTCGACTAGGTAAAATTCGCGGACTTCGGTACCGTTTTTTGTGAGGTGATTTTTCTTCAAAATTGTGCTCCTTATAGTTATTACGTATAGCTATAAGACCCGCGAAGACCCCCGCGAAATTTGAACTTTGTTGGCTAAGAGTTTCTTGAAGAATACCGTCANACCGTCACCGTAAAAACTGTCGCTGTCGCTCGGTTTTTCCTATTGCACTAGGGTGCAATTGCCTCAGCCTAGCGGCGTGCCGACGACTTTGTCGCCGGCGGGAACCCCACTCAAACCCGGCAAAATTTTCGTCCGCGATGCTCCCTCAAATCTTCCGGCTGTGTCTCCCGAAAAATCACCGGTAGACTTGGTTACATGAATTTGATTTGCCCTGAATTTTCGCTAAAAGGCTAGCGAAAATTCAGG
Source organism: Affinundibacterium danionis (assembly GCF_042432465.1). Classification (NCBI taxonomy): domain Bacteria; kingdom Pseudomonadati; phylum Pseudomonadota; class Betaproteobacteria; order Burkholderiales; family Oxalobacteraceae; genus Affinundibacterium; species Affinundibacterium danionis. Next base: position 21,551 of record NZ_JBHLXJ010000017.1, on the reverse strand, counting down.
GGCCCGCATCAAATTCCTTCCACTTTTGACCGGGGTTCCCGCCGCCTATCCAGTGAAAAGAGTTGTGCTGCGCACGCCGGGACTGCGTCCCCAAAAATTGCCGCTGCTTGGGAGCAGCTAAATCGGCATAAAGCCGCCGATTTGCACTTTTCGGCTCCCCTCACATTTGCCGTCCAATCGGTCGGTTTCGGTGCGCTACGCTTGCTCAACGCTCCCTCAGGCGACAAATCTCGCGCTAGGGCGCTCGCCCGCGTTGCGGTGCCCAACCGGCGCACGCCAGTGCGCCTGCGTAGGCGTGCATTATGCGAAAAACTGACGTTGCTATACGTAGTGTGCAGACGCAGTGACCTGTCGATAGCACTCATAAAAAACATCAACGGAGACATCATGACAATTCGAATTCGCGCAACACATCGCAACAAAAAAACCGTCACAATCTGTAATTATGTGTACTGCTCTAGAATGAAAAGAAGCAAACCTCTACGCCATGGCACACTGCGTCTCGATGCCGACCCGAACAAGCTTCCGTTAGGAATTCGTCTCACTACGGACTACAATTTGACTTATGAAGATATCGAAACAATTCGTACGTGGCTCTTTGCGCATGGTTCATTTAAACCGAAAGACGGCTACCTTGAGCTTCAAGGTGCATTAGATTTACTTTACGAACAGCTTGAAAAACAGTGGCAAGAAATTACAGCGAATAATGGAACCCAGAAAGATTTCGGACAATCCTGGCGGCGTGTTCAAGTCATTCAAGAGTCGTTCAAAAATAGATTACAAGAGCTCGGTGCTGTGAAAAAAATGAACAAAAATGGGAAAGAGGATTCTGAATCAATAATCGTTTAGTCGTTTGCTATACGTGTTACATGCATGTGCATGTAACACGTGATTACAAGGACATAATGATGAATACCGCAGATACTGCAGCAAAGAGTGATAGTTTAATTTCAGAGTCAAAAGTAGGACGAATCGGTCGAATTTATAATTCAGAAGGCGGTCCACTCATTGGGTGGTTATTTGACGAAGCGAGATTGCGTAATCAGAATTTGCGAGAAATGTCTCAAGAACTGGGTGTCACTTTTGGGTATATCAATCAAATGCGAAACGGTCAAAGATATGCTCATAATATGAGCCAGAGAATGACAAAGGCATGCGCTGATTACCTTGGAGTACCGCCTATTGTAGTGATGTTGTTGAGTGGCGCTATTTCGATGAAACATTTCTTACTCAGACACGAATCCGAAGAGCAGTTGATTGATAGGACGATACGTAAGATTCAAAACGACCCACAAGTGCGACAATCTGTGCCCGAGCGCTTATTAGATTTACCGTTGGATGCAAAAAAGGCTATGGTTGCGATGTATGGTGAAGTGGCTGGTTTCGATATTTTCAACGTGCGTCGGTTGCCGACGATTTTGGATGGCTTACAACGTGCAGCAATTTCGCATGATGAAAACGAGTTTATTGCAGCAGAAAATTTGATTAGCTCTGAGATATAATTTCTTATAATTGATTTAATTACGGCGAGCCATCTGGTTCGCCGTTTTTCCTTCTGAACTGCGTTATTGTGAAATTAACACAATTTCGATTGTTGGATGATATAAATCGCCGAATTCATCTCAATGCCAATCGTCTCACACGGTACAATCGAGGCTCAAAAAATTAACTGAAGTGACCACATGGCTGAAGTACTCTCGCTCGACACTCTCGAATCCTGGTTATGGGAATCCGCGAATATTTTGCGCGGCTCCATTGACTCCTCCGATTTCAAAAATTACATCTTTGGACTACTTTTTCTTAAACGCTTTAACGACGTCTTTGATGAGCGCGTGGCGCAGCTGATGCAAGACGATGGATTATCTAAAGAAGACGCTGAGGCCGAAATTCAAGATAAATGGGGAAAGTTTGAGCTTGAAGCACGCTGGCCTCAGCTCATTGCCCGAACAGAGAATATTGGCGAAGCGTTGGATAAAGCTTTCGCTAGTATTGAAGCGAGCAATACAGAACTGCAATATGTACTCACTGCGACCCAATATGGCGATAAGCAAAAACTCAGTGACAGTGTCCTGCAGAGACTGCTGCGCCACTTTAATCAGCACAAGTTAGGGAATTCCGACCTGTATAAAGCCGATATGTTGGGTGATGCATACGAATACTTGATTAAGCAATTCGCCGATGACGCCGGCAAAAAAGGTGGCGAGTTCTACACCCCTAAAGCAGTGGTGCAATTGGTAGTCGAATTAATCGACCCACAACCAGGCCAGAGCGTTTATGACCCGACCTGCGGCAGCGGCGGTATGTTGGTAGAAAGTGCCCATCATGTGGCCAAAATGCCAAACGGTACATTGATGGGTAAGCCGAATGTGCTGCTCTTCGGTCAAGAAAAAAATCTCGGTACTTGGGCTATCTCTAAGCTCAACCTCTACCTCCACAACATGGCGGCCAAAATCGCACGTGGGGATACTCTGGTTGAGCCTAAGCATCTAGAAGGCGGCTATCTCAAAACCTTTGACCGCGTCATTGCCAACCCACCATTTTCAGCAAAAGCATGGTGGTCGCCTTTAGAGTTGGAAAATGAAACAGAAAACCAGACCGAGGGCAAGAAAGCCAAAGTGCCAGTTTATAAAAACGTCAGCGACCCTTTTGGCCGTTTTTGCTATGGCATACCGCCGCGTGGCTATGCCGATTTGGCGTTTGCACAGCACATGCTGGCCAGTCTCAAGGCCGACGGCCGTATGGGTATTATTCTACCGCATGGTGTTCTGTTCCGCAGTGGAGAGGAAGGCAAGATACGTGAGGGCTTATTGTTTGGTACCGATGCTGCCAGCGGCAATCAACCTGGCGATTTGATAGAAGCGATAATCGGCTTACCTTCCGCACTGTTTTATAACACCGGCATACCTGCCTGTATTCTGATACTCAATAAGCAGAAGCCGAGAAACCTAAAAGGCAAAGTCATCATCATTAATGCGAGTCAAGATTATGCTGAAGGTAAGGCGCAAAATAGTCTGCGCCCAGAAGACTTACAGCGCATCGTAAGAACACATAAGTCTTCATTTGAGACCCAAACTGAAGTTGACAACTACTGCCGCGTGGTAAGTCTGGACGAAATTCGCGGAAATGATGGCAATCTCAATATTGCGCGTTACATTGACAATGGAGTAGTTGAAGAAGTCATAGACGTGGCTTTCACCTTGGCACAGCTGGCCGCGCTAACGGATGAGGAGGCACAGATTGATGTTCAACTAAATAGGTACCTTTTGGAACTAGAATTACGGGAGACGGAAGCGTGAGTATCGCGCGGAATAATGAATATCCATCCGATTGGGAGACTAAGTCGATTGGGGACGTTTTTAACGTGGCAGAACGCTCAATAAAGATGGAAAGCGACCAGTCTTATCGTCGAGTCACTGTAAAACGCCGTCATGGTGGGATAGAGCTTCGAGACGTACAACTAGGTGCTGACATCAAGGTGAAAAATCAGTACTTGATAAAAGCTGGCGATTTCCTAATTTCTGAACGGCAAATCGTACACGGAGCTTGCGGTATCGTGCCGCTTAATTTAGAGGATGCACTTGTTTCCAATGAATATCTAGTGCTTGAACCTAGCGATAACTTTGATACTCGCTACTTCAATTACTTGGTTCAGCTGCCGCAGTACGCAAAGTTATTCGTTCTCTGCAGCCAAGGAGTAGATATTGAGAAGTTCCTTTTCAAGCCAAAAGATTGGCTTAAAAAGGAGATTCCTTCTCCCCCGCTTGCCGAACAACAAAAAATTGCGGCCATACTTACCACGTTAGATGACAAATTGGACGTAATTAAACGCCAGATTGCCACCACACAAACTCTCAAGCAGGGACTGATGCAATCCTTGTTCAGCCGTGGCGTTGGCACGCGAGATGCGGATGGTCGTTGGGTGCACCATTCGAAGTTCAAGGAGAGTGAGTTGGGAAAAATTCCAGTCGAGTGGAATCTGGATAGACTTGAAAATATTTCACACTCGGTTACTGTTGGTATCGCGACATCAACGACCGAACATTATGTAGAAAAAGGCGTACCGCTTATTCGTAATCAGAACATAAAAGAGGATTTTCTTGATGGGTCAGACTTACTGCAAGTTTCATTAGAGTTTGATAATCAGAATAAAACTAAACGGGTTAAGGCTGGGGATATTTTGACCGTTAGAACAGGCTATCCTGGAGTGTCATGTGTGTTACCCGATGGGATGGGATATGTTCAAACATTTACAACATTAATTACGCGTCCAAACAAAGACCTAATTAATTCACATTATTTGTCTCGATATTTTAACTCCCCAAAAGGCAAAGAATTGATGCTTCATCAGGCAGCTGGTGGTGCGCAACAAAACATCAATGCTGGGAACCTAAAGAAGTTACTTATTCCTGTTCCAACAATTTCCGAGCAATTAGCTATCGCTAGCATATTGGAAAGTGTTGACATGAAAATTCGTATTTTGAAAACTAAGCAAGCCACCTATCAGACGCTAAAACGGGGCCTGATGCAAAAACTTTTGATAGGCGCATGGCGAGTAAAAGTTGGCAAATAAAGCAATAAAAAGCTGTTAAATAAAACATCACCAGTTCATTAAAGGTCAAAACTCATTTTGCTTTTTTCGAGAACTAAAACAAGTGAATTAAGTACAATTATTCCTTTTCCTATTAAAGACGGTCTTGTGAACTAATACATGGATGAAAACATAATCAGCGTACAACAAGAGCTGCAGCGTAAATATGGACGCTGTATGTTCCGCTTACAGCAAATTGAACAGTTGTTAAAAACCTTGTTACCTCACGTCTCTGTGCAAGGTGCTGCTGAGAAAATTTCTAGCATCCGAGATAGACAAATTGCCGATGCAAGACTGAAGACCATGGGTGGGCTCGTTAGCATGCTGACGGGAGAATTTTTAGCTCCGACAACTATCGAGGAAGAACAAGAAGAAGAGCCTGAGAACGTAGGCAACGCTGGATGGATAAGCGCTAAATTTCAGATATCGATGTCTGATAGAGACTATGAGGAAACCAGGCTTGCATTTGTGGATTTGGTTGAGATGAGAAATGGGCTTGTACACCATTTTCTTGAGAAATTTAATATTTCATTGGTATCCGAATGCCTAATAGCAGATGCTTATCTCGATGAATGCGATGAAAAAATAGGCAGGCAACTTTTGCAACTGCAGCAATGGGCAAAAAGTTTGGTTGAAGTGCAGGCCAAGGCAGCTAGTTATGTTGCCAGCGTCGAGTTTGAAAATGCGTTAGTCCACGGAGTGATGCCAGATGGCGAAGTGCACTGGGAGCGAAGCACGATAGTGGAATACTTGCGTAATGCCGAAAAAGCTTGCGCGCAGCATGGTTGGACTTTGCTTGACACCGCTATCGCTCAAGTACGGGTGAGCGATAATGAGCAGACACCATCGAAATATGGATGCAAGACCTGGCGGGGCGTTTTAAGAAAATCCGAACAATTTGATATTAAAAGAGACGTCAACCCTAGCAATGGGAGAGGCCAGGTTTGGTACCGAAGCCGTGATGTCAGTGACTTGATTTAGAAAAAATCTATGAGCCAGGCATCAGAAAAATTACATGTCGAACTTCCCGCAATTGCTTGGTTAGTCAAACTGGGATATACACATTTGTCCGGGCATGCACTGCAGGTCAATTACCGTCATCTCGCCCCCATCCTCGAGGACGTACTACATACGCGGCTGCAGAAATTAAATCCATGGCTTTTGACTGCACCAGGTGGTGTGAATGGCCCACTCTTGGAATTGCGCAAGCGAGTGAACGATGAATTGTTGCCTGCCAATAAGCGGTTTTGGGAGCAGGTCGTACATCGTTCAGAGATACAGGTACAAGACGCCGAAGGGCGTATGCGCAGTGTACGTTTTTTTGATGCGAGTAATGCGGCGAATAATGATTTTCATGTGGTGGACCAGTATGTCGGCAGCAACGCCGACAAAGATATTTTTCGTCCCGACTTGCTGTTGTTTGTGAATGGCTTGCCGTTGGCGATTATCGAATGTAAAGCCAGTCATCATCGGCTTGACGAAGCGCTGGGGCAGCTTGATGGTTATCAGCGCAGCTTTGCAGCGCAGTTCGTGTTTAACCAAGTTTGTATTGGTTTGAATCGACGTGAAGGCTTATATGGCGCGATTGCGACTAAACCCGCCTCCTACGCACGCTATCGCTTGCAAGCGGATGAACTTGCTACAGTCACTGTATTGCTTGGCGACGAACCATCGGAACAAGACCAATTGCTGTGGGCACTCTTTGAGCCTAGTCGATTTTTGCAGCTAGTGACCCATTTCATTTTGTTTGAAACACGTGACGGTAAGACCGTAAAAAAACTGCCGCGTTATCAGCAATGGCGCGCGGTGCGTAAAGCTGTCGCCAAATTGTCAGCACCGAAGCCCATAGGTGGCGTGGTGTGGCATACCCAAGGTAGCGGCAAATCGCTGACCATGGCGCTGTTAGCGCGTATCTTACGCGCCGACAGTACGGGCTTGAACAATCCCACTGTGCTGGTACTGACTGACCGTAAAGACCTCGATAGGCAAATCTTTGATACTTTTCATGCGGTAGGGATTAAAGCGATACAAGCCGTGTCCGTTGATGGCTTAATTGAGATGCTTTCCAACGACTATGGCAGTGTATTCACGAGCACCGTACAAAAATTTCAAGAAAGTGATGATGTAGCGGCATCGCCGGAAGCTGCCATCACCCAGGAGCTACAAGACGAAGAAGCTGTCGATAAATTGCAAAGCAGACATCGACGTGTGCGTGACGGCAAAGACTTTTATATGCTAGTGGAGCACAACCTCCATTTTGCTCAACACGATGGCAACGGCATTCCTTTGACACCGAAGTGGTCAGAAGTCAGCCGTGAGAAAATTCATTTTCGGGTGTTGAGTAACAAACAGAATTTTTACGTATTAGTGGATGAGGCGCACCGCAGCCAGTATGATTTTTTAGCTGCTTTTATGCGTGCAAGCTTACCTAATGCGAAGTTCATCGCCTTCACTGGAACCCCGTTATTGCAAGATGACAAGCACACACTCGGTGAGTTTGGCGGTGGTGAGTACATCGACGAATATCGTTTGCATGAAGCAGTCGCGGATGGTGCCACGCTACCAATTAAATATCAAGATGCCTGGATTGCGCTCGCAGCTTCTTCGGGATTAGACGCTGCCTTTAAAGACCAATTTGGACAAGAATCAGAAACAAAACAAATCGAATTAAAACGAAAGCTGCTCGGCATGTGGCGCCAAGCCACGAATCGGATGGAGCAGATTTCGACGCACTTGGTTGAACATTTCATTAGCAATGTGCAGGCTAAAGGTCTCAAAGCGATGCTGGTGTGCGATGGCCGGGATATGGCTGTACGTTACAAAGATTTGATTGATGCGCTCATGCTTGAAAGAGCTGAGCTCGGTCTGCCTACCTTTGAGAGTCGGGTCGTGGTTTCTCTTAATGGTATTACCGCCTCACGCACTGGTTATACAACACAACAAGATGCGACTAAGTATGGCGTGGATATCGATAAAGTAATCACGATAGAAGAGCGCATTAAGACTGAAGTGAAGGAAGGCAAGCAACCTGTCGCGATGTTGCCAGAACAGATTAGCCAGTTTGTGGGCAAGCTGTTCCCGCTACCATACGGTGACGAAAGTAAGGGACGTGATGGACAACCACACGCGAACAATGTTGGTTTGATTATCGTCTCGGACATGCTCCTTACAGGGTGGGACGCACCCATTGTCGGCACGATGTATCTGGATAAACCTCTGAAGGAACATACCTTGCTGCAGGCGATAGCGCGCGTGAATCGTACCCTACCAGGTAAGAATGCTGGTTACATCGTTGACTACCATGGTGTCGTTGAACATCTTGACCATGCCCTCAAGATTTATGGCGGTGAAGTACAGCCTTCGCAGGTATGGGAAGGTGTGGAGACTGAGCTACCGAAGTTACAAGCTACATTGGACCGCATTTTAAAGTTGTTACCGAAGCGGTTCGACCCAGTACGCCAGCGCGAAGACTACAAGGACGATGCAGAACGCTTTTTAGACCCTACAAGCCGTTTAGATGCGGTGGAGGATTTTCTAGAGCTATCGAAGCAATTTAACCGTTCAGTCGATATCATTTTGCCGGACGTGCGCGGTCTGCCGTTTAAGCCCTATTTCACATTACTTGCTGAGATTCGTCTGATGCTAAGGGATAAATTGCCTGGTGCAACCTACCGTGACCGCATCACGAAATTGGAATCGGTTTTATTACAGCAGATGCTGGATGAGTATGTTAGCGCGAGCCCAGCCAAGAGCTTGCTAGGTCGTGAAATCTCAATTCTGGACGCAAGCGACATGGCAAGATTAAAAACTGTCGCGAATGGTGGTAGCCAGGCATTGGTAATGAAAAACCAGCTGAAGCACACGATTGTGACTGGACGTGATAAGAATCCTGCTTTCTTCGACAAGTTAGCCGAGGAATTAGATAAGCTTTTAGAAGACGAAAAGGCTGGACGTATCAGTCAGGCCAAATTCTTGGAACAATTGGAGTTGTTTGGCCAAAGAGTCAGGGATAAAGACAAAACCGGATTCGCTAATCCTGCACATTCTGCTGTGTTCCACTACCTTGCAACTTTGCTTGCCAACGATACCGCGAAAGTGGCGACCACCAAGTTATTTGAGGACGACTTGTTGAGTAACACACTTGCCGCTGACAACTGGAAGCACATGACGGATATGCATCCTGATTTAAAAGACCATCTGCGCAAGCTATTAATTCCTTTGTCCGGCTGGGCACGTTCCGTTGCCCGTGACCATGCTGCGAGGATAGTAGACATTTTGCTGAAGAACTAGAGCAACTACATCATGCCTGTGTTTAATTATGGCCAGACTTCCTTCGAATGGGAGTATCGCTTAGATAACAAGTTAAAACGTCATTATGTGACGGTGGAGCGTGGGCGTAAGGTTTTACTACGCGGCCCATTGGTAAGTACTCAAGAGCAGGAAGCATTAGTAGCACAACGTGCGCGTTGGATACGCGATAAGATTGCGCAAGTGAACATGCCGCTAGTGACTGATAACATCGTTACTGGTAGCCGCCTGCGTTATGCCGGGCGCAGTTATTTTACGGAAGTGAGCCATCAATCTGCTCTTAGTAAACCAAGTCTCCATTTTACTGCCGCGAGATTTGTAATCTATAACCCGAGTGGTAACAGTATTCATCCCGATTTACTGATGCCGTTGCTCGAACGCTTTTACCGCGAACGCGCACAAGAAAAATTATTGCTGCGCCTTCGTTATTGGGAGCGAGCAACAGGACTAAAAGCCGCCGGTGCCAGCATCCGACTATTCCAAAGCCGATGGGCAAGCTGTGATGCCAATAACTATATCGAGTTTCACCCCCGAGTCATGGAGCTTGCTACCAGTGTCCAAGACTACGTTATCGTGCATGAGTTATGTCATACCGTCGAGAAGAGCCATACGAAAAAATTCTGGAGCCTATTAGCTAGTCACATGCCTGATTGGCAGCAAAGGCATGCTGTACTTGAGCGGGCTGTTTTTGGTGACGCGGTTTGATTGACTTTTTAGTGAAACTTGTATCGTCCGTATGCTGAGACGTAAAACCGTCTAAATAATTTGTGCGGTCATTTTTGTCTGTATGCGAGTTGATAGAGTATGTATGTCATATTTGCTAACCGTCTATGGCGCTCGTTGGTTCGTATGCTGATTAATTTCGTCCGCATGTCAGCGAATTCTGCGAACACCTTGAGCCGCATACGGTCGATAAACTTCCGACTATTTTTATCATTAATTTTACTTTTCGCATACGAATAAAACCTCTCGCTATAAGAAGTCCTATCGATAAAAGAGGACTTTATGCAAATTCGTAATCAACACGGAAAAATTCAACTCATTCGCACAATGTACGACCCCGCAATCAAACGTGGTCGTAGCGTGCTTCTAGGAACACTATCAAATTATGCTCATGAAATACCCACAGCAATAAATGGAAAATTGACTGATGCAGAACGTGCGCAGCTACAACCAATACTGGATGAAAACTTGGCTAAGCTTACCCGCCAAAGAGAAGTGAACGCTGTACGCAGCTTGCCGGAAGTGATTCGCCATGCGACAAAATGGTACCTTCAAGCAGGTAAAAGTGAAGATGATTTATCTGCGTTGGCTAACGAAACACGAGTAGAGTTTAGTAAGCTGCTTGCCTCCATGGTTAAAGCAGGCGTCGGTCGAAAGCGCAATCGAAAAAAAGAATAATTTTCACTCAGATACCGCAAACGAAGCGCTGCTAAAATCTCTGTCAGCATGGTTTTCAACGTTGAAAATCATCTCTGAATAGCGCTTAAAGCATTTGTAAGAAAAAAAAGCCCGTCGGAACGGGCTTGAATCAATTACAGAATTGGTACCTTAAATAAACTCATTAATCGACTAATGATAAATACTTTGCGGAATGAGTAACTCTGGCAAAACAATGTTTAAACATACTTGGCTTATCTCGTATTCTGGAATCACACTAGGAACAAAATTGTTTTGCATTGCGATTGGCACCGCAAATTTCAATTCTTCTAGTATTTCTATTCCAGCGAGTCTTTTTGCTCTCTGCACCATATGAATTAGTGGCTCAATCGCTTCAGGTGATATTTTAAATTCAATCAGACTAGTTTCATCACCACCGTTTCTTCCTAATGATAGCGACAATCCAGCCACACCTATTTCCGATAAAAATTTCATCGCATTTTCATCGGAAACCGACATCAAAAATCGAATTTGCCGATGTTCGAGTTGTACACAAAACGCAGCGTACATCGTGTTGTCGGGACTTGTAAAAGCTGTCACTCTAAACTTTTGTTCAATGCGACTGTCAGGCAATAAATCCCACAATTCCTCGGTCACATCTCCGCATAGATACCATCTTTTTTGCATCAATCTTGGTACGTCGTCTCTATCCTGTAACGCGAATTTCACTTCACTAGGCGACATTAATCTGGCAGGGTACACCATCACATTTCTTGGTAGCATTTTCATCCTTAGTTGTGCCCCATCAAGTTTGGGGTTCAATGGGTATAGCGAATGCCTGGGAAAAATAATTTTATTTCCACGTGGAAAAATTGTTGACATGTTTTTTGGAGTTGTGCAATACTAGTTACAGCGTTAAAGAACGCACTCAGCTTGTTGTCTAAAGCCCCAAATGCCAAAGTTCCTGAAAACCAGGGCTTGCAGTGGGGCTTTTTTCATTGCTCAGCGCGTTCTTTAACAACCTATAGAAATAAACTTCCCCACGTTGGGGACAGGACTATTTCACATGGGCCGAGGTTTAACGATTGTGTTACCCAGTCCTAGCATCGAGTTTCATTCCCATCTAAAGCATTTCTAAAATTCCTTACAGCAAATTTCATTTAGTACTGCTACCAGTGCTAAATGAAATGCCTGAGTCGCAAAAAGACCCCTTTTCAAATTAATAAGCCATTCGCTATACGAATTAGGCACAAGCAAAGCTACTGGATTTTGTTCAAGTCATGGATGAAATCGTGTAGTTCTGAAAGTCACAAATTTTCTCGAAAATTTCACAGCTAAAGTGGCAATAAATAGCGCTACTGAGCTACATCGTGATGAAATTCAACCATTTTTTTAAAGAAGGCAATTATGAAAAATATTCCGACTCCGTCTCTGTCTTTCTACAAAAATTCGTCAGGTATCCCCGTCGGATTATTGAAGTCAAACGGAAAGCCGATTTTAGCCTCAACACATCCAGCGACAATCGCGGCAGCACTTTTTGCAATGAACATGGAAAAATGTGAATTGACACTAGATGGAATGGTAAACGAAATCTTTTTACCCTTCGTCTGCACAAGCGAAAACGCTGAAATAATCAACTTCAGCCTAGAGGAAAAATTTGTTCTCAACCTAGGTATTTTTTCCGGAATTGATTTTTTAAATCCCCCTGCGTTTGATAGACAAGCAGAGACCCATTTCCGGGCAGCAGTACATCATCTTCCTAAAAATTTAGTTGTGAAGTTCCCCGCTTCACCCGCACCAAAAAGTTTTAAGAAGGAATTAAAGGAACGAAATAAATACATCTATTTCCCATATTGCTGATTCTAAATGGGCCATAGTTAAGTGGCCCATTTTTTTATATAGGTTATCAGCTAGATGGATATGCATTTTAGAACTTCTCCACATAGGAAGAACCAATACGAATATCCGTACATTCATTTAAGCACTTAAGTTCACGTGCGAACTTTCTTCTGCTCGATTTCTAAAATCTAAAATCGAGACCATCAAAAAACACTTCTGATTTTAAATCGAATTGAACTCTCTACACGAAGTTCAACCGCATTTGCTTTTCTTTGTTTCTGCCGTTTTTCACTTACTTATGAAGAGAATAGGGTCATAAAGGATTGCATGTGAAGTCGTTCAACCACGAACAAAACGTTTAAAACTAATTCTTGCAGAAAGGAGTCGTCAAAGTATTTACCACTGCAGAAAAATTGCTCGTCGCAATTTTTTTGTATCAAAACGGGAAGGCGCCTTTCCCCAAAATTAAGCGCATTTTTTGAAAAAAATTTTTATTTTTTATTGGAGAAGCAAATGAGAACTACACAAACTAAAAATACTTTAAAAAACCAAGAACCTACCATTAGCATGGTAAATCAAGACGATGAGTGTCTCCCTAAAGTCGTTGAGATGATATTGGAGTCAATGAATTTTGCAGACGAATACACGAAAGCCCGTTCATATAGAAAAACTGGAATTACTAATGATGGTATAACAGCCATTGGTTTGGCCAGATTGAACTGGTTGTTAGAAGAAGGAAGAAGAGAGTTAATTGGCATCTTCACTCCTGCGGAATTCGCGACAATGTGTACGGGTCTTCAAGATGAAATCTGTGAACTTAGCTCGCTTAATAAAATCGTCGGTGTTGTTGCAGATGATTTAGGTCTAGACCCTGACACATACGAAGAGTCGCCTCATGCTGATTTGATAAATCGACTATTGGCTCTCTCAACACTTCAATCGGTAGCGCTGCGTGACCTTCTGGAGGAGTTTTGGAATGTGGGGATGCATACGATGTCTTGTGCTGAGTTCTTAAATAAAAAAGGCTTAAACTAATATGTAGGACGTCGTTGTAAAGATTTTGAAAGAGCCCAGTAATAACTTAGCTGGGCTCTTTCAATATATAAGTTCAAACTTACAGTCTCTCGATACATCGAAAAATTTTCGATATGCTTCGAAACTTTCTATTTGTGTAAATGCACGGTTTTTATTTGCATTCTCGAGCTTTAGAAAAGTAAGCCAGTTGAAATACTCTTTGTTGTTTTACTTGTTGCAATAAGTTCTTAAGAGTAACTTGATGTCGGTATAATTGTTATAACAGCTAAATATTCCCCCAATTGAAATTTAATTGGGGGCGCTAATGTCGCGAGCATAAACATGCATCGCATATTTGAATTGGTCTTTAATTTTCGTTATGCCATCTCATAATAGACTTGTCCTCGTAGATACAAACTGCATCGTTCGTGTCTATTTTTCCCCGTTAAGACCGATTCTCGGACGACCAGTTGCGGGTTACGAACTAAAAACTTTGAGTGAGTTAGCAAATGAGTTGAAGAAATTAGCAGAGAGAGATGACCTAGCGTGGCTAAGCAATGACGTTATACTTAGTGAAGTAGATGCTGCAGTCATTTCCCTAACTAGAAAACAGGCAGATACAGTAAGATTGGATGGACTGGCAATTCAAACCTACGGCAACAGTCTTCTCTATCACAAATATTTGCAAGATAAACTGCGTACCAAGAGGACATTATCACTATCAGATGCAAAAGCGTTAGCTGCGAGCCTGGAGCTCGACGCCGTTCTCTGTACTGACGAGTGGCCATTGCGATATGTTGCTGGCCACTATGACTATGACAATGGGAACCCTGTGGAGTTACTATCTACCGTACATCTGATTGCTCTGCTTGAGAAAGAAAATCTTATTTCACGCGAGGTACGTATAAAAACTTATTCAGATTGGCTAAAAGACGGGACTGCACTTTTAAGAGAGACGCCAGAAATATATGTTAGTCTATTCAACGAACTTCCACCAACTGCTCAAGGCTGACGTTCCCAAAGTGCATGTGATAGATTCAGTGCGTCGCCAATGCCAATATTCAACGCGCTAGAGATAAATGCAGGATTACGCCCCCCCTCATTTTTCTGAAACTCTTCAATCGCTTTGAATACTTCAGTTTTGTAAATTGCTTCGGATTTAGCGACGTAGTCGTGCTGCGAAGGAGAATCACTTCCGAAATGATTCTTTGCCATTGAATTTACATCTTTGCGATTTGCATTCCATACAGCATAAAAACTCGGAGTGTCTAAACCTGTTTTCTTTCCGTACAATTGCTCACTAAGTCGGTCTACAGCCCTTAGCACGGTAATTACGGAAATTCCGTAGCGGTCAGCGAACTCTTTGACTCCACGAATGCCTGTAGCCGGTGATTGCCGCAAAATTTCTAAGCATTCATGCGCGACTTCGTCAGGGAATACGAGTTGTTGAGCGAACTTTTCCGCAAAAGTTTCACCTTCTTCCTCGTTTAGTGCATGCATCGTAAGGCAATGACCATACTCATGCGCCAGCCAATATTTGTAATCGTCTTCTTTGCAGCCAAGATTAAAAACTACCCAAGAAACTTTTGACTCCGGCGAGTAAATAGTAAGGGCGTTCTCATGGCGTTCTTTATTTAATCCCCAAAGCACAGGGACAAATTTAGCTCCGAAAATATGAAAGAGACGCTCTAATGCTTCGTTACTTAAAATATCTTTAGTTGAGAGTCCCAATGATTGGCGAACTTGAATTGTGACCGAACGAATGTGCTCGGAATCAAGTGATGGCGTTCTCAACAATGGAGGGTCGAATTCGCAACCTCCATCGATGTATGGAATCAGCTGTTCTAAATGGCGAGCTTGTTCTTCTGCGGACTCGCGGAGCGCCCCCGTCACTGGCTTATTGAGTTTGGTGCGATAGGCATACAAGGGCTGTGGAGGCGAAACTATCTCGAGCAATGAATCAACAGGGATATCTAAGACCTCTGATAAAAGCGCAAGTTTACTCGGCCGTGGGATTGATTCTCCCTTTAACCAATTGGATGTTGCCTCTTTGCTGACGCCACAAGCTTCGGCCAAGGTCGTTCCGTTGAGGCCTAGTTTGCGCATCGCAACGTCGATAGCATGGATGTTTAGCATAGCCAAAGAAGTATAGTTTGAAAAGACACGGAGGTCAAGTTTCGTCAAGTTTCGTCAAGTTTTAGTGTATACCGAAATTCTAATACGATGTAACAGTTGTGTTGTTTATTGCCCTCAAATGAGCACTAGAATCCCCTATATTTCACTTTTCGCAACTTTCTGAGTTTATTTAATCTGCTCGGTTTCTCGGATTTGTTCAAAGAGAGAATAGTGAAGAATTGGATTGAATCAAAAACTTCAACTGAAACGTTCGAAGACTCTTTGGAGTTTGTCTTCTCGGCGTCCTCGTATTTTACTTGCGCTGGTGATAAAGGAAGCACGATTATTCAACGCTTCACATTTGCTTGAACGCAGCTTGATACCCAGTGCTAACAGCGAGACGTTCTGACCTATCTTTAAGCCTGATTTCCATATGCCCGTCCTCTCTGTATATCGATTCAATCCTTCTTAGATTCACAATAGCGCCACGACTAATTTGGATGAAATCCTCTGGATTGAGTTCATCGATTAATTCCTTGATTGGTTTGCGAATCAATGCTTCCTGCTGCGCTGTGACGACGCGCGTGTACTTAGCATCTGATTGGAAGAAATATATTTCGTCGATTGTAATCAATCGCAACAAGTTTCCAACTGACGCCTGTATCCATCTTAAGTGCTTCGTTTCTGATTTTGTCGGAGTTACTTTGTCCCAAACAGTATCAGGGATGTCCGCCGCACTTTTCACTGTTTTGGCTCGCAGACGTTCAATTGTTGTCAGTAGTCGGCCTCGTTGCAATGGCTTGACGAGGTAGTCTACCGCTCCCAGCTCAAAGGCATCTAACGCATGTTGATTGTACGCGGTCAAGAAAACAATCGAAGTCTTACCCTGAATAACTCGCGCGACTTCAAGCCCAGTTAGTTGCGGCATATTTATATCTAAGAATACGATATCAGGAGTTTGGTTCTGAATTGTACGAAGTGCTGTAATTCCGTCGGTGCACTCTGCGATAATTTGAAGGCCGGGCCATAAAGCAGCCAATGCTTCACGGAGCTCTTGGGCAAGCAATGGCTCATCTTCCGCAATAATTGCTGTGAACATTGTCATTTCTATCTGTCCTTGAGTTGAGTTGTTGTTCGCCTTGCAACCTTAAGAAATATAAAGATTCTCGCCACATTTCGAGCAATCGTGCCAAGTTGAATTACTTTTATATTGGCCATGTTTATAGATACCTCGGTTTCCACAGAAAACGCAACGATGGTGCCCATGTTCATTTCGGCTACCAGGAATCGAATAATACTGGTCGTGATTTCGCCCTGGGATAAAGGTGAAGGCGATGATAAAACCGAGATTCACTGAAACCAAACTTAATACCAAAAACAAAAGTGGTGCTGCATAGATTGGAGCAATTGATGAGATGCTAAGAATTGAAATAGTCGACCAGACGAAACCTGCTACTAACGCCTTGCGAGCGCGGGAAAGCCATATTTTTGATACGCTAAGACACACATCAATATTTTCTTTTCGTATTCCTACTGTATGTTGGTTCAAAGGTGTCTTCTCCAGGTTTTCAACCAAGCTCGACAGTCTCTTAAACGCTGTCAGTACCCATAAGACGCTTATTAAGCCGATTACGAAACTAAACGAAACTAACGTATATTTTTGCACTACAAAATTGTCGCCCTTAATCCCGATTATTAAGCAAATGAACGCCGAGAAAAGTGCAGCGAAACTCATGTTACTTGGTGTGCTTAGGCTAGGTAATTTATGTTCCATAGTTGTTGTCGAAGTCATGTCAATTACGCGATAGTGTTTTTTTGTACAAGAGCATTCAAAGGGATGATGATGCTCGACACAAATCCGCCAGCATGCAATGCTCCCACCTCAAGCCACGCTTTATCGCCATATAGTCCATCAAGTCTTTGTCGAATGTTGCTTAGGCCTACGCCTGTGCCACCCACACTTGAAAAGCCTGGGCCATTGTCTTCAACCGTCACTTTTAGGTGTTGGTTTTCTTGATGCGCGCTGATGATAAGCTTCCCTCCCACTTTGCTACTTAAGCCATGCTTTATCGCATTTTCTACCAGAGAAATCAGCATTGCTGAAGGGAATTCCGCGGTGTTTAGTGAATCACCAATAATGAAGCTGTATGAAAGGCGGTCACCCATTCGAATCTTCATAATTGCAAGGTAGTGAAGGGCTAAATCCATCTCTTTTTCAACAGTCGAGCTTTCACTCCGAAATTCTTCCACTGAGCTACGAAGATAGCTAATTAGGTGATTCAGCATGTCCTCGCCAGCTTCATTACTGACACGATACATTTGGCGCAGGTTCGCCAACGTATTGAATAAGAAATGCGGTTCAATCTGTGCCTGTAGGGTACGTAGTTGCATCTCTATCGCACTTTTTCTTAGCTCGTCTTGTTTCGAGATTGCGCCAGTGAGAGATAATTCATCTTGCATTGGATTAATAACGTAAGTCTTTAGATACGTTTTTAATGCTTGAACGTCGACGGGGTTAGGGAAGAAGCCAAACGAGAACGAAGCTCGTTTCATTTGATAAGTGATATGAATTTCTGCATTTTCGGATTGATTAGAGTGAACAGATATTCCAACCGTCACGGGGCAAAACAACCAAGTCAATTCAAATCGTAAATTATCGCCCTCAAAACGTTTGCGAATTTTTGTGTCTGATTCAAAAAACATTCTCGAAAATTTAGGTGTACCTTTTTCATTGAGCGCTTGTAGATAGTGTTCCAGTCGATTGCATAAAGAGTTCTTTCCAGCGTGAAGTTTGATGCTCTCTTGCGAGAAATCCACTTCAGCGAAATTAAACCACTTCGAGTCTTTTGAAGACAATGTATGGACCTGCCAGAACGCTACCGAGATAGAGGTCACAAAGGATATTTTTAGAATTGCTACTAGGACTAGGGAAATTTGTGCAACATCAAAATGCTTGATATTTGACGCATCTTCCGCAATTAAGTCTATGAGGCATAGGGAACCGAACATGGCCCCCCAAAAAACAAATGATTTGAAAAATGACTGTGTTTGAAGCTTAAAACAGAATGAGTAGAGCTTTCCTCGACCGGATTTGTCTCTGAGATTTTTCTCTATCCATGATAGAAACGATGCCTGATACACAATCGCAAAAGAAATAAAAATCCAAATTGAATAAGAAATACTTGTGAAGATACATCCTAAACAAGTACCCAAGACAACGAATAGAGCAAAACTTGCACTTGGTAAGGTCTGCTTTGTTTTTAGGGAGTTGATTAACATTTTTAAATCCCGATTCTTAGAGTAACGGTGTCATTTGAATACTAGCAACGGTTTGGGTTCCAACTACGGGAACATAACAACTTCGCTAGGGCCCTTGTCTCAAATTCTTGGCATCACTTCTCAAAGCGTTCTGCAATATCTTCAATAGTTTTAAGTGAATTGAGTAATGCCATCCTCCGATACCGAGTAATGAATTTCATCTAGTTCGCGATAGGCACCCTTAAACTTGGAATCAACGAGTGTTTTCAGGGAATTCGTCATTTTGTCGAAAGTCCTCGAGCGCCGTCATAGTTACTTCGTGCCACGAAATCGTAGCTTGCATTACCTCTTTATCCTAAGGTTCTACAAATTCCTCGAAATCCCACACTCATTCCACGGATTACCAACCTTGTCGCAACCCTATGGTTTTGACTGTAAGTGCTTTGTAAGCTTCTCCAGCATCAAAAACATTTCCACTTGGAAATTCATCTTAGCAAATCTGTTGATTAAGAGATATCTATTGTTGGTTTGCAACATCAATAGCTTGAACTAGCCAGCTATGACTTTAGGAGAAATTATGAAAGACTTCACGATAGCGTTGCTTGTAGTAGCTTCCAGTTTGATAACAAACTCAGCAATTGCATGGACTGCAGTCGCACATAGCAGGGAGAGCGGCTATATACAGACATATTATGGGGCTTCAACCGCTGCAGAGGCCGAAAAGGGCGCTTTGGAAGGTTGTAGTAAAAAAGCTCTGAATTGTGTGTTAGTGGGAGCGACAGTGAATGGTCCAGTCGCTGTAGTAATCGCCAAGGGCGATGGCGGAATGGGCCGAGCCAACTCGAATGACCCATTTGTAGCAGCAAAGAATGCATTGAACGAATGCCAAGAAATCGCAAAAAATTGCCGTTTGGTGCAAGCTGCCTGGGATGGCGGAACAAACTGGTTTGCTCTTGCACGAAGCGATGGAAACTTTTATGCAACCTATAACTATGGGTCACAAGAAGTGGCGGAAAAAGATGCTCTTAAAGGATGTGAAACTCAAGTGAAGGAAAGTTTATCGCCAAGTGACAAATGCAAACTATTTGCAAGCATTGGTGAGCACCTATGGTATGCACGTGTATCGAGTAAAACATACATCGGTATTGCTACTGCGAACTCTTATGAAAAAGCATTGGATGACGCAAGAAAAGGGTGCCAAAATGGATTGAAACCGAACGAGAAATGTGACAAAGAGGATGTTATCGAAAATAAGGGCGCACTATCGGAGCCAATTGAGTTTAAGAAGTTGGAGGCAATCATTGAGGCAGAACAAAATGTTAAACCCAAAAGCATCAAAACATCAAATACCGACGTTCCAGTAGCAAAAATAGTTCGCTATTCCGATTTATGTCAAAACTCGAGCTGTGTTCGTAAGTACGAAGACGGTCGCACCCAACGATACACAGCCTGCCTCAATCCAGCCACCATGCTGCCGATGAATGACCCCTCCAAATTAGGTGGTTGCGGTGGCACTGACTCTCAAGGGAATCCTTTTGGACTGAAATAGAGCAAATTGATAGATAAATCCTCCTTTCTTTGTGGGTTCCTAGTGATGAAACTACGGTTCTCTTGTGACTTTAAGGGTAACTTAAGTCGAGCTGAGCGTCTGTTGGCGACTTATCGTATTTGGGTTCTGATTGCCTTGATTTTATACTTTCAAGTCGTTGAAGCATTTCACAAAAATACTGACCTTCAGCATGCATTATATTTAGTCGGCGTTCATGGTCTAGCCGCGATACTCTGGCTGGCATTTATATTACGAGATATCTTGCGCCAAATTGAATTAAGAATCGGAATAACGCTCCTTTTCGACATTATTGTGTTCTCCGTTGGTATGAACTATGCGGGAGAAGTCTATGCAGTCGCCATCCCTTTACCTTTGATGCTATCTATTGTGAGCGGACTCAATTTCGGCATTCGATGGGGACAATTTTCAGCGGTACTATCAGCAATGCTCACGTCATTCGCAATGGCACTTTCGCCTTACTGGTCGTCGATGCCTTATTTGTCTATAGGCATCGTTTTAACCATTTTGCTCGTTCCAATTTACATTTTTGTGCTGGCGTCGAGAGCTATTAGCGAGAGAATGGAATCAGAATTGCGTGCTGAAGCGTTAGAAAAAGCTATAAAAACCGATTCACTTACAGGTGCATTGAATCGCTTGGGTTTGGTGCAAGAGCTTGAACAGCTATTGAGCCGGATAAACCGAAGTGATTTAAAATGCGCGGTGTTAGTTATTGACCTTGATGGATTTAAGTTAATCAATGACATCGCCGGTCACGCGGCTGGAAATGAAATCTTGAGGCAGGTGACCGAATGTATGCGGAACTGTATTCGAGCATCAGATTGTGTCGCGAGATTCGGAGGAGACGAGTATGCAATAGTATTGGGTTCATTGCAGGCATATGACGACGCACACAGAATTGCTGACAAAATTATCGAATCCATTATGGCACTCAGAATCGCCAATCATGACGACTTAAGAGTTGGCGCCAGTATAGGAATTTGCTACCTCCCTCATCCAGAAATTCAGTCGATTGAAGATGCAATAGAGGCAGCGGATATGCTGATGTATATTTCAAAAAGAACTGGAAAAGGAAAGTTCACAGCGCAATTTATGGGAGTCTAAGCCGGATTCGACATGATTTAATCTGGAAAGCAGAATAAAAGCCTAAGCCACATGCATTTTTCATTTCAACCCGATACAATAGCGGTCTGCAGATATATGCACACGCGACCGTCTTCCAACGGATAGGATACGAGTTTCCGAAGCTCGCAATACAGGTTCGATTCCTGTCGGTCGCACCAAATTTCTTGGACCAAATCTTGGTCCAAATTTTGGTAAAAAGGGTGCTGACAGTTGCCGATACTTGCTTTTTGTGTATTAGTTCAGACTTGATCTGACACATCGACTTGAAAAGATGAGAGTTACCGGTTTAGATATGGGTGTCGAATCCTACTAAACCAAAGAAAGGTAACTCTCATGCTACATACTAACAACCCTATC